>JAHJCH010000182.1 GCA_018813065.1 Myxococcota bacterium
CCGCCAAGCGCGAAGAGGCCGCGCGCCAAGCCGCCAAGCGCGAAGAAGCCGCGCGCCAAGCCGCCCAGCCCGGCCAGCTCAGCTTTAGCCGCGCGCGCGTCAAGGGCGGCGCCTCTGATCGGCAGGTCAACGCGCGGCTCAAGGCCGCCGAGGGCGACATCCGCGCCTGCGCCGCGACGATCCCCGCAGGGCGGCGCGCCGAGGTGGTCTTCACCGTGGACGGCGATGGCTTCTTTATCGACGTGGGGGGGCGCGGCGACCCGGCGCTGCTGGCCTGCGGGGTTCAAGGCGTCAAGCGCCTGGGGCGGCTGGGTCGGCGCCCCGACACTGGGCAGGTGGAGGTGACCCTCCCCTTGAAGATGGAGGCGCGATGAGCGCGAAGGTGTTTCTCTTGATGGCGCCGCTGGCCCTGGGCTGCGGCGAGCTTGATCCTGAGGTGGGCGCGACGCGGGCGGATCTCAACGGTCAAGCCTGCGCCTTGACCCCCTCGGGGGAGGCGGTCAGCTACGCGCGAGTGCAGGCGGAGATCTTTGATCAACGTTGTGGCTGCCACACAGTCCCGGGCGGCTTCGGCCAGACGCTCGGCGGGCTCGATCTCTCCAGCTATGAGGCCCTGATGCGCGGCAGCCGCAACGCCGATGAGGGCGCCCTCATCGCGCCGGGCGATCCCTGCCAAAGCCTGCTCCTTCAAAAGCTCCAAGATCCGCCGCCGTTTGGGGCACGGATGCCCTTCAACACCACCCGGCTGGACGCCGCCTCGCTTCAGCTCATCGTGGACTGGATCGCCGACGGCGCGCGAGGCGCGCCATGATCACGCTCCTGGCCCTGATCAGCGTGCTGGGTGACATCAACGTCGCCGGCAGCGTCTACCTCAACCAGCCCACCCTCTTCTCCAAGGATCGCCGCGCGCTGCCGAGCACGGTCTTGGGCATGAACGCGGAGACGAGCGTCAAGATGGTCGCCGAGGCCAGCGACACGGTCAGCGCCCACGTCAAGCTCTGTCACGGCTGCCACGGCATTGAGGCAGACATGGCCTACCTGGACTGGGCGCCGACGGAGACGTTTGGTGTGCGCGCGGGGCGCCTCCCGGTGCCCTTCGGGGAGTTCTACCTCCGCTACGATCCCGCCAACCACGCCTCCACCACCAAGCCGCTGCCCTACGCCATGGGCCGGATGCTGCGCCGCGATGACTACAACCTGGCGCTGCTGCCCGAGCCCTACCCGGATCAAGGGCTTGAGGTTTATGGCCTCCTCAGAGGGGACTTCGCCGAGCTGACCTACCACCTCTATGCCGTGGCGGGGCTCAAGGGCAGCGCGGGGGATCTGGACTTTATCCGCAGCCGCACGGAGTACTGGGCCGATAACAACCGCACGCCGGTGGTGGGCGGGCGGCTCTCGCTGGCCTTCCCCACGCTGCCCTTCAAGCTCTGGCGTTGGCTCTCCATCGGCGCCAGCGGGCTGCATGGCACCTATGACGACGAGGATGAGCTGAGCTGGACGATGGGGGGGGTGGATCTCTACGCCCGCTTTGGGCGGGTCAACCTGCGCGGCGAGGCGCTCTTTCGGCGCACGGAGATCCCCGACACGCCCGCGCGCTATCGCCAACAGCTCGTCGATCTCTTCACCCAGCGCGAGGGCTTCTACGCGCAGCTCGACGGCCCCGCCGTCAGCGGGTTGGACTGGCTGATTCGCCTCGATGGGATCCGCCGCGCGGGGCCGGTGCCCTTGGGCAACACCTACAGCCCCAAGAGCGAGATCCTGCGCTACACCGGCGGGCTCAACTACAGCCCCGCCGAGCGGATCAAGCTCAAGCTCAACTATGAGTATTGGACCTTCAATGACTATGGGGATGAGCACATCCTCCACACCGGGCTCGTGGGGACGTTTTAATGTTCGCCATACACCATAGCCGCAAGCTCGACACCACCCGTCGTCGCCTGCTGAGGGATCTCACGCTGGGCTCCACCGCCTTCGCGCTCAGCGCCTGTACGTCCAAGGCCAAGGCGCAGCTCGACGCGCCGCTGCCCACCACGGGGGATCGTCAGATCGACGTCAACCTGTTGATCACCGAGGCGACCATGGAGGGCGTGGCCGTCAGCGCCTATAACATGGTCATCCCCGCGCTCTCAGCGGAGGTGCGCTTCGTCGCCGAGCTGTTTCGCGATCATCACCTGCTGCACATCGAGTCGGCCCACGCCCACCTCCAGCGGCTGGGGGCGCCCATCCCCGAGGCCATCGATCCCAGCACGCTGAACATGCCCCCAATGGAGGGGGATCTGGAGATCCTGACCACAGCGCAGGTCTTGGAGACGCAGGCGGTCAACACCTACCTCTCCCAGATCGGCCAGTACAAGGAGGAGCAGCTGCGCCTCGCCGCCGGGGACATCTTGGGCTGCGAGGTGACGCACGTCATCGCGCTGCGGGCGGCCCTCGCGGGCGTGGGGCCGCTGGATCTCTTGGCTTCGGCGGTGGACATCCCCTTCGCCACGGCGCTCAACGCGCCTTCAAAGTGAGTCGGCGCGCGAGCCGCGCTGCCTGATTTCAGGCGCGCCCAGGCCCCCCGCGTGTCATCATGGCGCGCGATCCCACAGCGAGAGAGCACATCACCATGCGCGCCCGTTACCCCCTCTACCTCGCCAACGCGCCTGTCTACACCGCCCAGACCCTCACCGTGACCTCCAAGTACACCGGCGAGCCGGTCACCGAGGTGGCCCTCGCCGACGCGGACACCATCGACGCGGCCATCGCCGCCGCCGTGGAGGCCCGAGGGGCCATGGCCGCGCTGCCAGCGTGGCGGCGCCAGGCCATCTTGATGCGCGTCGTTGAGCGCCTAGAGGCCGATCAGGAGGCGCTGGCCCAGATCCTCTGCGTGGAGGCGGGCAAGCCCATCAAGGACGCCCGCGTGGAGGTCCTGCGCGCCATCGACACCTTCCGCATCGCCGCCGAGGAGGCCGTGCGCATCTATGGCGAGTATCAACCCCTCGACATATCCCCCCGCGCCGAGGGCTATGAGGCCATCTGGCGCCGCGTGCCCATCGGCGCCGTCAGCTTTATCTCGCCCTTTAACTTCCCGCTCAACCTCGCCGCCCATAAGATCGCCCCGGCCATCGCCGCGGGCTGCCCCTTTGTGCTCAAGCCCGCCTCGTTGACGCCCGTCGGCGCCCTGATGATCGCCGAGATCCTCGCCGACGCGGGGCTGCCCAAGGGCGCCTTCAGCGTGCTGCCCGCCGACCGCGCGGCGGCCACGGCCTTCACCGAGGATCCACGCCTCAAGCTGCTGTCTTTTACGGGCTCCCCCGAGGTCGGCTGGGATCTCAAGCGCCGCGCGGGGCAAAAGAAGGTCGTCCTTGAGCTGGGCGGCAACGCCGCCTGCATCGTGGACAAGGGCGTGGATCTGGAGCGGGCGGCGGCGCGCATCACCGCCGGGGCCTTTTACCAGAGCGGGCAGAGCTGCATCAGCGTCCAGCGTGTCTTGATTCATCGCGAGATCTACGCTGATCTGCTGCCCCGGCTGGTCGAGCGCGCGCGGGCCTTGGTGATGGGCGATCCGCGCCAAGAGGACACGTTCATCGGCCCCATGATCACCCTCAAGGACGCCGAGCGCGTGGCCACCTGGGTGGATGAGGCCGTCGCTGAGGGGGGGCGCGTCCTCTGCGGCGGCGCCCAGGCTGGGCGCTTCTACCCCCCCACCATCGTCGAAGGGGCGCCCAAGCACACGCGCCTCCAGCGCGAGGAGGTCTTCGGCCCAGTCTTCTGCGTTGAGCCCTACGACGACTTCGCCGTGGCGTGCCAGATCGTCAATGACTCGGACTATGGGCTTCAGGCGGGCGTGTTCACCGCCGATGTCCACAAATCCTTTTACGCCTTTAAGCACCTGGAGGTCGGCGGCGTGATCATCAACGATGTCCCGTCGATGCGGGTGGACAGCATGCCCTACGGCGGCGTAAAGGCCTCTGGCCTGGGGCGCGAGGGGCTGCGCTTCGCCATCGAGGACATGACGGAGATCCGCTTGATGGTGCTCAGCCACGTCGGCGAGGCGGTGGATTAGCCCTCGGCTTGCGCAGAGATGAGGTTTGTCGTTGAGAGAAGAGTCTAGCCGCCCTGACCTGCTGGTGGCCGAGCGCTATGCCCTGCTCAATCGCCTCGGCGTGGGCGGGATGGGCGAGGTCTGGCAAGCCCACGATCTGCTGACAGGGCAGAGCGTGGCCGTCAAGATCCTGCGCGCCTCGATCGCCGGCGCCCCCGCCGCCGAGCTGCGCTTTCAGCGTGAGATCAAGGTGATGGCGCGGCTGGATCACCCTCGGGTGGTGCCGCTCATCGACGCGGGCTCCGATCCGGTGATGGGCCTGTTCTTCGTCATGACGCTTCAATATGGCAAGCCGCTGCATGAGATCGCCGCGACGTGGAACCACTGGAACCCGCTGTGGGCGGTCACGGATCAGATCTTAGAGACCCTGGCCTATGCCCACGCCCATAACGTGGTTCACCGCGACATCAAGCCCGATAACATCTTCGTGGATGGGCGCAATGAGGCGATCTTGCTCGACTTTGGCGTCGCCCAGCTGCGCGATCAGGCCCGCAGCGGCACCTCCGCCTACGATCTCCTCGGCACCGTAGACTACGCCGCCCCAGAGCAGGCCACCGGCAACCGCCGCCGCATCGGCCCCTGGACCGATCTCTACTGCTTCGGGATCGTCCTCTACGAGATGATCTGTGGGCGGCTGCCTTTCTGGGCGCCCAGCCCCGTTCAGTCCTTGATGATCCGCCTCGACCGCGCCGCGCCGCCGCTCCAGCCTCGCCCCGGCTATGTGACCCCCAAGGGGCTCAGCGAGCTGCTCCAGCGCATGACGCACCCTGATCCTTTTCAGCGCTTCACCCACGCCAATGACGCGCGGCGCGCCTTCGCCGCCACGCTCAAGGGCCCCTATGAGCTGATCAGCCCCGCGCGCCCTGAGCACGCCACCCCGCCGCCCCTCTCCCCGCGCCACTCCGAGCACACCGACGATGAGATCGAGGTGCTGCGTGAGCAGCGTCGCGCGCACGTGGATCGCTCTGAGGCCTCCCTTGATCTGGCGAGCTTGGAGATGCGGGCCATGGAGCCGCCGCTGCGCCCCCCCAAGTTCGTGGGGCGCCAGCGCGTGATGAGCCAGCTGCGGCGGGGCTTTGAGAACTGGATGCTCCAGCCCGCGCCTGGGGTCTTGGTCCTCGTCGGGGATCAGGGCGTGGGCAAGAGCCGCCTCGCCCAAGAGCTGCTGGTGCCTTATCTGGCCGATCATCGGCTGGATGGGCACTGGCATCGCTGGGAGCCTGAGCATGATATGCGCGTGGTGGCCCTCTCCATCGCCGGGTCCATTGGGCTGCCGAGGGACGCCCAGCGCGAGCACATGAAGTGGTGGCTTGAGGGTCATGGGCTCAAGAAGGAGATCCACCTCACGCCGCTCTTAAACTGGCTGGTGGAGGGCACACAGCGTGAGGAGGCGCGGCGATACTTCGCCCACTTCATCAAGGTCACCACGGGGGGGCGGCCCTTCTTCTTGGTGCTCGACGCGCTGGATCGGCTGGACATGGGCGCGCTGGCGGTCGTCGATGCCCTGCGCGCGTATCGCTTGCCGACCCTTGTGCTGATCACCAGCCGCTCAAGCCAGGTCAGCGGCGGCGCCCCGCCCAAGTGGCTGGCGGCGGCGATCAAGCGCATCAGCGCCTTGGACGAGATGAGCCTCAACAAGATCCTCATCGATCTGGCCTTGCTCAATGAGACGCACAGGCTCAACGCCATCTACGCGGCGGACGGCAACCCCGAGCGCCTGATCGAGACGCTGCGGTTTATGCGCAGGGAGGGCACGCTCAAGGCGACATGGCCGCGCTGGCTTCAGATGGAGGACTATCCTTTGGAGCACACCCCCCCCACCCAGCCCACCACGCCGACGCCCCATGATTCACTGGGCTTCCTCCTCCAAAGCGAGACGCCTGCGCGCGGCTCAGGCTCCACCGACAAGCCCGCGCATCGCGCGACCCCCAAGGGTTGGTCTACCCAGCGCCACACCCCCATAGAGCGCCCCATGCAGCTTGAGCCAGCCCTTAACATCAATGATCTCAACGATCTCAACGACCTCTTCCCCGGAGCAGATGACGAATATGAGTGAGCCCCGCTTTCACATCTTCACCTTCAAAGACGGCCTCCTCTCCAGCGTCGCCCATGACCTGCGCTTCAGCCTCAAGCGCTTTGAGCTGAGCCGTGATGGCGCCCAGGTCACGGGCCGCTTTTGGCCCGACAGCCTCATCGGCGATGGCGTCATGCGCGACGGCGCGTTGCACGCCGATGGCCTCAGCGACAAGGACTGGAAGGACATCGACAAGAACATCCGCCAGAAGATCCTCGACACCGCCAAGCACCCAGAGATCCTCTTCGAGGGCAAGATCAACGGCGGGCGGGTGGAGGGCACCTTGACCATGAAGGGGCGCCGCGCGCCTGTGCGCTTTGACGGGCGGGTGGAGGCGGGTGTCCTCTCCGCGCAGGTCGAGATCAAGCCCAGCGATTGGGGCATCCCGCCCTTTAAAGCCCTGCTTGGAGCGATTAAGCTCAAGGACCGCGTGCTGATTGACTTTGAGCTGCCGCTCTAGGCGCAGTGGCTGACGCGGGGCGGACTCGACAAGGTTGAAATGAAGCTGATCGACCCCATCCTCCAGCAGCTCTCCCACGCGCGGCGGATCCTCATCGCGGGCGCGGGAGGGGGCTACGATGTCCTCGGCGCGGTGCCCTTGTTGGCGGAGCTGGAGGCGATGGGCCGCACCGTCCACCTCGCCAGCCTGACCTTCAGCCAGACGCGCCACCTCCAGCCCTTCAGCCCTGGGCTCTACCCCACCTCCGCCAAGGACGCCCGCCCTGACGCCTACTGCCCGGAGGCCTGGTTGGCGAAGTGGTGGTCGGCGCGTGGGGGGCGTGAGCGGCGCGTGTGGCTCTTTGACAAGGCGGGGGTGGCGACGCTGGCGGAGCACTACCAGCGCCTCTCCACGGAGCTGGATCTGGACGCGATCATCTTGGTGGATGGTGGCATCGACGCGCTCTTGAGGGGCGACGAGACGAACCTGGGCACCCCGTCTGAGGATCTGGCCTCGTTGATGGCCGTGCGCCAGACCAAGGTCAAGCACCGCTTCCTCACCTGCGTGGGCATGGGCACAGAGCTGCGCGATGGCATCCCGCACGCCCAGGCTTTGGAGCGCATCGCGCACCTCACGGAGCGCGGCGGCTTCTTAGGCGCCGCCAGCCTGCTCAAGCAAACGCAGGGCGGCGCGGCCTACCTCAGCGCGCTGGAGTATGTCTTTCAGAACCAGCGAGGGCAGAAGCGCAGCCACGTCCACAGCTGCATCTTCAAGGCGATGAGCGGCCACTTTGGCGAGCTGGGGCCGCAGGTCTGGATCTCACCGCTGATGAACATGATGTGGTTCTTTGATCTGGATCTCGTCGCCGACACCCACCTCTTCGCCCGGCACCTGGTCCTCACCGAGACGATCGGCGAGGTGACGGCCTATGTCGAGGGGCTGCGCAAAGCTCAGAAGGTGCGCCCGCGCACGGAGATCCCGATCTAGCGAGGTCCAGGCTCAGACCGGCGGGCGAGTGGCGTGGATGCTGATCACGGCCAGCTCGATGGTCCCCTTGGGGATGCGCACGCGGATCTCATCGCCGACCTCACGGCCAAGGAGGGCTTGCCCCACGGGGGAGTGATAGGAGATCAGCCCCTCCTTGGCGTCCGTCTCATCGGCGCCGACCAAGCAGTAGGCATGCTTGACCTCATCGTCGTCCTCCACCACCACCCAGCTCAGGACGTCCACGCGATCAAGGCGGCGCGGCCCGTCAAGGGGTCGGAGGATCTGGACACGCCGATTGAGGAGCTCAATGCGCTTGTCGATCTCCCTCAAGCGCTTCTTGCCGTAGATGTACTCGGCGTTCTCGCTGCGATCCCCCTCGGCGGCGGCGGCGGCCACCTGGTTGACCACGGTGGGGCGCTCACGGCTCAAGAGGCGCTGAAGCTCCGCCTGTAAACGCTGGTAGCCCTCACGGCTGATGTACTCGACCACCCGCGCCCCCTCAGCGCCCGCCACGGCGGGCGTCACGACGGTCTAAGCGCGCTTGATAGCGCGCAAACAGGTTGCCGGTCATGGCGTCAAGGGTCGCGGTCATCTCCTCGATGCGCAGCGTCTTGGAGAGCCGCGTCGCCCCGTCCTTGGGCGGGTCGAGGATCAGATCCACCTGGAGCCGCCGCCGGGTGTAGTAGAGCCGCGTGATCTCCTTGAGCACGCCCTCTTGGAGCACGGCCAGGGAGCCGACGTCGAGCACCTCGGGGTTGAAGGCCAGCCGCGACAGGCTCCAGGTGCCCGAGACTTGAATCTCCTGGGCGGCGGCGTTGGCGTCGTCGATGTTGGCGGGGTCCTCGCCGGGGAAGAGCATCAGATCAAACTTGTTGGCGTTGACGGTGCTGTCGCGGTTGGCGTAGCGCACCGTGACATCGGGCAGCAGCGCCTTAAAGCTCGCCCGCGTGCGCATCGAGCTGACGGTGCTGGGATCGAGGTTAAAGAAGCGCAGCGCCGCCGCCTGGACATCTTGGATGCTCGGCTCCGCCTTCAGCTCCGCCAGCGCGGCTTGCACCTCGGGATCATCAAACTCAAGGGCAACGGCGGGGCGCGCCATGAGGCTCATCAAGCCCAAGAAGCAGAGCGCGGCGGGGATCTTCGTCCGTGTTCTCACTGTGGATGCGCCTCCAAGCGCGGATTTAAAGGGCAGAGAAGCGCGGCAGGGCGTCCCCCGTCAGCGCGTTGATGTGGGCGGTCAGCTCCTCTAGGCGGAGATCACGCATAAGGCGGGCGCGGGCGCGATCATTGGGGCGCTCAAGCCCCTGAATTTGCAAGCGCCGCCGCTCTTGATAGAGGTTCGTCAGCGTCTCACGCAGCCCCCGCTCCGCGTCGCGGTTGCCCCAGCCCTCCATGTCATACTCGGCCTCCTTCATGGTGAAGAAGGCCTCCAAGAGGTTCATCCGCGCGCCGACCATCCAGTTCACCGTGGAGATGTCCCCCGCCGCGCGGAAGTGATAGCCGTCGGGGCCGAAGGCTTGTCGATCATTGAGCGTGTCGATCATGAGCCAGTCCACCACGCCGTAGACCTCGGGGAGGTACTGGGCGAGGGCGGCGCGCTGGCGATAGGCGGTGACGAAGGGGCGATCGACCCCCGCCCGCGCCAACGCCCTGGCGATGATCTGGCCGAGATCAGGCTCCCCGGCCCGCAGCCGCTCAAAGGCCTCAACGATGTCCTCACCCAGCGGCCCCTGCTGGGGCCTCATCCGCAACAGCTCCGCGTCGGTGACGATCCAGATCGCCTCGGGATCGTGGATCGAGAAGCGCGCGTCGCGGATCATCCACTGGCCGCCGCCGAATAAGAGCGCCCGCCAGCTGCGCCCGCCGTCCTCGGAGGCCCAGAGGTCTTGGCGGGTCGCCAGGATCAGCTGCCCCCCTGCCCCCGCCGAGACGCTTCGGATGTCCTGGCCGATAAAGAGCGCGCCGCCGCCCCGCTCAAACTTGCCCCCGCCGTCCTCGCTGATCAGCAGCCCGTCTCGCGTGGCGGCGAGGACGCGGCGCGGATCTTGAGGATCGTAGATCAGGCGATTGACGTACTTCAGCGCGGGCCAAGAGTGGGTAAAGATCAGGCTGAAGTGCTCACCGCCGTCCTTGGATCTGAGGATGCCCCAGCTCATCGCCGCCAGGATCTCGCGGGGATCGGTGGGGTGGATCGTGATCCAGAGGATGTCGCTGCGCGCGGCCATCGGATCGGCGACGCGCCGCCACGTCTCGCCGCCATCCAGGGAGATATACAGCCCCAGATCTGTCCCGCAGTAGACCTTGTTGGGTTGATCCGGGGCGCGGAGGAGGTGGTTGATCGTGCGCTCGGCGGGGCTGGCGCCAGTGAGGACGAGCGCCCAGGCGGCGCCGCCGTCGCGGGAGTACAGCAGGCCATCATCGGTGGCGGCGAGGATGCGCTGCGGGTCCTTGGGGTGGGGGCTGACGAAGTTGATCGAGGTCGGCGGCGCGGCGCGCATAAAGAGCTGGAGCTTGAGCTTGACGCCCAAGGCCCAGCCCCGGCGCTTGCGCACCCACCAGGCGAGGTTACCGGCGGGTCTGGGCGAGCCGAAGGGGGCGGCGAGGCGCGCCTCGGCCAGATCGGGGTAGCTGATGTCGTTGAACTCGTCGCGGACGACGGCGTTGATCGGCTCAAAGCGGTCAATGATGTCCGTCGTCTCTGCCTTGATCGTGTGACCGACCGTGGGCTCCTTGGGCTCAGCGCGCGGGAAAGAGAACAGGGTCTCCTTGGCCATCCCCTGCGGGCGCCGCGCGCCATAGAAGCCCTTGCGCTCGGTCCATAGGCTCACCTCATCCCAGCTGACGCCGCCGTCGAGGGTGGTAAACAGCCGCCCCCGCGCGCTGGCGAGGTAGAGCGCGTCGGGGTTGGAGGGCGCCTCGGCCAAGATCGTAAAAGGCGGGGCGAAGCGCACCCCTTGCGTGAGGTTCTCCACCACGCGCGGCGCCGAGGGGCGCGCATAAGCGAGGCTCAGCGTCAAGAGCAGCGGCCAGAGGGGGGGGGGCGAGCGCATGGAGGGAGGATCACCAAGACACGCACAGGGTTCAAGCCCCAAAAGCCACGGATCTCAGCGCGGCTTTGGGTTAGACTCGCGCCGTTGATGAAGCTTGAGGCTCTATGAGACGCATCTCGATTTGGACGCTGTGGTTGGGGGTGCTGGCCTGCGCCGAGCCCTCCCCGCCCGAGGTTGAGTGTGAAGAGGACATCCACTGCGGCGAGGGTGGGCTGTGCGTCAATGGGCGCTGCTCCACCGCCAGCGCCTGCGCCGCAGACTGCGGCGTGGGTGAGCGCTGTGTAGAGGGCGCCTGCCGCGCCTTCGCCTGCCGCGCCCACCCCGACTGTCAAGCGGATCATTACTGCCTGGAAGGGCAGTGCTTCCCCAAGGAGTGTGACGCCGATGAGGAGCGCGCCTGCCAGTCCACCTGCGGGGCGGGGGTGCAGCGCTGCCGCCTCATCGATGATCTCCGCTTCGGCGTCTTTGGACCCTGTAACGCGCCGCAGCCGCAGCTCTATGAGATCTGCGGCGATGACGTGGACAATAACTGCGACGGTGTCACGGATGAGGGCTGTGAGGGCTGCGTTGACGGCCAAGAGCAGCGCTGCGTCTCTGAGTGCGGCGAGGGGCTAGAGCGCTGCTTGGGCAATGAGTGGCGCGGCTGCACCGCCGCCCGCCCCCGACGAGAGGTCTGCGGCAACGGCGTCGATGAGGACTGCAACGGCATGATCGATGACGGCTGCGATGACTGCGAGGAGGGCGCCCGTCGCGCCTGTGAGACGGAGTGCGGCTTGGGCGAAGAGGTCTGCCGTGAGAACACATGGCGCGACTGCGACGCGCAGATCCCCACCGAGGAGATCTGTAACGGGCTGGATGATGACTGCGATGGCAAGATCGATGAGGAGATCCTGCGCGACTGCTCGACGCAGTGCGGCGCGGGGGTCGAGGCCTGCGAGGCGGGCGTCTGGGGAGGCTGCACGGCGCCCGAGGACTGCGCCTGCGGCCCCGACGGCGTGGACGTGCAGGTCTGCGGGCACTGCGGTCATCGCCAGCGCGACTGCGTCACTGAGGTCTGGGGGGCCTGGGGGCCATGCGAGGAGGCCGACTCCGCCTGCGTGCCTGGCCTCGCCGAGGAGATCGCCTGCGGCGCCTGCGGCACCAAGCGCCGCATCTGCACGCCAGAGTGTCGCTGGGGGGATTGGCAGGCGTGCAAGAACGAGGGGGTCTGCGAGCCGGGGGTCAGCGAGGCGGAGGCGTGCCCGCTGGGCTGCGGTGAGAAGACGCGCCGCTGCACGGATGAATGTGTGTGGGGGGAGTGGAGCGCGTGCGGCGTGGGCGGCGGCTGCACCCCAGGTGAGGAGGCGCGCGAGCCCTGCGGTGAGACCTGCGGGGTCAAGGTGCGCGTCTGCGATGAGGGCTGCGCCTGGGGGGCGTGGAGCGCCTGCGTCAGCGAGGGGGAGTGCGCGCCCGGCGAGACGGAAGGCGAGGCCTGCGCGGAGGCCTGCTCGGCCAAGGCGCGCACCTGCGATGAGGCCTGCCACTGGGGGCCTTGGGGCGCCTGCCAAGGCGGCGGTGTCTGCGCGCCGGGCACGAGCGAGATGCGTGACTGCGATCTCTGCGGCACCCAGACGCGCCTCTGCACCGACGCCTGCGTCTACACAGACTGGAGCCCCTGCGAGGGTTGGGGCGAGTGTAACCCGGGCGATCGTGATGAGGATCGCTGTGGCCCTGAGCCCATCGGCGAGTGCGCGCGTGGGTTCTATATCAACACGTGCAGTGACACCTGCGAGTGGCGCCTCGATGACATTTGTCATGACGCGGTTTATCCGACAGAAGAGATCTGCGGCAATGAGCACGATGAGAACTGCGATGGCGTGGTGCAGACACGACCAGACGCCTATGAGCCTAATAACACCTGTGACGCGTGCTATCTCCTAAATAATGGAGAGTTTGACCCAAGTGGGCTGGTGCTTGAAGCAACGATTGATAGCATTTTTGATACAAAAGATTATTACTGTTTTAACGCCGAAGACTCTGGCGCAGCATGGAATTTGTATGAAAACATAGACATTACACTGACAAACATACCAAATGGGCGAGATTATGATTTATTTCTTTATCGTGACATGAGTTCGTGCAGGGAGGATAATTCACTCCTTTCAAGCACAGAATCTGAGAGCCGTGATGAGATTATTCATTTTGATGAAGTATTTAACTATGATGATTCCGGCAAATATGTAATTGAGGTGCGTCGTTATGGTGGATCAGATGAGAGCTATCACTGTGATTATCGATATACGCTAACCGTAGATGGGCTTTATTAAAATTACCCCTGAGGCGTGAAGATAAACGGGAAGCGCGCGGTGACGCTGCCGCCCTTGGGCTTGGGGAAGCGCATCTGTCGCTTGAAGTATTGGATGATGCAGTTGCGCAGGCCCTCATGTTGGAGGCTCCCCCGCAGCACCCGCGCCTCGGTGACGCGCCCCATCTCGCCGATCGTGAACTCCACGATGATCTTGCCCGAGAGCTTGCCCGTCTTGGCCAGGTGACGCTCATAGCACGACTTCACCTGCGGCAGCTTACTGCGGACCTTGGCGGAGATGACCTTGGCCGACAGCACGCCCACGCCCACCGGCTCGCTGGGCTCACCGAGGCCGACGTGGGTGGTCACCGCCTGCTCTTTCTTGGGCTGGAGCCGCACAGGGCCCTTAGCGAAGACGCTCTTAACCTCACCGATGCCCACCACGCCGGGCTTGGGCGTGTCGCGGTGATGTGGGCGACGATCACGCCCGCCAGTGGGCGTGTTCATGGCCACGCGGGTGGTCCCTGAGAAGGCGTCCTCCATGGAGATCTGGCTGGCGCCGCCGCTGAGGATGTCTACGATGGGGCGCCCCCCGGCGTCGCCCAGCGTGCCCAGCGCGCCCAGCACCGTCTCATTCTTGATCCGCTCATTGATCCGCGCTTGGCGCGCGGCGGGGCTCTCCTCAGCGGGCGCGGCGGCGGGGGCCTCGGCGGGGGCCTCGGGCTTGGCGCGCGGCGCGGGGGCCTTGGGCTTGGGGGCTTGAGCGGGCGGCCCCAATGTGTCCTTCTCGGGCGGCGCCTCCGTCGTGGGGCTCACCTCTGGCGCGGGCGGGGGGGCGAAGATCACGGTTTGAAAGCGATCATCCAGATCAGAGAGGCGGACGGGCTCGCTGGGGAGGTCCATGGAGAGCATCACGGCGACGAGCGCGCCTTGGACGAGAGCGCTGGCGCCGAGGGTCTGGATGAGCGGCCAGTCGAGGCCACGGCCACGGCGCATCGCTTGGGGGAGCTGGAGCCGGGCGGAGGGGGGCGCTTGGACGAACTGGAAGAGGAGCTGGTAGCCGGCGACGTGGAGCTTGCCGCGCACCTCCTCGCTGAGCGCCAGTTGATAGGCGCGCGTGGGCTTGGCCCAGCCCGTCTCCGCCACCGCCGCCAGATCGAGGACGTGCCCGCCGTTGGCGATCCGCCCCTTCATCTCGCCCGTGTACTCCAGGGTGTAGCCGCCGCGCTCGCGCTTGAAGAGGCGGTGGCTGCGCAGCGGCGCGCCGGGGGGCAGGACCAGGGTGCAGCGGGGGTGGGTGCCGATGGAGATGTGCCCGCCGTGGCGAATCAGGCGTTCTTCGATGATGCGGCCGTTGTGGATGAGCCCGAGCCTCAGGATGCGTCTCATGTGCGCGCCTTTCGCGGTGTGGGGGCGCGGTCAGACAAACAAGGGGGGGTAAAGTTCCCTAAAAAACGAGGCGCCATCGAGGTGCGCGTTTTTTTACGTAACGTATTGTAATTAAAAATAAAATATGGCATTTACGCCGCCCCTTGGGGCGAGGAGAGGTGAGGATTTTATGAAGAGCGGCGATCTCTCTGGCTCACCGCGCTGCTGCTGGGGCTCGGCGCGCCCTTGGCGTTGAGCGCCGAGGCCCTTGATGCCTACACGTCGTTTAACCAGGCGCATGGGATGATCATGGCGGCGGCGAAGTTCGCCCTCCTGGCCACGCTCGGTGAGCTGATCGGCCAGCGTGTCCGCACCGGGCGCTATCACGCGCCTGGGTTTGGCGTCCTCCCCAGGGCGGTGATCTGGGGGCTCTTGGGGCTCACCATCAAGTTCGCCTTCATCGTCTTCGCCGTAGGCACGCCTGCGTTCTTGAGGGAGATGGGGCTGACGCGCGCGGGCCTCGACGGCGATCTCAGCGTGGTCAAGGTCCTCACCGCCTTCTCCATCAGCTGCGCCATGAACGTGATCTACGCCCCCGTGATGATGACCGCGCATAAGATCACCGACGCGCATATCCTCGCTTATGGTGGGCGCCTCTCCTGCCTGCTCAAGCCGATTCAGGTCCGCGCGATCATCGCCAAGCTGGACTGGGAGACGCAGTGGAGCTTCGTCTTTAAGAAGACCATCCCCTACTTTTGGATCCCCGCCCACACCATCACGTTCTTGTTGCCGCCTGAGCATCGCGTCTTGATGGCCGCGGCGCTCGGGATCGCGCTGGGGGTGATCCTGTCGGTGGCTTCGCTGAGGGCTTAGAGCTTGGGCTCCGCCAGGCGGCTGGCGCTGCCTTGCTCGCTCTGGGCCACCACCTCGTTGATCCGCGCCCGCACCTGCCGGGCGTGGTTGAGCGCCGGGCGAGGCTGAGAGAGCCCATCGAAGGGATCCCCCCGCCGCCCCATTCGCCCACGCGTGGCCGCCAGCAGCTCAAAGGCTGGCGCGGAGATGGACATCAACTGACGCAGCCCGATCAACGCCCGCCCCAGGGCGGCGACGCGCGGGAAGCGCTCGGCGCGGGTCTGGGCGAGGCCCTTGAGCAAGATGGTGTGCAGGCAGCTCTCCAGGCGGATGTCGAGGTGTTGGCCGGGCAAGCTCGGCCAGCCGCTGCCGTCCACGGGGCCGTGGGCGCTCATCGCCGAGGGCGCCACCCCAAAGATCATGGCGTGGACGAGCGCCGTGATGGCGAAGACGTCATCTCGCGGATCTGCGGGCTGCTTGAGACGCAGCTCAGGGGAGAGGAAGAGGCTGCTCTTGATCTGACGCTCTACCCCCGCGCCGTAGGCCGCGCGGTGCAGCGCTAAATCGACGAGCGAGGCGCGCAGCCCGCCGTCGGGCTGAGGATCCAAGATGACGTTGCTCATCTCTGAGGGCGCCGGGAAGATGTCCACCGCGTGCGCCCGCTGGAGCAGATCACAGAGCTGGACGCCGATGTTGAGGGCTTGATCGATGTTGAGGTGGCCCTGATCCCTCAAGAGCGCCGAGAGCGGGGTGCCCTGGGGGCGCTCGACGACCACGCAGGCGGCGCCCTCCTCGGTGAGCAGGACCTCACGCAGCGTGCAGTAGGGCGTGCCGCGCAGCGGGCGGCACCGCTCCACCTCGGCCTGCATCTGCTCGACGAACTTCGCCGGCGCGACACGATCGAGGGCGGGCATAAAGAGCGTGACGCGCCCCCCATGCACCGCGTCGATGGCGAGGAAGAAGCGCCCCGGGGCCTGCGCGCCGAGGAGGCGCTCGATGACAAAGCGCCCCTTTGTCCCAGGCTCCACGCTCATGATCCACTCCAACGCATCGCCGTCCTCAACCAGCCTGTGTATAAATGCCGTGACCCAAGACCTATTCGGTGAAGCGGATGAAACCTTTAGTTGGATCGCCGTGGGGCCTCATCGCCGCGCTCTGGGCGAGCCAGGGCCTCGCCGCGCCGTCACCGCAGGGCCGAGAGAGCGGCCTGCTCTTGGAGGGCGCGGGCTTGGTGGCGGGCCCCCTCCTGGGCGCGCGGCTCAGCGCGGAGGACGGGCGCCGAGGCCTCGGTCAGCTGAGCCTGCGCTATGGCGGGGCCGATCTGGAGGCGGGCGCGGCCTGGGCAGCGACCCCGACCTCACCTGGGCGGCTCACCCTCCAGCTCAAGCACCGCGCGCTGGATGAGGACGCCGCGCGCCTGGCCCTGCGCCTGCCCCTCATCGTGGACTTGGAGCCCGCCCCGCCCTGCGCGGCCTCGGCGCGCCCCGATCTCACCCTGGGCCTGGGACAAGCGCGGCTGATGGTCGGCGCCGAGGTCAGCCCCTGCGCCTCGCGCGGCCCCGTGGTGGATCTGCGCTATGGCGCGGGCTGGACCACCCCTCTCTATGGTGATCAGCTCAGCCTCCTCGTCGATGGCCTCGCCCAGCAACACCCCCTCGGCGGGGCGCGCCTCACCGCCGAGGCGGGGCTGCGCTGGCTGTGGCGCTCAGGCTGGCTGATCACCCTCAGCGGTCAGCGCGCCTTACTCACCCGCACAACCTCGCCCCTCGTTGATCAAGGCGCCCCACTGTGGGCGCTCAACCTCGGCCTCTCCTGGTCGCCCGTCCACTTCGATCTGGATCGCGATGGGATCGAGGATGAGGTCGATCGTTGCCCCGCGCGGCCCGAAGATCATGACGGCTTTGAGGATCAAGACGGCTGCCCTGATCTCGACAATGACGGCGATCGTATCCCTGATGTCGTCGATCGTTGCCCCAACCGTCGGGAGATCTATAACCGGCGCCTCGATGAGGACGGCTGCCCCGATGTGGGCGATCGAGATCGCGATGGGCGCTTGGATGACGTGGATGATTGCCCCAATCACCCCGAGGATCTGGACGGCTTTGAGGATGATGACGGCTGCCCCGAGCTGGATAATGATCAAGACGGGGTGCCTGATACGCAAGATCGCTGCGTGTGGGCGCCTGAGGACGTCGATGGCTTCGAGGATGATGATGGCTGCCCCGATCCAGACAATGATCGAGATGGCATCCTCGACGTGGATGATCCCTGGCCTGATGTCCCCGCCGATACCCCGCCGCTGACGGTTGAGCCAAGCGCCACGCCCACCTCAGCGCCCACCTCAGCGCCCCTTGACCCCTCAGCGCCTTGAGATCCGGCCTACGCGGATTTTTTCCTGTTCTCAGCGGCCCGTGAGGTGTAAACCACCTCGCCAAGGAGGCGCCCTCCAGGCTCAACAAGCTCGGCGCGCTCACTGCCTGCTTTTGCCCGCTTCGCGACCCCATTTATCGCGGGAGTTAGCCCATGTCCGCCGCGATCGCCCTCGACGCGCGTCACATCGTCCTGGATCTCCACGGGGTCCTTCAGCAGCTCGATCCCACCGCGTGGCGTGATGAGATGCAGGAGGCCCTCAAGCAGCGCCTAGAGGCCATCGAGGCGCAGCTGCGCGAGCTGCTTGATCACTGCGCCGGGGATGAGCAGTTGGCCGCCTTTCGAGAGCGCTTTTACGATCTGGTCAAGGTGATCAAGGCCGCGCCGCACCCCAACCTCCAAAGCCACGAGATCCGCGCCCAGTGGATGAGCTTCCGCGGTAAGCTCCAGCCCGCTTACACCGCCGTCGCCTCGGCCCTGCGCGGCCACGCCGTACACGTCCCGGCGGTGCGCGCCACCAACTACCGCCGCTCGCTCTTTCACTTCCTGGCGGGCATGGGCACCTTGGCGATCATCCTCGGGCTGCCCAAGCTGGCCCACCCGTGGATCGCGGGCACGGCGATGCTCTACGCCTGGTCCATGGAGGGCCTGCGGCGACGCTACCCCGAGCTCAACCGCCGCTTGATGAACTTCTATGGGCCGATGGCCCACCCCCATGAGTACACCCGCGTCAACTCCGCCACCTGGTATTGCACCGCGCTGGCGATCATCAGCCTGACGCCGGGCGTGCTCATCTCCGCCTTGGGCGTGGTGGTCCTCAGCGTCTCTGATCCCATCGCGGGCATCGTCGGGCGCCGATGGGGCAAGCACCGCTTCGCCAACGGGCGCTCTTGGGAGGGCACGGCCGCCTTCTTCGGCTCGGCGCTGCTCGTCAGCCTGCTGCTCTTGGCCCTCTTCGCCGACTTGCGCTTGAGCTTCTCCCTCCTCGTGGCGATCGTCGGCGCCGCCGTGGGCGCCTTCGTCGAGCTCAACAGCCAACGGGTCGATGACAACCTCTCCATCCCCGTCAGCGTCTCCCTCGCCGTCCTCCCCCTGTTCCTGCTGCTCTGATCCAGGCGCCTCACGCGCGGATGCGCTAAGCTCTGCCGCTTTGACGAACGGTGAGGCGTATGCGCTGGCTCACTCTCACGCTCCTCCTCCTCTCCTCGGGCTGTGATCTCAGCGACGGCCTCGATGACGCCCCCCCCGTGTATTTTGATCGCGCGCCTCCGGTCGTGGACGCCCAGCCTCTGCCGTCTTGGGATCTCGGGCGCCGCGACGCGCAGGTGTGGCCGGACGCGGCGCGGCCTGATCTCGACGCGCAGCTGGCGCCTGATGCGTGGATCAAGCCCGATGCCCAGCCCAGGCCCGATGCCCAGCCCGATGCCCAGCCCCAACCCGATGCCCAGCCCAGGCCCGATGCCCAGCCCCAGCCCGACGCCCAGGTGATCGAAGAGATCCCCCCCACAATCCAGATCGACGGCGAGATCGAGGACTGGGGCGACGCCCCGCCCACCCTGACCGATCGGGCGGGGGACGCCAGCGGCGCCTTTGACCTCGTGGCGATGTGGGCGCGCAGCCAAGGCAACATCCTTTATGTGCGCTTTCAGATCACGCAGGCGCTCAATCTTCACGAGGGCGCCGCTGCGGACGGCGAGCTGATGCTGCGGATCGGCCTGCCGGGCGGCGAGATCCTCCAAGCCAGCTTCCGTGAGCGCGATCTGAGCATCGGCGCGCGCTGGTATCGCTGGTATGCCCTGGGCTACCTCACGGCCCCCGCCTACGCCAGCGACGCCTTTGAGGTTCGCCTTGATCTGGCGCCGCTGGGGGTGGAGATCGGCTCGACGGTCGAGGTTCTTTTTGCCGGATCAGATCACTTCGAGGGCGCCGCTGAGGTGGTGATGGCGGGCGCGCGGCCACGCCCCATCGAGCGCGCCGCCGACCGCGTGGCGGGCGCGATCCGCGTCGCCAGCCTCAACACCCATGAGAGCGGGCTGTCGCGCCCCGAGGCGCCCATGATCCAGCGCAGCCTCGCCGCCGTCGCCGCCGACATCTACTGCCTCCAAGAGGAGTACACCAACACCAGCGGCTTCATCGGCCAGACCCTCCACGATCTCGATCCCCAAGGTCGCTGGTGGTACGCCCAAAAGAGCCGGGATCTGATCATCGCCAGCCACTACCCGCTGGTGGTCTTGCCCGACGGCCATGAGCGCGTCTTGGCCGTGGGGGTCAACGCCCCTAACCCGTTGGTGATCATCAACTATCACGGCAGCTGCTGTGGCTACGCCCACACAGAGGAGGATCTCAACCGCGCGGCGGAGGTGGAGATGATCGCCGAGGCGGCGCGCGGGATCAGCGGGGACTTCGCCGGCGCGCCGGTGGTGATCACGGGGGACTTCAACCTCGTCGGCCATCCCCGCGTCCTCGATCCGCTCAGGCGCGCGCCGGAGGAGGGGGGCCTGGGGCTGGCTTGGAGCAAGGCGCGCCACCTCCTCGGCGCCGACAGCTGGACGTGGCGTCGCGAGGCGTCGCGCTACGTCCCCAGCATGCTCGACTTGGTCTTCTATGACGCGGCGGGCTTGACGCCGATCAACGCCTTCGTGCTGTACCCGCCTGAGCTGAGCCCCGCCACCCGCGCCCGCTTGGGGCTAGAGGCGGGCGATGAGATGGGCGCGGATCACTTGCTGGTGGTGACCGACTTCGTGCCTCGCCGCTGAGCCAGCAGCGCGCCGCCGAGCAGGATCGCGGCGAGCTGCGCGGCGGTGTCATTGTCCGCGCCGGAGAGCGCGGCCTGGCAGGTCATCGGCGCCTCATAGAGCGCCACCGCCTCGCCGAGATCATCCACCCCTTGATCCTGCGTCGGCGTCGAGGCGTCCATGGCGGACACATCGGCGGGGGCTGTCGCGGGGGCTGCCTCTGCGACGCCGAGGCAGAGGCCCATCGCCAAGCCCGCGCCGCACACCCCTCGCCCCAAGCGGGCCTCGATCCGGGCGCGCGCCTCGATTGGGTTCATCCTCACTCCTTGCGCTGATTCACCGCCTCATTTGGCGAGACGACGAGGGCCAGCGCAAGGGCCATGAGGGCGCTCCTTTGATCTGATAACCTCGCCCCATGTCACGACACACCCGCCTGATTTTATCCGCCTGCCTCTGCCTCGCCCTGGTCTCCAGCTGTGATGATGGAGGCGCCGCGTCGGGCGACGCCGCCGCGCACATCGACGCGGCGCGCGCGCCGCTGGATATGACACCGCTGGATATGATCACGCCCGACGCGATCACGCCCGACATGGCCCCACCCGACGCGATCACGCCCGACATGGCGCTGCCCGACGCGGCCCCACCCGACGCGATCCCACCCGACATGGCGCCGCCCGATGCCTCGCCTGACAGCGCGGGCCTTGATCTCGATGAGGATGGCCTGAGCTGGGCTGAGGAGATCGCCGCGGGCACCGATCCTCACCTCGCGGACACCGATGGGGATGGGATCGAGGACGGCGTTGAGCTGGCCGAGGGCACCGATCCGCTGGAGATCAGCTCTGCCTCCGCCTGGCACCCGGCGCGCCTGGCGGGCCGCCCCCGCTTGTACTTCGGCCCCGAGGATCGCCCCGCGCTGCGGGCGCGGGCGACGGGCACAGCAGGCGCGGTGATCTTGGCGCAGATCCAGGCGCGCGCGGCCCAGGCGCTGCCCCCCGCCGCAGCCGAGTATGATCGCGCCCTCTCGGTGCGGCGCGCCGAGATCATGGAGGCGCGCGCCTTCTTGGCCTTCCTCGACGAGGACGCGGCGGCGGCGACGGCGACGGCGGAGGCCCTCGCGGGCCCTGAGCCCGATCCCGGCGACGTCGATCCCTTCTCGGCCTACGATCTCTCCGAGGCCGAGGCCCTCATCGCCCGCTGCGCGGCCTATGATCTCATCGCAGGCCTCGCCGCCCCCGAGATCGCCGAGGCGGCCAAGGCCCAGACCCACCTCCTGGTTGATCGCTACGCCCATCTCTGCTTGGAGGGCACCATGCGCCCCATGGTGGCCTTCTCGCGGAACAACCACGCCATGAAGACCCAAGGGGCGCTGGGCCTCTGCGCGCTGGCCCTCAACGACACGCCCCGCCGCGTCGCCGAGCTGCACGAGGCGATCACGGGCCTCTATCACCTGCTCACCGAGATCCAAGGCGATCCCTCGGGCGCCTACGCGGAGGGTTGGAACTACCTGGTCTATGGCGGGGTGAGCTGGCTGCCCTTGGTTTTGGCCTATCACCGCTTCGCGCGGGGGGCGGTCTTTGAGTACCGCGCCCTGGGGCGCAGCGTCTTCCCCTTCCCTCAAGCGGGCCAGCGCCTGGCGGTGCCTGATCTGGTGGACGATCCCACCGTGGCGCTGATCTTTCGCCGCGCGGTGATGGCCTTGCAGCCCGACGGGCGCACCCCACCGACCGATGACGCCAACCCTGTAGGGCTGCCTGGGGGGTTGATCGCGGGGCTGTGGGGCGATCCTGATCTGCGCTGGGGTTGGCGAGCGGGTGAGCACGCCAGCCGCTTGGGCGTCGCCACCTTGGCCGTCTTGGACGAGGCGCGGCCGCCCTCACCGCCGACGCCCCTGGACGTGGCCTTCCCCGACGCGGGCTGGGCCAGCCTGCGCACCGACCATGACGCCTTGGCTCATCAGCTCTTGGTCTTGGGCGAGCGCGGCGGCCCTCGCCTCCACGGCTTCGGGCATGAACACCCAGATGGGGCCAGCTTCCAGTTGTTCGCCTATGGCAGCCCGCTGCTGATCGATCCGGGCTATATCAACTGGGATAACCACGCCTTGGTCAACGCCTCTGAGCACCACAACATCCTCCTCGTCGATGGCGAGGGCGCGCCGACGCCCTCGATCCTCAACGTCGGGGCGGACACCGATCTCAGCGCGCTGTCCTTTGGCCCTGGCTGGGCGAGCTTGACGGCGCGCACGACGCATCACGGCGTGGACATCGAGCGGCGCTTTATCCGCGTCGCGCTGGAGCATGGCCCTGTTTATCTCATCGCCGATCGCCTCGACGCCGCCACACCCCATCGCTACACGGCCCTCTTTCAAGGCGCGGGCTTTATCGACGATGGCGCCTTCGCGCTGACACCCCACGGCGGCGTGTGGACGCCTGGCCCGGCGGAGGTCGAGGTCGCTTCGCTGACCGAGCCTGGCCCCGCCGCGCTGGAGATCGGCGAGGGGCAGCATCAGCTCGGCTGGGGGCGCTGGGGGCCACACACCACGCTCAAGGTCCACGCCCCCGAGGCCGCCTCGGCCCGCCTCCTCACCCTGATCTTGCCCCGCCCCAGCCCCGCCGGGCCCTCGCCCGAGGTGGAGATCGACGAGGGGTCCATCCGCTTCGGCGCGCTCCAGGCGCGCTTGGAGCCGGGGGGCGGGCTGCGCGTGGAGATCGACGGCGAGGCTCACCGCTGGCCTTGAAAAACCGCCGCGCTCGCCCTCTTGGCGTTGGAAGCGATTGACGGGCGATCCTTGGCTGGTTACACACGGGGGTCTATCAGGCGCCAGAGGGGAGAGATGAGCGGACGAGCCCAGCGCGGACAGTTCTATGGCCGAGACATCCCCGTCTTTGAGCGCCTCAAGGAGCTGTATGGGCTGCGCGAGGCCATGCGCAACGCCATCGATCACCGCGTCTTTAAGCGCGCGCTGGTCCTCAGCGCGCCGGGCCTGGGCAAATCGCGCCTCCTCGCCGAGTTATTGGCGACCATTGATGAGCATGTGGACGCCGTCGCCCCCCTCAGCGTGCGCTGTGAGCCCGATGGGCCGCCCTACCAGCCCCTCTGGGCGCTCCTCCAGGCCCGCTTTCAGATCAGCCGCAAGGACACAGACAACGTCGCCCGCGCGCGGCTGCTCAGCGGCCTGACGGCGCTCTTGGGCGACAGCGAGCGGGGCGAGGAGGCGGCGCAGATCATCGGCCACTTGGTGGGGCTGAGCTTGCCCGAGGCCCAGCACCTTGAGCGGCTCGACGCCCAAGGGCGGCTGACCCGCGCGGTGGAGATCATCGGCGATCTCCTGGTGCTGGACGCGGCCCGCGCGCCGCTGCTGATCGCCGTCGATGACGTACACCACGCCTCCAAGGCGATGTTTCGGCTCGCCGAGCGGCTCTCGCGGCGCTTGGAGGCGGCCCCGATCCTCTTCGTCGCCACCGCGGGGCTGAGCTTGCGCGCTGATCAACCCGCGCTGACCCGCGCGGCGCAGCGGGAGGGGGGGCTCTTTGAGCTGACGGGGCTGTCTGATCGGGCCTGCACCCGGCTGGTGGAGGCGCTCCTCGCGCCCATGCGCCCGATCCCTGAGGCCTTTATCGCCGAGGTGGCCGCCCGCGCCTTGGGCAACCCCCTCTCCGCCGAGCAGATCATCGAGTGGGCCATCGCCCGCGGGGCGATCTCCATCGAGGGCGGCTGGCGCCTGCACCCGGATCGCCTCGAAGGGGGCCTGCCGCAGCTCGACAACCTCCACGGCGCCATCACCCACCGCCTCTCGGCCTTGGGGGAAGCCGAGCGGGCGACGCTGGAGTGCGCGGCGATCATCGGTGAGCGCTTCTGCGAGGCCTCGCTGATCATCCTCGATCGCCTCACGCAGCCCTCCTCGCCTTGGCCCGAGGAGGCGCCGCGCCTCGCCCAGACCCTCCAGGCCCTCAAGCAGCGGCAGATCATCGGCCCCTCGCATCGTGGCGGCAGCGCGGGCGGGGAGGCGTTCGCCTTTAAGCATGGGCTGGAGCGCGAGGTCATCCTTGAGGGCATCGATCCAGAGCGCCGCCGCCAAGCGCACGTCCACCTCGCCGCGTGGATGGCCGCCGATCCCCAGCGGGCGTCGCAGATGAGCGCCCAGATCGCCGCGCACTGGCTGGCGGGGGGGCGCCCCGTGGAGGCCAGCCGCTATCAGATCATGGCCGCCGACGCGGCTCTTGCCCGCTCGGACTCAGAGGAAGCCCTGGGGCTCTATGAGGCCAGCCTGGCGGTGCTGGATGAGGCCCGCCCCGAGCAGCGGCGGCACATCCATCATCAGCTGGCGAAGATCCGAATGCTGCGCGGCGAGCACGCGGCGGCGCGGTTACACCTGCGCGAGATGCTGAGCCTCACCTGGGCGCTGAACCTGCCCTCCCAAGGGGGGCTGGCGCTGCACAAGCTGGGGCAGTCCTGCCGGGCTCTGGGCGAGTACGAGGAGGCGCTGACCCACCTCAAGCGCGCGCGCACCCTCTTTCGCAAGAGCGAGGACATCCGAGGCTTGGCCGCCACCGCCGATGAGATCGGCCGAGTGCATCGCTTTAAGGGCGATCTGACCCTCGCCGAGGAGCACATCCGCGAGGGGCTGCGCCTGCGGCGCTACATCGATGACACCCGCAGCGTGGCGCTCTCGCTCAACCACCTCGCCAACGTCTTCGTCTCACGCGGCGATCTGGCGTCGGCGGCGGCGCGCTTCGAGGAGGGGCTGACCTTGGCCCGCGCCGCCGAGGACCAGCGCACCGAGGCGGAGCTGCTGACGGGCCTCGGCGCCCAGCGGGCGGCCCTCGGGCGCGTCGAGGAGGCCTTTGATCTCTGGGCCCAGGCCCGCCCCATGGCCCAAGCCCTCGGCGACGTGGCCCTCACCGGCGCCATCGCCCAGCACATCGGCGCCAGCCTGCTGGAGAAGCAAGACCCAGAGGCCGCCAAGCCCGTCTTGGAGGAGGCCGTCGCCATCTTCCGCGACATCGCCGATCAGCGGGGCTTGGCCGAGGCGCGGCTGAACTTGGGGCGGGCCTACCTCAACCTCGGCGACGCCAAGCGCGCGCTGCGCTGCGTGATGGAGGCCAAGGAGGGCGCCGAGCGCATCAGCGCCCAGAGCATCGCCGCCGCCGCCGAGCGGGCCTTGGGGGCCATCTACGCCCAGACCTTGTTCAGCGATGGTGAGCTGGAGCGCCGCCTCGACGCCGCCTCTGAGCACTTCTCCGCCGCCCTCGTCCTGTTTGAGATCCTGGGCCAAGAGGTGGAGATCGCCAAGACCTGCTACGCCTTCGGCGCCTCCCTGGCCGAGGGGGGGCGCGTGGAGGAGGCCCGCGCTCGGCTGACGCGCGCCGAGGCGATCTTCCGCCGCCTGGAGATGCCTCAGGCCCTGGCCCGAGTGAGGCGCGCCCTCGGCGCCCTGTGAGCCGCCTCCACTGCGCCCTGGCGCTGCTGCTTGGCCTCAGCGCCTCACCCGCCCTCGCCGTCGTCATCGCCCCCGCGCCCGGCGAGACGGTCAAGCTCCAGCGTGAGCAGATCATCCTCGTCTTCGATCCGCTCACCGCCTCGCAGACGCTCGTCATTCAACACCAGTTTGAGGGCACGCAGGCGCCCTTTGGGCTGCTCATCCCCACGCCCCAGCCCGCCACGGTGTCGGTGCTGTCTGAGCGGATCGTCAAGGCCGTAGGGCGCCGCCTCCACCCACGCGGTAAGACCCTGCGGGTGCTGGACGTGGAGGTGCGCTCCTTTATCGGCGGCTGCGCGATCCGTGAGGTCGGCGGGGGCCACGCGGCGGCCCAAGCGCCCAAGAACGCCCAAGCCAGCGCGGCGTCGAAGTCCCTGGGCGGCGCGCCCGAGCCGCTGCATGACTGGCTCTTGAGCAACGGCTTTACGCTGGCGCCGGCGCAGACGCGTTGGCTCGATGAGCTGCGCCTCTCAGGGTGGTCGCTGACCGGGATCGTCGTGCGCCCCCCCACCCGCGACGGCGCGCCGCAGCCGACGCTGCGCGGCCCGGTCCTGGCGCTGACCCACGCCGCCGAGGAGCCCCGCTTGGCCGCCGCGCACCCCGCCTTCGCGCTCTCCGCGCCGCTGACCGATGGGCCGCCGTTGGAGGTGGCCGTCTTGACCGAGTGGGCCGTGCGCGTGGACAGCCAGCAGCCGCCTCGGCCCTTCTTCGCCGACATCCTCACCGGCCCGGAGGTGGCGCGCATCAGCGCCGAGGCGGGCGGCCTGCCGTGGAGCTTTCGCCGCGCGGGCACGCTGACCGCCTTCAAGGTCGAGCGCCCCGCCAGCGGGGTGCTCAACTTCACGCGCATGGACCCTCGCCCCCCCATCCGCCCAGCCCCCGCCCCCAACGTGCAGAGCTATCACCTTCAAATCCCCTTGGAGCTGCTCTTGGCCCTCGGCCCCAGCCTCCTCTGGCTCTGGCTGCGCCATGGCCGACGCCGCAGGCTCCCCCAGCGCCTCCTCTGAGGCCGCGAGGCTCCATGAGCGATCTCTACCTCCGCCAGCTCCTCCTCGGCCGAGACTTCTCCCCCCGACACCCCGCCGCGCAGATGATGAACTTCGTCTATTTCATCGGCGATCGCGCCCGTGGTGAGTGCTTCGTCGTTGATCCGGCCTGGGACCCGACCGATCTCCTGCGCGTCGCCGAGGCCGATGGCATGAAGATCACGGGCGTCATCGCCACGCACGGCCACCCTGATCACCTGGGCGGCGATCTCTATGGCTTCAAGGTCGCGGGCTTGGTGGAGCTGCTGGCCTTAAACCCCTGCCCTGTCCACGCCCACGCGGCGGAGATCCCCTGGATTCAGCGCTTCAGCGGCCTTGATCCGGCGCGCATCACCCCCCATGAGCACGGCGACGTCATCCAGATCGGGGGGATCGAGGTGGCGCTGATCCACACGCCAGGGCACACGCCCGGCTCACAGTGCCTTAAGGTGGCGGATCAATACCTGATCTCGGGGGACACGCTCTTTGTGGAGGGCTGCGGCCGCGTGGATCTGCCTGGGGGCGACAGCGACGCGCTGTTTCGCTCGCTCAATGAGCGCATCGCGCCGCTGTCAGGCGCGCTGATCTTGCTGCCTGGGCACGCCTACGGCGGCGAGCGCGCCACCTTGGCGGAGGTGCGGCGGGTGAACCCTTATTTGCGGATCAAGGACGCGGCGCGGTGGCGTCGCCAGATGGGGGGCTGACCTTCTTGGGGCGCGCGCGCTCATCGCTGATGGGCAACGCGGGGGTGCCGAAGATGACAAACCGCAGGGTTTGCCCTGGCGCGGCCTTGAGGGCGTGGGGGACGCCAGCGGGGATGATCACCACGGCGCCAGGGCGCAGCGCGTGGCGCGCGCCGTCGAGGGTGATTTCCCCTGATCCATCAAGGACATAGTACGTCTCATCGTAGGCCTCGTGGAGATGCAGGCCCCCCTCGCTGACGTCGATGATGTGTACATTGGCCACGCCCCCCTCGCCGCCCGTGACCACGCGGGTGGTGGTCCCGTAGGGGCAGGGCGTCGGCGCTGTTTCATCCGTGTAGCGGACGAGAGGGGCTTTGCCCCCCGTTCGGACGAACCCTTCAGGTTCGCCCTCACCACGCCCTGCGGTCGCTGCGCGCCCGCATTCCACGCGGGGCGCGCAGCGCCCTGCGCGGGCTTTGCTCACTTGGTGCCCATCCCCGGCTTCTGGGTGCCCATCGGCGTGCCCATCGGCTTGGCGCCCATCGGCGGGGTGCCCATCGGTTGGGTGCCCATCGGCTTGGCGCCCATCGGTTGCGTGCCCATCGGGGTGCCCATGGGCTTGGCGCCCATCGGCTGGGTGCCCATCGGGGCCATCGGCTGGGTGCCCATCGGTTGCGTGCCCATCGGGGCCATCGGCTTGGCGCCCATCGGTTGGGTGCCCATCGGTTGGGTGCCCATCGGCTTGACGCCCATCGGTTGATTGCCCATCGGCTGCGCCCCTACAGGGGTGCCCATCGGCTTGTTGAGCTTGCCCGTCTGGGTGTTGGTCGTCGTGTTCGTGCGCGTGATGCTGGGATCAAGCTTGCTGATAAAGGACTCAACGCGGCTGTTGAGCTGGCTGAGCGCCTTAATCTTTTCTTTCTCGCTGTTGAGCGCGCCGATCTTCTCATACTCCATGGCGAAGACGGTCTTTTGCTCGTTGACGTTCTGCTTGGCGCCGGGGAACTTGGTCACCATCACTTGCAGGTTGTCCATGTTCCGCTTGTAGCGGGCCTCTTGCTTCTCAACCGTGGTGCCGCACGCGCTCAGAGTCAGCGCGATGAAGGCCCCAAAGAGCAGATTACGCATAGCGTGCTTCTCCTTATGCCTGGGTTAATTCGCGTCCAGCTGACCGCGAACTTGCTTCTCAAATTGATCCGCGTACTTGCCCACATAGAAGATGCCACGCATGACCTCTTCGGCGTCGGCGGTCTCCATCAGCTGGCTCTCGATGAGGATGACCTCGTTGCCCCGCACCGCCAAGGCGCCGTAAGGCAGGTCGGCGTTGAGGCCAAGGAGGAACCAGGGATCGCCGACCTCTTGGACGCTGACGACCACGGTCCAGTAGTAGACGAGCGGGCGCCCATCGGGATCGCGGCCTTGGATGACCTCAACGACTTGGCTGCGGCCATACTCCGTGGGGATCTCCACGCGGATGGCGCCGTCATATTGTTGAGCCATCCCCCATTGGTTGTATTGGCAGACCTGCTGGAGGAGCGTGAGAAAGTCCATAAACCTCTCCTTGCGTGGCTTCGCGCTGAAGGCGAGGCTTTTTGTAGTACAGCGCAGAGAGGATGGGAAGGATGGTGGGCTGGCTGGGCGAATTTTTTGCTTGAAAACAAAAAAAAAGCCCTGATGATGACTCATCAGGGCTTGTGTGCGGGGTTGACGGGACTTGAACCCGCGGCCTCTGGCTTGACAGGCCAGCGCTCTAACCAACTGAGCTACAACCCCACCGGACGAAGGCGAATCTAGTCTAAGAGGGGTGGGCGGTCAATCAAAAAAAACAGGGGTGCGTTTTTTTTTCGGCTGTTTTTTGCTTTAGGGCGATTTCTCGAACACTTACCTCCAAAAAAGGCCGCATCAACGCGACCCCATCTTCCAATGCGGCGCGGAGCGCATAGAATGCGCGCGTCTTTTTCGAGGAGCCCTGATGTTTACGCCCCCCTCACACGATCCCAGCCGCTGCCCTGCCCTGATCCGCGCCATCCCCGCCGCCGAGCAAGGGGCGATCTGCCTCTTTGACGCCGACGGCACCCTCTGGGTGGATGACGTCGCCGATGACTTCACCCAGTGGATGATCGCCGAGGGGCACATCAGCGGCGCGCGCTGGCTGGAATACATGCACATCTACAAGGACGACGCCCCGGCGGGCTGCCGCTTCCTGCTCAGCCTCTACACGGGGATGAGCCAAGCGGCGCTGGCCGCCCACGTCGCCGCCTTCTGGAGCCAGCACGCGGCGCGGCGCTGGGTCGATGAGGTCATCGCCGCCATGCACGATCTGGCCGCCAAGGGCTACACCATCTGGGTGGTCACGGGCTCGCCGACGGACTTTATGTTGCCGCTCTTGGAGATCCTGCCCGTGGCGGAGATCGTGGGCATGGACTTCGAGTTCGATGAGGCGGGGCGGATCACCGGGCGCCACGCGGGGATCTCCTGCGCGGGGCAGGGCAAGGCCGAGAAGGTCGCCGTCCTCGCCGACGGGGCGCCCATCGCCTTCGCCTGCGGCAACGGTGATCTCGACGGCCCGATGATGTCCTTGGCCGATCAGGCCTGGGCGGTCTACCCCAACCCCAAGTTCGCCGCCTACGCCCAGGCGCAGGGCTGGCCGATCCTGCCCCGCCCCGCCGACTTTATCGAAGAGGCCAAGTTCCTCCTCTGAGCCCTGGCATACCCGCTGCAAAGCCGGCCTTCAAGCACGACTAAAACCCCAACAAGGCCCTGAAATACTTGGAGATCAACGCTCAAATCGCTTGCAGGCGGAGCCTCTGTCCTCCAAGTGGAGCAGCGTTACTCCAAAGGGGTGGAGCACGATGAGCATGATGAACACGCGCATAGAGCAAGCGGTGATCTTGGCGGCGGGCTTCGGCAGCCGCATCCGTGGCCAAGCTGAGCTGCCCCCCAAGCCCCTGATCTCCGTCGGCGGCCTGCCCCTCCTCAAGCGGGCCATCCTCACGGCCAAGAAGGCGGGCGTTCGCCGCTTCGTGGTGGTCTTGGGCTTCCAGGGCGAGCGCGTGCGCGAGGCGCTGCGAGGCGACGCGGATCTCGACGGGCTGGAGATCATCTGGGCGGATAACCCGCGCTATGCCCTGGCCAACGGCGTCAGCGTGCTGACCGCGCGGCCCCACATCGAGGGCGAGTTCTTCCTGACGATGGCCGATCAC
>JAHJCH010000183.1 GCA_018813065.1 Myxococcota bacterium
CCCTTGACGCCGCCGCCCTTGACGCCGCCGCCCTTGACGCCGGGCCGCCGATCCCCCCCAGCTTGCACCTCAACGAGCTGATGAGCCGCAACGGCGGCGCCTGGATCGATGAGATCGGCGAGGCCGATGACTGGATCGAGCTGCATAACCCCGGCACGCGCCCCCTCGATCTGCGCGGCTGGGCGATCAGCGATAAGCCCGATGAGCCCCACCCCATCCCGGCGGAGGGCGTCGCCGCGCGCGGCTTCTTGGTCCTCTGGGCGGACAAGGAGGAGGCGCCCCTTCACCTGCCCTTTAAGCTCGACGGCGACGGCGAGGCCCTCTACCTCTTCGATCCCAGCGGCGCCGTCGTGGACGCCGTTGAGTTTGGCGCCTTGGCCGAGAACGAGAGCCTCCAGCGCAGCCCCGACGCGACCGGGCCTTGGGTGGCCTGCGGCTGGGCGACGCCCGCGCGGGCCAACGGCGTGGCGTGTGGGCCGCCGCCCCCGCCCGATCTGCCCGCCGAGGTGACCTTCGCGCCCTATGTTTGGGCCGATCCTTGGCCTCAGCCCGCTCTGCCGCTGCGGATCACCGAGCTGGCGCTGGGCGAGGGGGGCTTCGTGGAGCTGCTCAACGCCACGGCGGCGCCGGTGGATCTCAGCGCCTTTGATCTGCGGCTCAGCGCGCATCGCCCCGGCTGGCCTTGGCCTGCGGAGGGCGAGGGCGTCGCCGTTGAGGGCTTGACGGGGCGCCTGGAGGCGGGCGCCTACCTCGCGCTGGATCTCAGCGCGGCGGCGCAGGCGCCCTTGGCCGATGATCCACGCCGCGAGGGGGTCATCTCTCTGTGGATGGCAGACCGCGCCCACCCCATTGAGCGGATCGACTTTATGTCTTGGCCCGAGGGGGCCGCTCTGGCCCGTGACGCCACAAGCCTGGGTCCGCTGCGCTTCTGCGCCGCCCGCAGCCCCGGCGAGGCCAACCTCGACTGCGCGCCGCTGGCCCAACGCCCCGTCACCGATCGCCTCCGCCATGAGTACACCCCCGGCGATCTGGACGCCTTGGCCGAGGGCGGCTTGGCCGTGGGCATCGCCTCGGTGAAGTTCGTCTTGGATCGTGAGGGCGGCGGCGCGATCCACCTGCTGCGCGCCGCCGACTGGGATCTGCACTACACCTTCGTCCGCGAGGTCATCGATGGCCTGCCTCACCTCGACCGCTGCGATCCCGAGGAGGAGGCGATCTTCACCGAGGGCTGGCGCGCGTTTAGTCAAGAGAACTACTTCACCGTCGAGGCGCGCCGCTATCTCCTGGGCACGCTCCAACGCTACGGCGGCTCAGGGCTCCACACCGTCGAGTTCACGGCGGGAGATCAGATCTCCGCCGCGCAGATGCGCCAAGCCTTCTTTAGCCTCGCCGCCCGCCTGCTGGCGCCCCGCGCGTGGGCGCTGAGGCCTCAGACCGGCGAGCACGTCGCCGTGATGTTGACGATCGACGGTCAGGCGCCGATAGTCGATCCCAACGCGCCCTTTCGAGGGCTGACCTATCAGCCGCTGACCGAGACTGTGGGCTACGGCGTGCTCACCTTCGTGCCCAGCGCGGCGCTGAGTGAGGCGCCGCTGGGCGCGCAGGTCATCGTCGTCACCGATCAAGTGCCCAATGACATCCCGCTGGTCGGTGGCCTGATCACCGAGGCGTTTCAGACGCCGCTGGCCCACGTCAACCTGCTCAGCCGCAACCGCGACACGCCTAATATGGCGCTGCGCGGCGCCCGCGATGATCCGCGCCTCGCGCCCCACTTCGATCAGCTCGTGCGCTTGGTGGTGCGCGGCGGCGGGTTTGAGATCACGCCCGTTGAGGCGGCGGAGGCCGACGCCTTTTGGCAGGCGCGCCGCCCCGAAGGCCCGCCCCAAGCGCCCCGCCTGGCGTTAAACACGCGGGGGGTAACGCCGCTGACGGATCGCGGCTTGGCCGATCTCCAAGCCATCGGCGCCAAGGCGGCGCAGTTGGCGGAGCTGCGTCGGGTGATGGCTCACCCAGAGTGCGCCTTCTTCACCCCCAGCGCGCCGGCGGCGATCCCCGTCGTCCACAGCCTGGAGCACTACGAGGCCAGCGGCGCCCGCGCGCGGCTCGACGCGCTGCTCGATGATCCCGCCTTCCTCGCTGATCCCCGCGTCCGCGCCGAGGGCCTGGCGGCGGTCCAGGCGTTGATCCTCAACCACCCCGTTGATCCCACGCTCTTGGCGGAGCTGACGGCCTATATCGACGCGTGGTTTGGCGATGAGCGCGCGCGGCTGCGCAGCAGCAGCAACACCGAGGATCTGCCCGGCTTCAACGGCGCGGGGCTCTACACCTCGGTCAGCGTCCAGCTTAATGACCCCGATCTCAGCGTGGAGGACGGCCTGCGCGCGGTCTGGGCCAGCCTCTATCGCCCCCGCGCCTTCGATGAGCGCGGCTATCACAACATCGATCAGCGCCTGACGACGGTGGATGGCGAGGCCTACGGCGTGGCCATGGGCGTGCTGCTCCACCCCGCCTTCCTCTCGGAGCGGGCCAACGGCGTGGCCATCAGCCGTGACGTGCTGGAGCCGATTAGGGGCAATTACTACCTCAACGTGCAGCGAGGCGAGGCCAGCGTGACCAACCCCGCGCCGGGGGTGAGCACGGAGCAGTGGCGCTATCGCTTGGGCCGCACCCCCAAGCTGCAAAAGCTGGCGGCGTCGAGCCTGGCCGTCGAGGGGGACGTGCTCAGCGAGGCCGAGCTGGATCACATCGCCTGTGCCCTGCGCAGCATCCACCTCCACTTCCAGCCGTTGCTCGATCCCCAAAGCCTCAACCCTTGGTTCGCCATGGACATCGAGCTTAAGCTCCTCGGCGACGAGCGCGCGCTGCTGATCAAGCAGGCGCGGCCCTACACCTTTGGCGCCACGGCGATCCCCGAGGACTGCCGCGAGCTTTAAGGCTTGTGAGCGCCGCGCTGATCTGTTAGAGGAGCGCACCCTTAAATCCACACGCGCGCCTGAGCTGCCCTTCGCGTCCCTTCGGGGTTGGGTGCAGCCAAGAGGGCCGCGGCGGAAAAACGCACGGAGACGAAATGAGCGTCACGATTCGCGAGCTGTTAGAGGCCGGCGTCCACTTTGGGCACCAGACGAGCCGCTGGAACCCCAAGATGTCCCCTTACATCTTTGGCGCCCGCAACGGCATTCACATCATCGACCTCCAAAAGACGCAGCCCATGTTTGAGGCGGCGGCCAACTACATCACCGCCGCCGTCGCGCGTGGCGAGGATGTCCTCTTCGTGGGCACCAAGAAGCAGGCCCAAGAGGTCGTCAAGGGCCACGCCATGCGCTGCGGGATGTACCACGTCACGCACCGCTGGCTCGGCGGCACGCTGACCAACTTCCGCACGATCAAGCAGTCCGTGGAGCGCCTGCGCACCATCGATCGGATGTTCACTGAGGGCACCGCCGACGCCTTGACCAAGAAGGAGAGCCTCAAGCTCTTCCGCGAGCAGGAGAAGCTTGAGGCCAACCTCGGCGGCATCAAGAGCATGGAGCACCTGCCCGGCGCGATCTTTATCATCGACATCCTCAAAGAGCACATCGCGGTCGCTGAGGCCAAGAAGCTGGGGATTAAGATCGTGGCCGTGGTGGACACCAACACCGATCCTGTTGACATCGACTTCCCCATCCCCGGCAACGATGACGCCATCCGCGCCATCGAGTTGTTCAGCAGCCGCATCGCCGACGCCGTCATCGAGGGTCGTCAGGCGCATAACGAGAAGTACAGCGGCGGCAGCAACATGGACATGTTTGGCGCCAGCGTCAGCGTCGGGGAGATCCCCGGCGGCCCCAGGGTCAGCGCCAAGCCCGCCGGGATGGACATGCCCACCCCCGAGGCGAGCGCCCGGCCTTCAGACGAGGCGGAGGCGATCGTTGAGGATGAGCCCCAGGCCACAGAGGAGTAATTGAGATGGCGATCACGGCCACAGCTGTAAAGGACCTGCGCGAGGCCACTGGCGCGGGCATGATGGACTGCAAGCGCGCGCTGGTGGAGACGGACGGCGACATGGCCAAGGCCATCGAGCTGCTTCAGAAGAAGAACCTCGCCGCCGTCGGCAAGCGCGCTGGGCGCATCGCCGCCGAGGGCACCGTGGGCAGTTATATCCACGACGGCCGCATCGGCGTGCTGCTCGAGGTCAACTGCGAGACGGACTTCGTCGGTCGCGGCGACGCCTTCCAGGAGATGGTGCGCAACATCTGCATGCACATCGCCGCCGTCAACCCCCAGTGGGTCGATGACAGCGAGATCCCCGAGGCCGTGTTGGCCAAGCAGCGTGAGATCTTCACGGCGCAGATGGAGAACTCCGGCAAGCCCGCCAACATCATTGATCGCATCGTTGACGGCAAGATCGCCAAGTGGAAGACCACCGTCTGCCTCTTGGATCAGCCCTATGTCCGCGACAGTGACAAGTCCATCAAGGACTACATCACCGAGATCGCGGCGGTGATCAAGGAGAACATCAAGGTGCGCCGCTTCGCCCGCTTCGAGCTGGGTGAGGGCCTTGAGAAGCGCCAAGATGACTTCGCCGCCGAGGTCGCCGCGCAGGTCGGCTAAGGCCACCGCGAGGGGGGGCATCCAGCCCCCCAATTCGGCCCAGCCCCTCAAATCAACGGGTCACCACGGTGGCCCTTTTTTTATGCCTCAAGGCCGACGCGCCGGGCGGGGCGAAGCGGCCTCTTCGTCGTTGACTTCTCCCGCCCCCCCCCACAGGATCGCGCCCCTCAAAGCCCAACCCCCACCCCAGCGCACCCCAGGAGCCCCTATGAGCCTCGCCAGTCAAGCCGGGCGACGACGCACCTTCGCCATCATCAGCCACCCGGACGCGGGCAAGACCACCATCACCGAGAAGCTGCTCCTCTTCGGGGGCGCGATCCAGATGGCGGGCGCCGTGCGGGCCAAGCGCGCGGGGCGGCACACCGCCAGCGACTTCCTCAAGGTCGAGCAGGAGCGTGGGATCTCTGTCAGCACCGCCGTGATGACCTTTGAGTACGCCGATCGCGTCGTCAACCTGCTCGACACCCCCGGCCACGAAGACTTCTCCGAGGACACCTACCGCGTGCTCACCGCCGTTGACAGCGCGCTGATGGTCCTCGACAACGCCAAGGGCGTCGAGGAGCGCACGCGGGCCTTGATGGACGTCTGTCGGCTCCGGGACACGCCCGTCGTGACCTTCTCCAACAAGCTCGACCGTGAGGGGCTCGACCCCTTCGAGCTGATGGAGCACGTCGAGCGCAACCTCAACATCAGCTGCGCCCCGATGACTTGGCCGATCGGCATGGGCAAGGACTTCGAGGGGGTCTACGACATCTACAGCCGCCGTGTGATCTTCTACGAGCCTGCCTCGCGTGGCCGCAAGAACCCCCAGGTGGTGCTTGATGATCTCGACGGCGAGGCGCTGGAGCAGCTCCTTGGATCACGCCTCGCCGACAAGCTGCGTGAGGACATTGAGCTGATCGACGCCCTCGACCCCTTTGATCTAGAGGCGTTCCGCGCGGGGATGCAGACCCCGGTCTTCTTTGGGAGCGCCATGAACAACTTTGGGGTCAAGGAGCTGCTAGATCGCTTCGTGGAGATCGCGCCGTCGCCGCTGGGGCGACAGACGTTGACGCGCGAGGTCAAGCCCACCGAGGAGGCCCTCACGGGCTTCATCTTTAAGATCCAAGCCAACCTCGACAAAGCCCACCATGATCGCATGGCCTTCTTGCGCATCACCTCGGGTCAATATCAGCGCAAGATGAAGCTCTTTCATGTGCGTGAGGGGCGCAGCGTGGCGATCAACAACGCCACGACCTTCCTCGCCCAAGATCGCGTCGTCACCGAGGAGGCCTGGCCGGGCGACATCATCGGGCTGCACAACCACGGCGGGATTCGGATTGGCGACACATTCACCGAGGGCGAGGCGCTCAAGTTCACGGGCATCCCTGCCTTCGCCCCGGAGCTGTTTCGCCGCGCCATCCTCCTCGATCCGCTCAAGGCCAAGTCGCTGGTCAAGGGGCTGGAGCAGCTCTCCGAGGAGGGCGCCGCCCAGCTCTTTCGGCCGCTGGAGGGCAGCGACTACGTGCTTGGCGCCTTGGGCGCGCTTCAGTTCGACGTCATCGCCTCGCGGCTGGAGAGCGAGTACCGCGTCAAGGCGCGCTTTGAGGCGCTCACCCTCGGCGCGGCGCGCTGGGTGCGCGGCCCCGAGGAGATCCTGACGCGCCTTCGCCGCGAGAACGGCCACCGGCTCTACACGGACATCGCCGGCAACCTCACCCTGATCGCCCAGAGCGCCTGGGCGGTCAACTACGTCCAAGAGCAGTACCCGGAGCTTGAGTTCCTCGCCAACGTGGAGATTTAAAGGCGCCCGCCCCATGCGCAGCCTCATCCTCGCCGTGGCCGTGGTGCTCGCCGCCCAAGCCCAAGCCCAGCCCCAAGCCCAGCCCGCCCAACGCGAGCACGTCGGCCTCATCTACTTCGGGGCGACGCGGGGGATCTCCAGCCGCCCACAGCGCGCGGCGTGGCTCTCCCAACTGCACACTGCGCCAGAAGTCTCGCGGGTGACGCCGATCAGCCAAGGCCCCTTGGCCTACGCGCGCGGCGCGCGGCTGCTGTTTCGCAAAGGGGGCCTGAGCGCCGCTGCTTTCAAGGCCTTTATCACCCGCCCGCCCTTCAAGCGTTACGTCCGCGCCGAGGGCTGGGTGAGCCTCGACGGCGCCACCGAGCGCTTCTTTGAGTTCCCCCCAGACCCCGAGACGCCGAGCCTCGACGCGCTGCTGCGCCAAGGCGAAGGGCTCAAGCGGCGGCTGCGATCTTGGGTGCAGTACGAGAACGCCGACGGCGGGCTCATCGACGCGCTGGAGCCGCCCGATCTCGACGCGCCGTTAGAGCCGACGCCCGCGCGCTGGGAGACGCGCTTTATCACCGAGGCCTATGTCCACCTTGAGGGCGGCCAGCGGCGCCATCTCTTCCAGATCGATCTCCCGCTCAACGAGGGCGCCCGCCGCCTCACCTTGGCCCGCGCGCTGCGCGCCCGGATGGCCGCCCGCCACCCTGACGCGCCGCGCCTCATGCTCGCGGCGGGGGAGGATCTGGAGCACTTCAGCTTTATGGACACCGCCGCGCCTGACCGGCAGCGGCCCAACACCTGGTGGGCGCTGCGTGAGATGGGGGTGGGCTTCTTGGCGCCGGGGGCGGCGGAGAGCGCCTTTGGGCTCGACGCCCTCCAGCGAGAGGCCCAAGCCCACGACGTGCGTGTGCTGGGGGCCAACGTCGAGGGCGCCCCGTTCACCGGCGCGACCGAGATCAACCAAGGGGGACTGCGGATTCTGATCATCGGGCTGATTGATCCCGATCTCAGCCCGGCCGATCGCCTGCGTGGCTTCGGCGCGCGAGCCTTAACCGACCCCGCCACGGCGGTCAAGGCGGCCATCGAGGCGGCCAAGGCCCAAGGGGGGCGGCCCGATCTGATCATCGGCTTTGGGCGGCTCCCGCCAGCGCGGCGCGCGGCGCTCAAGGCGCTTGACCTCGACCTGCTCTTGGCCGACTTCGACTCGGCGCCGCAGACGGCGGAGCGGCTGGAGAGCCACCGCGACCCTCACCCACGCCTCAGCGCGCCGCCATTGAGCCTCATCGCGCCTGGATCAACCCGGCTCGGCGTGGCCTGGATCACCTTGGAGCGGCGCGGCGGCCGCTTCGTCGCCATCGACGCCCAAAGCGAGGCCCTCCCGGTGCTCTGCGATGCGCTTGAGCCCGATCCGATCCTCCTTGAGCGCATCCAGGGGGTGCGCCAGGCGGCCTATGAGGCGGCGCAGATCCCGCTCCTGCCCGATCTGAGCCGCGCCCTGGCCGTGGTCTACCCGGCGACGCCGCCTGGCGAGGTCAGCGTGGAGGACTGGCGGCGGCTCCTCAGCGCGCTGCTGCGCCGCCTGGCCCGCGCGGAGCTGGCCCTCCTGCCCAAGCTGCCCCTCGCCTGGCCGATCAACGGCCCGATCAACCGCCTTGAGGCGGCGGCGAACCTGGATCTCCCCGATGACGCGGTGATCCTCGACCTCACCGCCGCGCAGCTCAAGGCGCTGATCGCCGCGCCGCTGCTGAGCGAGCTTCACAGCGCGGGGCTCAGCTTCAAGGACCAAGCGCCGCTGATCTTGGGCCGCCCCATCGACGATCGCGCCCGCTACCGGGTGGTCTTACCCAGCGGCGTCGTCGATCAGCCGCGCTTTGGGGCGCTCTTCCTGCCCAGCGTGGTGACCGCGCACCGCGCCTTCAGCGGCGGCCCGCTCAGCCTCGAAGAAGACCCCAGCGGGGCGCCGCGCAAGCTGCGTGATCTGCTGCTCAGCGCCCTCGCCTCGCCCACGACCGTCGATCAGCTCCCCGCGCTGCTTGATCCTGCGCCGATCAAGCCCTCGCGCTGGCTCATTGACCTGCGAGAGCTGGCGTTTGAGACGCACAACTACACCCGCTACGGCCCGCGCGCGCCCTACGCCAACGTGCGTGAGACGCGGGTGACGGGGCTGGAGAGCGTCAGCGTCGCGGCGCGGGGCGACGTGGCGCTGCGCCGCGAGAGCCTGGCCGTGGACTGGATCAACCGCCTGACGGGGGAGTACGCCGAGACGCGCTACGAGGAGGCGCCGGATCAAGAGACGGCGGACGCCTTGAAGGCGGCCACGGAGCTACAAATCAACGCCTGGGGGCTCTTGGGCGGCGTCCCTTACGGCGACATCGCCTACATCACCGAGCTGACGCCCACCGAGCGCAACCCGCGCAAGCGACAGCTGGAAGGGGGAGCGGGCCTTGTATGGCGGGGCGAGCACCTTCGGGAGATCAAGCTGGGGGGGATCGCCGCGCGAGACCTCTCCTCGGCGGCGGCCTCGCCGGAGATCGGCCTACTGGCGCGGCTGGACTTCAAGCGAACGCTGGGGGCGATGACGGTGTTCGTGGAGGGGGATGGCCGCTACTTCTTCGCCGACGTGACGCGGGACACCGACGAGGATCTGGGCATGATCCTCAAGCTGCGTGGCGGCCTGGATGTGCCGCTGATTGGGGGCTTGGGCGTGGGCTTATTCATCGATCTCTTCGCCTACCGAGGGCAGATCCCCGCCACGCATGATCCGGGCGCCAGCGCGCTGACCGGCGTGCGCTTAAAGTACGACCGGCTGTTTAAGCCAAGCTGCTGCGCCGCGCCTTAGAGCGGCGCCTCAGTAACGCGCCATGCCCTTATCAACGTGTGTCGCCCAGCCATCGATGCCATCCCTGAGGTTGATGACACGCTCAAAGCCCTGAGTCTCCAAAAAGGCGGCGACCATACGACTGCGCACGCCGTGATGGCAGATCACCACGATCTCACGCGCCGCATCGAGCGCCTTGACTTCGGCGAAGAGCCGGTGCATGGGCATGAGCTGCGCGCTGGGGAGGCGGACGATCTCAAACTCCCACCGCTCGCGGACATCGAGCAGGAGCGGCGGTGGATCTGCGACCTTGAGGTGCTCTTGGAGCTGCATCGCCGAGAGGTTGATCATCGTATCTGGGGCCTGATGAAGTTAAACGGCTCATAGATGCGCCAGGTGGGCGGCGCGCCGCGCGGGGCGCCAGCGACGAGCCAGAACGGCTGGCCACGATCCTTGACGGCTGGCCACGATCCTTGACCACGCGCGTCACTCGCCTTGGGCTCGCTTTGCTTGTTTTTATCGCCCTGCTGGGCGTTGATGCGCGTGATGGCACTTTATCCGGGCAACCCTGCGATGATCTCCCCCCCCGAGCAGCTGCGCGCGCGCCTGATCGACGCGCTCAAGGCCGATCTGATCGGCCCCTACGATCTCCACAACCCTCAAGCCCGCGAGGTGCTCCCCACGCCCCCCTCGCGCTGGTACCTCACGGGCTTTCTGGCCTGCCAAGGCCAGGACAAAAACGAAGACCCCCATGCCCATGACACGCTGGGCGAAGAGACGATGGAGGAGCGCGAGGCCCCCGAGATCGTGCAGCGCGCGGCGCGCCGCTTCCCTGCCAGCGTGGGCCTCTCGGTGCTCCTCGCGCCGGGCACGCAGGCGCTCACCGCCGTGGTTTGCTTTGGCACCTACCGGCGAGCGCGCAGCGGCGAGCCGGGCTTCTTAACCACGACGGGGGCGCGCGCCCAATGGCATCGGACCGCCCACAGCCTTGAAGTCCAAGTCTCGTTGGCCCAGCCAGCCATCCACCAAGCGCTCGGCGAGGGCATCTCTTTGCGTGGTGAGATCCGCCCGGTGATCGGCGTACCAGGCATCGCCCAAGGCGCGCATGCGCTCTCGCTGTTTTTGGTCAACCAACAGCCTGTCCTCGATGGCCGACACCGCGAAGAGGCCTATCTCTTTCAGGTCGAGCTTCACCTCAAGCCTGATCGCCCCTTCCTGCCGCGCCCCGCGCCCTTCGCCACCGACGACACCGATGAGCGCGTCGCTGATCTGCAATTTCGCGACGTGTTGAGCTACGCCGTCGGGCATGGCGCCGCCACCGAGGAGGCCGCCGATGGCGCCTGGGCGCGGACCTGCTTTCTGCCACAAGGGCGCGTCATGGCGAGCAAAACCCGCGCGCTGGCCGAGGTCGAGGTGGACATAAAAGCGCTGGCGGACTTGGCGGCGCAGCCCAACGGCGAGGCGCTGCGCGCGGCGCTCTCACCGCTCCTGATCGCCTATCAAACCTGGCTGGACACCCAAGCCGCGCGCGACGTGGGGGCGGGGGGGCGCGCTGCGACGCAGGAGGAGATCGACGCGAGGGCGCGTGTGGCGCTGCGTCGCCTCAGCGCGGGGCTTGATCGCTTAGCGCAGGACAAAGAGGCGCGTCAGGCTTTCGCGTGGATGAACGAGGCCATGGCGGCGGCGGCGCACGCGCGCAGCCCCCAGCGCTACCGAGGCGACGCGCGGCCTCGTTGGCGCCTCTTCCAGCTCGCCTTTATCCTCCTCAGCGTCGTCAGCGTCTGCGAAGACCAGCACGATGAGCGTGATCTCGTCGATCTCATCTTCTTCCCCACGGGGGGCGGCAAAACCGAAGCATATTTAGGCGTGATCGCCTTCACCCTGCTCCTGCGCCGCCTGCGAGGCGCCACCCGGCCTGACGGCGGCCTTGGCGTCGCCGTCCTGCTGCGCTACACCCTGCGGCTCCTCACCCTCGACCAGCTCGGGCGCGCGGCGACGCTCATCTGCGCCTTAGAGCAGGTGCGCCGCCAACACCCCAAGGCGCTGGGGACGACGCGCTTCTCTGTGGGCCTGTGGGTTGGCAAGAGCGCGACGGCCAACACCTTGAGCGAGGTCAACGCGGCGCTTGAGGACAACAAAGCGGGGCGCACCTCCGACTCACCTTGCCCGCTCGCCGCTTGCCCTTGGTGCCAAGCCCCGCTGGACGCCTCGGCGCTGCGGCTGATCCACGACAAGCCCAAAGGCAAAGGCAAACGCAAAGGCGATCCGATGGGGGTTGAGGTGCGCTGCCGCGACCTCGACTGTGACTTCAGCCAAGCGCCTGGCCTCCCCCTCCTCTTCGTAGACGAGCAGATCTACCGCGAGCTGCCCAGCTTCCTGCTCTCCACGGTGGACAAGCTGGCGATGCTGCCTTGGCGGGGCCAGAGCGCGGCGCTGTTTGGGCGTGTACACAGCCTCAAGCGAGAAGACGAAGTGGCCCGCTTCTTCGGCGTGATCGACCACGCCAAGCCTGCGGGCGAAGCCACCGCGCTGCCCCAGGGGCTCACCCCGCCGGAGCTGATCGTCCAAGACGAGGTGCATCTGATCTCGGGGCCATTGGGGACGATGGTGGGGCTCTACGAAACGACCGTGGAGCGGCTCTGCCATCAGACCCTGCCCAACGGCGACCGACGGCGGCCCAAGATCATCGCCTCCACGGCCACGACGCGCCAAGCGGAGGCGCAGATACGCGCCCTCTTTGCCCGCGACGTCGCCCTCTTCCCCCCGCCGGGCATCGACGACGGCGAGAGCTTCTTTGCGCAGCGCGACGCAGAGAGCCCCGACCGCCGCTACATCGGCGTCTGCGCCCTCGGCCACCCGCTCAAGACCGCGCTCTTACGGCTCTACATCACGGCGATGGGCGCAGCAGAAGCGCTATGGCGAGAGGTTGGCCCCGCCGCCGACGCCTGGATGACCGCCTTGGGCTACTTCAACAGCCTGCGCGAGCTGGGCGGCACGCGGCGGCTCATCGAGGACATCGTGCGCAGCCGCCTACAGACATTGGAGGCGCGCCGCCCCCTCGATCACGCGGGGCCGCATCGCTGGTTCGCCCACCGCCAGATCAGCCCCATGCCTGTGGAGCTGACCAGCCGCGAGTACACGCACAAGATCGCCCAAGCCAAAGACCGCCTGGCCTTGACCCATGAGAACCCGCAGCGTGTGGACGTGGCCTTAGCCACCAACATGATCTCGGTGGGCGTGGACATTGATCGGCTGGGCCTGATGATCGTGGCGGGCCAGCCCAAGGCCATGGCGGAGTACATCCAAGCCACCAGCCGTGTAGGCCGCCAAGCCAAGACACATCCGGGGCTGGTCCTGGTCTGCCTCAACGCCCAGCGCCCGCGCGACCGCTCACACTTCGAGCACTTCCACGCCACGCACCAGGCGCTCTACCGCCACGTCGAGGTCAACAGCCTCACGCCCTTCTCTGGACCGGCCTTAGATCGGGGCCTCGTCGGCGCGCTCGTCGCGCTGGTGCGCCTCGCCGACCCGGCGTTCACGCCCACGGAGGGCGTGATGCGACTGGCCCAACAGCGCGAGGACGCGGCGTGGGTCAGCGACGTCTTCGCGCGCCGGGCCATCGCCGCCACCGCCCTGGACGCCGAGGGCGAGCGTCGGCTCCAGGCCAACATCACCGCGCGTGTGGACCAGATACTCGATGCCTGGCGACGCCTGGCGGTGGACGCGGCGGCGCGCAACCTCAAGCGCCACTACTCACCCTTCGAGCGTGGCGGCAAGGACGCCTTACTCAAGACCTACGACGAGAACAACGAAGCGTGGCGCTTCCTCAACGACGACGAGATCAGCCGCGAGCGCCTCTTCATCGCGCCCACCTCCATGCGCGACGTCGAGCCGGTCGCCGACATCTGGGTCAAGCAGCCAAGCCAAGCGCAGAACAAGACCAAGACCACCAAGGCAGAGGGGGAGATACGCCGCAGCCAGCTCCTGACGGGCTACGGCCCGGGCGCCTTGGTCGATCTGATCGACTACGCCGTGCTGATCCAAGAGCTTGACGCCTGGCGGATAGGCAATCAGCCCGAGATCATCGACGAGCCGCGCCTCTCCGCGTTGCTGGGGCGCCCCACCCTGAAGCTCTACGCGCCGCCCGCGCGCCAAGGCGATCCCCACCCGGATCGGGGCATCACCGCGCGGATTTTCCCCCGCTGGTTTGTCTGCCAGGGCTGCCGCGCGTTGGTTGATCTGCGCGCGCTGACGCTCAAAAAGCGCCGCTTTTACCATGAATGCGCCGAGCACGCCTCGACCAAGGCCAAGAAGCCATCGCTCGCCGTGCCTGTGCGCTTTGTCCTGGCCTGCGCCCATGGCCACCTCGACGAGATCGACTGGGTGGGGTTGGCGCACATGGGACACAACCGCTGCGTGGCGCCGCGCCTGAGGCTGGTGGAGGGCGAGACAGGCGACTTCAACGAAGTGACCGCCAAGTGCGAGACATGCGGCAAATCGGGGCGAATCAGCCACCTCCTCGACCAAGACAAGCGGCCTCGATGCCGAGGACGGCGCCCCTGGCTGCGTGGCGACATCGAAGACACCACCGAGCCTTGCGAGGAGAAAGCGCGGATGGTGCTGCGCACCGCCAGCAACACCTACTTCAGCCAAACGCGCAGCGTCATCTCGATCCCGGACTTCAGCGATCCGCTCTATGACGGCGTGCGCAAAGAATGGAAGATCCTCCAAGCCGCCACGCCTGCCAGGCTCCCCGCCTTCCGCAGCCTCTCTGATATCCAAGTGGCGGTGGGCGACGCCAGCGACGCCACCATCTTAGAGATGGTCGCGCGCATCCAAGCGGAGTTAAAAGGCGAGGCGCCGACGGACCAAGCCCGCGCCAACCCCTTTGAAGCCGAGTACGCCCAGCTGACGCGCGCGCCGATCGAGGCGCCGGGCGAGCGGCCAACGCAGGGCGTGGACTTCTTCGCGCGGCGCCTCGCCGACGCGCCCCCCAAAGGCATCGCCCAAATCGTGCTGGTCCATATACTGCGCGAAGTCCAAGCCCAGCTCGCCTTTACGCGCCTCGACTTCCCCCAAACCACGCTCCAGGGCGAGCACGACCTTGACATCAAAGCCGCCCCGCTCAGCCAACAAGAAGAATGGCGACCGGCCATTGAGATTCGGGGCGAGGGGCTGTTCATCCAGCTTGACGAAGCGGCGCTGCGCGCCTGGGAAGCGCGCCCCGAGGTCCGCGCCCGCGCCGAGCAGCTGCGCCTGGCCTTTGAGCGAGGCCAAGCCAAACAAAGCAAACCCATCGACTTCTACGGAGCGCGCTACTACCTGCTCCACAGCCTCTCGCACCTCCTGATCAACGCGCTATCGCTCACCTGTGGCTACGCCGCCAGCGCCATCCACGAGCGGATCTACTGTAGCGACGCCCAGAGTGGGGCGCCGATGGCGGGGATACTGCTCAGCACGGGGACGCCGGGCAGCGAAGGCACGCTGGGGGGGCTGGTGGAACAGGGTCGCCACCTCACAGCGCACCTCAAACGCGCATTAGAGCTAGGCCAACTGTGCAGCAACGACCCGATCTGCGCCGCGCACAATCCCAACCAAGGCGAGGGTCGTGAAGACGAGGGCCGCGAATACGAGGGGGCCGCCTGCCACAGCTGCCTCTTTATCGCCGAATCCTCCTGCGAGCGCTTCAACCGTGCCCTTGACCGCGCCTTAGTGGTGCGCACGCTCGATCACGCGCCGGGCCTCGCCTTCTTCGAGGCGCCGTAAGCCCTCCCCCTGGGTCCGCCCGCTCGACGAAACACGACAGGTGTCGTAATTTCCTGGCGCGCAGGATGAGGGCGCCGATCTCAGAGGTGTTTGTTTTTTTTTCTTGATTAGACACAAAAAACGGACTACATGTTTCTCCGATAATCAGTGCTCTTTTCGAGAAATTAAAGCAGGAAAGGTAAAAAATTGTGCCTGGTTTTGATATAAAATCATATAAGATCG
>JAHJCH010000184.1 GCA_018813065.1 Myxococcota bacterium
CCCCTGGTGGACGCCGCGCCCGATATGGCGCCCCTGGTGGACGCCGCGCCCGATATGGCGCCCCTGGTGGACGCCGCGCCCGATATGGCGCCCCTGGTGGACGCCGCGCCCGATATGGCGCCCCTGGTGGACGCCGCGCCCGATATGGCGCCCCCCAGCGATGAGGACCAAGATGGCTTCCCCGATGAGTTGGACAACTGCCCTCACATCGCCAACCCAGAGCAGACCAACAGCGACGGGGACACCCAAGGTGATGCCTGCGATGAGGACCGCGATGGCGATGAGATCCTCAACGACATGGATCTGTGCCCTGATGTCCCTGGCCCAAACACAGACATGGACAATGACACCATCGGGGACATCTGTGACGAGGACCGCGACGGCGACGAGATCCTCAATGACGACGACAACTGCCCCGAGGTGCGCAACACAACACAGCTCGACTGGGATGAGAACGGGGTCGGCGATCTCTGCGACGCCCCTCACGCTGAGATTGAGCTTGGGGGGCTTGAGGCGGGCTCGCTGCGCGTCTTCGACACCTTGAGGGGGGGGCTGCGTGTCCAAGTCAACGTGACGCGCTCGGGTGACTATCTCACTCAACTCTGGCTGAGCGATGATCCGGCGTGTCAGACCGCCTTGAGCGCGCCGCGCCGAGAGTCGCAGCGCTTTGAGATCACCCAGCAACCCAACGTCGTGGTGTTCACGGACGTGGTGAGCCGCTGGCGCGTGGACGTGCCCACGCAGCCCGCCCCCGCCGACCTCTATCTTTGCGTCTCCGTTGAGCTGCGCGTGGACGACGAGGCGCTGCTCGCGGGCACGCTTGTGACGTCTGTCGAGTTCCACGACGAGGTCCCCAACCTCTCGGCGCGCCTCACCTACGCGGGGCTATGGGTTGAGGGGGAGGTGCGCTCAGAGACGCCCCCCACGCTCTTCGTAGGCATGGACTGTCAGTTGGCGCCTCGCGCGCCCAACAGCCGTGAGGGTGACTACGCCTTGTGGTGGCTCCCAGGCGCGCCCGCCAACCCCACGACGCTGAATGGGCGCGCGGGCTGGTCAATCTCGTTGATGCTCAACGACACGCCGCGCTGCTTCCCGCTGCCCGTCTACACCCTCCTCCACGCTTGCGTTCAGGGGGAGCGCGTCGAGGCCCGCTCAGGGCGGGTCCTCGGCGAGCCTGAGATCGGCGATGCCTGCCTTGAGGCTGAGATCATCGACGAGCGCGTCCGGCTCTCGGGGCTGTGCGACGCGCTGGAGGGCTGCTACACCAGCGCAGACAATGACTTTGGTCGCCTGGATCTATGGGTGTATGCCACGGAGGGGCGATCCCCAAGGGTCACGCGCCCGCGCGGCGTCTCCCATGGGCTGCCTGCGACCTCGCGCCATGACACCCTCACGGATCTCATCGGCGTCCGCGTTGACGATCCGCTCAAGGGCCTGCACCTGATCGGCGCGGGGCAGTATCGACACCTCACGCGGGAGCCCAACGGCGCTTGGACCTCGACGGAGCAACCTTGGAACAACCAAACGAGGCTGGCCGCCGCGGACGTTTATCCAGACGGGCGGCTTGATCTCGTCTTGAGCAACAGCTCGGTCTGGGGCAGCTTCTCGCTCAACCGCGTCACCGCCCCCCCTTGGTTACAGCTCAACACCAACCTTGGCTTCATCGATCACCGCTTCGCCACGGCGATCGCCGTCGGTGATCTGGACCAAGACGAGACCAACCTTGACGTGGCTCTTATCGCTGAGCTGGGCAACCCACAAAACACGCCCACCAACCCCTATTACCCCGATGGCCCCGCCGATCCAGATCCGGTCGCGCTCGTCTACCGCTCGATCAGCGGTCCGATCCCACGAACCAGCGCAGGCTTCATCGATCTTGGCGTAGACAAGCCGACGGGGGTCCTCACAGCGGACATCTTCCCCAGCGGCGACGAGGCGGTGATCATCACGCGCGACGCCTCCAGTGACATCAACAACGCCGCTTCATTGGGGCTCTTTCGGTTCCTCGACGACGGCGAAGTCTTTGAGCAGCGTTGGCTGATGGGGCCGCCTCAGCGCGGCGCCGCGCCCACCCTCGCGCGGTGGGATCTGCATCGAGACGTGATTATCTTTGGTCGCGGCGCGGACGTGGTCGTGGCGGACATCGGCATGAGCGGCGATCTATACGAGGTGACCACCGCGCCGGTCAGCGAGGGAGGGGCGATGATCACCTCCATCGCCGCCGGGGACATCAACGGCGACGCACGCGATGATCTGATCGTCGTTGACTCGCTGGGGCGCGCCTTCACGCTCTTGCGCATGGATGAGGACTATGACGCACCGCAGGGCGTGGATCTGGAGCGGCCGGTGGGGCGCGTCATCGGCTTCAACGCGCCTGGAGAGCCCCTTGAGGCGGCGCTCCTCTACGCTCAAACCTTGGGCTTTCAGATCTTCAGCGCGGCGGACGCGCGGCCCGCGCTGGTGCGCTCAGCCGCGCAGCTCAACGCGCGCCCAGGCTTTGTCTTAGAGGCCGCAGCGGACCTCAATGGGGACGGGCAGGATGAGCTTTTGGGGCGCAACGGCCTGAACCTGGAGGTCTACACCTGGGGGGTTGGGGCGCCCTACGCCGCGCCGGACGTCCGCGCCTACGCCGTCGGTGACGTGGAAGGGGATGGCCTCGCTGATCTCGTCATCGCCCGGCTGGACGCCGCCGAGGACACGCGGCTGACGGTCAACTACGATCCCATCAGCGCGGGGGGGCTCCAGATCGACGGTGCTGTCGCGCTGACCGTCGATGATCAGCTCAACCGCTTGGCGATCGGGGACGTCAACGGTGATGGCCGTGGCGACATCGTCGCCTGCAGCGACGCCGTGATCTACGTCTTCGTCATCGAAGGGCAGAACGAGGCCTTCAGCCTCGCTGAGCTTGGGCGCGCCAACGTGACGGGGGGCTGTCAAGCGCTGATCATCGCGGATCTGATCCCAGGCGGGGGCGATGAGGCTGTCTACATCGACGGCGACGAGGAGGGCTGGCGTCTGGGCGCGCTTGAGGTGTTCGAGGACCAGCTCATCGCCCACACCCGCTCACTCCAGGGCGCGCAACCGGCTGAGCTTATCGCGTGGCGTGGCGTGGCAGGCCACCCGCGCCCCGCCTTGATCGAGATCAGCGAAGGGGCTGGGCACATCAGCGGCTTAACGGCTGAGCTTATGCCGCAGTGGAGCGCGCCGCTGCCGGAGGGGGTGATCGGCGGCGTCACGGCGGATCTCCGAGGGCGCCTCCAGCGCGATCTCGTGATGCTGCTCATGGCCTCTGAGGAGGCCGCTGTACATGTGATGGGCCTCAACGCAGAGGAGGACGCGCTGGTGACGCTGGCGGGGAGCGTGGTTGGCGGTCAAGGCGCCCGCGCGTTGGTGGTGGCGGACATCAACGGGGATGGCGTAGCGGAGGTCATCGTGCAAGAGGGGCTGAGCCTGCGGCCCTTGATCTGGGAATGATCCTGCCTTGATGATCCTGCCTTGATAAACACGACAAGCGTCGTATTTTCTAACCGCGCGCCAGCCAGAGCCCGAAGCTGTGATGACGCAGCCCCGCAGGCTTCGCCCGCCGCTGGCCCGCCTCGCCTCGCTGCGCGCGGCTGAAGGCGCTCGTTGCCTCTGACCAGGGGTCCCAGCACCAGATCCAAAGCCCGCCCTCAAGCTCAACGGCCCCCGCCGCCGCCGCCGCCGCCCACTCCGCCTCGGTCGGCAGCCGCCAGCCATCCGCCGTGGTGTCCCAGCGAGGGCGCTCGCCTTCAAAGGCATAACAAGGACGCAGCCCCAGCCGCGTCGAGAGCGCGTTGGCGATCTCAAGGGCGTCGAAGAAGGAGACGCCGCGCTGAGGCGCGCCCGCCTCGCTCACCTCGCCGCCCATCAGCGCCGCGCGCAGCCCCACCGTCAGCGGCGCTGCGGCGATCTCATAGGGCGCCGCCCCCTCGACTCGCCGCGTCTCAGGCAAGATCAACGGCGTGTCCAAGGGCGGGGGCGTGACGGGTCGGGCTGGGCCGGGCGCTTCTCCTGATGACGCTGGCTCAAGCAGGGCCTGACGCCGCCGCGCGTGGCGCTCACGCAGCGCGGCGAGATCTTCACGCAGCGCGCGCAGCGTGTCCACGCCCTCCTTGAGCCCCGCGCTGATCTGAAAGCGCGTCGCCGCCTCTTCGTTAAAGCGATCCCAGACCGCCTCGGCGCGCAAAAACAGCGCCTCAAAGTCCCCACGCAGCGTGATCAGATCGGCTTGAAAGGCGCTCATCCGCGCCCACTCCGCCTGGCTCTCCTCATTGAGCGCCAGATGGGCGCGGGCGGCGGCCTCCAGCCGCGCCTCGACCTCGCTGAGGTGCCCGTCAAGGCCCTCGCCTTGGCGGATCAGCCCGCGCTCTCGCCGCCTCAACGCCTCATGGCCCGCCGTGACCTCACGCCAACGCGCCTCGGCGGCCTCCGCCTTGGCCGTCGCCGCCGCCGCCGCAGCAGCAGCCTCTGCCGCACAAGCGCTGAGCGCCTCCTCCTGGTCCCTGAGCGCCTCTAGGCGTGGCTCAAGCTCCGCCGAGAGGCCCGCCAGCTCAGCGCGCTCCTCGGCCACGGCGGCGCGCAGCGCGTTAAGCCGCGCCGCCTCATCGCTGAGCGGTGGAGGGCGCGTGATGATTGTGGGCGTGGGCTGGAGATAGGCTTGGAGCCGCCGCGCGACCACCTCGGCGCTGGCGGGCCGCCCTTGTGGGTGCTTATCGAGCAGCTCGCTGATCAGGCTCGTGATCAGCGGCGGGGCGTCATCGAGCGGCGGCGGGGTCCAGCCTGCTTGACGCTTGAGCGTCTCTATCCAGTTGCCCTCGACCTCATAGGGGTTGTAGCCGGCGAGCATGGTGTAGAAGAGGATGCCCAGCGTGTAGAGATCACTGCGCCCATCGATGTGGGCCTCGCCGAGGGCCTGCTCTGGCGAGGAGAAGGCCGGGGTGCCCACGAACTGCCCCGGCACCGTGTGGCAGGCGTCCGGCCCCCTCGCCCGGGCCACCCCGAAGTCCAGCATCCGCGCGTGCGGCGCCTCGCCGATCAGCTCAACCATCACGTTGGCGGGCTTGATGTCGCGGTGGATCACCTCCGCGGCGTGGGCCTCCGCCAGCGAGTCACATATCTGCGTGATGATCTCAGCGGCGCGGCGCGGCGCCATCTTGGGCTCCTCTTGCAGCATGGCCTGGAGCGTCTGGCCGCGCAGGAACTCCATGAGGATAAAGACCAGCCCGTCATGCGTGCGCCCAAAGTCAAAGAGCCGGACGGTGTGTGGGCTCTTGAGCTTGGCGATGATCCGCGCCTCTTGGAGGAAGCGATTGACGAACTGCGGCTCCCGCGCGTAGCTCGGGTGCAGCAGCTTGAGCGCCTCATCGCGTTGCAGCTCAAGGTGCTCGGCGAGGTAGAGCGCGCCGGCGCCCCCCTCCCCGATGAAGCGCAGGATCTCTCGCCCCGCCACGCGTCGCCCAATGAGGGGATCATCCCCAAGCTGGGTGCCGTCATCAGCGCAGAAAATTAAGGGGTCGGCGTAGCGCCGCCCGCAGGTTGGGCATTGCTTAGACACGTCCTACTCATATCGGCCCCGGCGCGCGCATCATAAGCAGATGCGGCCCATTGTCGCCCAGCTCAAAGACCTCGCCAATGGGGGCGAACCCCGCGCGCAGATAGAGGTTGATGGCTGGGACGCGCGCGTAGCACCAGACCGTGTTGTGATCAGCGGCGGCGTGTGTCAGCGCGGCCATCAAGATGCGCTGGCCGATCCCTTGGCCGCGCGCGCCCTCGGCGACGGCCATCCCGCGCACGCGCCAAGCGCGCGGATCTGCCCGCCCCGGCGGGGGGAGGCGCAGCACAGAGCCGACGCCGATGATCTCTTCGCCCCGCGTGACGGCAAAATGCGCGTTATGAGGCGCCTCATCGCCCTCAAAGCGCGCCTCCTCGACGGGGTGATCAGCCCTGAGCGTGGCGGCGCGCAGGGGTAAGACGCGCGCCGCGTCAACGCGGGTCAGCGTGACAGGTTGAGGCATAGCCGCTCCGGGGGCCATCGACGCCGGATCAGGGTGTAGAGGCTGAAGGTGATCGCCCAAGCGCCGATCACGTCGATGGTGTAGTGCAGGTGTGAGAGGAAGACGATCGCCACGACGATCAGGTGCGCGATCAGGGCCAGGCCGCCCAAGCCCTCCTCTCGGGCGTAGAGCCAGAGCAGGAAGGTCGTGGCGGTGTGGCCGGAGAAGAACAGATCCTTGGTGAGATGGATGTGCGCGCCGCCGCCCGTCAGCGTGGTCAGGGGGTTCACCAGCTGCCACCAGGCGCGAGCCAGCGCGTGGAGGCTCATCCCCGCGTTGGTGTCCAAGCCGTCAGTGGGGCCAAGCCCCGTGGTGATGATCGTCAGCCCCCGCGCCAGGCTGATGATCCCGCCGACATAGAGGAAGTGGACGAACGCCGCTCGGTTCTTGCGCCAGAGCCACAGCGCCAACGGAAAATAGCACAAGATCCAGAGGTGATAATTCCAGCTCAACGCCCATTCGTTGCGCGGGATGTTGTCCAAGATCAGATCAGGGAGCCTCGGCGCGGCGCGGCCCTCATTGAGCACGCACAGCCCCAACATCAGGCTGTGCGTGAGGTAGCGCCACGCCAGCGCCGCCCCGATGTGATTGGGGATCTTCAACCGAGGCCCCCCTTGGGCTGAGAGGGGAAGCTGCGCCGCATCCGCGCAAAGCCGATGGGCGTGGATCGCACCAAGGCGCTGACCTTCTTATGGAAGTCCATTGCGACCTCAAAGGGAATCTCAGGGGAGGCGTCATGGAGCACGATGTCGCGGAAGGCGTCGCTGGGATCTTGCAGCCAAGTGGCGCCACGCGCGGCCATCTCATCGAGCTGGTTGAAGTCATCGCTGCCGCGGATGAAGCGATACTGGAAGGAGTAGAAGTGAAACCCTGGGTCCTCACCGCTGCGGTGGCAAGCGTCGATGGCGAGGGCCTCCAGCTCCTTGAGGAACGCATAGGTCAAGCGCAGATCCTCAAGCGTGTCGCCGGGCACGGGGTTGAGCACGCCGAAGATGGGCGTGATGTCCGCCTCCATGCAGCCGACGATCTGGGCGCGGGCCATGTCAAGGTAGCGCTCAAAGGCGGCGCGGGTGCGCACCTTGTTGAGCCGCTTGAGCGTCTCGAAGGAGGCCGACTCCAGCCCAAAGTAGATGACCTCGCAGCCTGCCTCGGAGAGCAGCGGCAGCTGCTGAGGTCGCAGCACATCCACCCGGCTCTCTAACAAGAAGTCGAAGCGGCTGCGCCCCAGGAGGGCGCAGATCGCCTCCGTGCGCTGCGCGTCGAGGCCAAAGAGGGGATCGGAGAGCCAGAGGTAGTAGTCGCGGCCAAAGTCATCGAGGCGCTTGAGATCGGCCTCCAGGCGCGCCAGCGGCGTCTCGATGTGCTGGGGGAAGATCACCTTCTCTGAGCAAAAGGTGCAGTCGAAGGGGCAGCCTTTGCTCGTGAGGAAGGGGAAGATGGTGTAGCTGTCGGGGCTGGGCATGAGATCCAGCGCCAGCGGTGGCAGGGCCTCGGGGCGGGGGGGCGGCGCGCTGGGCGTCTGTGAGATCTGACCCGCCTCATCGCGATAGCTGATCCCGGGCACCTCAGGGCCGATGGGCACCTCACCGGCGTCGATCCGATCGGCGATGGCCAAGACGCCGCGCTCCCCTTCGCCGCGCACCACCGCGTCGAGGCCCTCGATGGCCTCCAGCAGCGGGACGTCGGCGGGGGTCGCCCAGATGCCGCCAGCGATGATCACCAGCCCGGGCAGCGTGGGGCGCAGGCGCGCGATGAGATCACGGGTGAAGCGGCCATCGGCTGGCACCTTGGCCGAGAGCCCCAGGATGTCTGGGGCGATCTCCACGATCCGTCGGACCATATGATCGAGGATCTCGTCCATGGTATGCGCCTGCGTGTCCAGCTCCACGGCGACGTCATGGATGATGACCTCATGGCCGTGTGCTTGGAGGTAGCCGCCGAGCTGGATAAAGGTCAGCGAGGGGCACAGCCCGCCGATGCAGGTCTTGAGCAGCGGGACATTGCTAAAGCAGACGCGCGCCATCCTAGGCCTCTGCCTTGGCCGCCTCACGGGCGAACGCCTCGGCCAAGGCGACATCCGCCTTAGGTCCGATGATCAACCCCACGCGTTGATGCAGATCCTCAGGCATCACCTCCAAGATCCGCCCGCGCCCCGTGGAGGCGGCGCCGCCAGCGACCTCAGCGATGAAGGCGAGGGGGTTGCACTCATAGAGCAGGCGCAGCTTGCCGCGACCCGTGCGCCGATCCTCCGGGTAGAGATAGAGCCCGCCCTTGATGAGGTTGCGGTGGAAGTCAGCGACGAGCGAGCCGATGTGACGTCCTGTGATCTCTCGGTGCGCCTCATCATTGCGATCGATGATCTCTTTAACGAAAGGCTTAACCCACGTCGGCCAATAAGGGATATTGCACTCATTGATGGATAAAACATGAGTCTTTTCGCTATATTTAAGGTCACTTCTGGTCAGGAAAAACTCACCGCAGCTTGGATCGAGCGTAAAGCAATCTACGGTACGACCAGCGGTATAAACCATCACGGTTGATGAGCCATACATCACATATCCGGCGCCGACTTGCTCATAACCAGGGCGCAGCACGTCATTTACGCTGCTCTCTCTGATGCTGCGTCGATGATAAATCGCGAAGATCGTACCAATAGAGACGCTTGAGTCGATATTTGATGAGCCATCGAGTGGATCAAAAGCAACGACATAGTCACCGAGCAACGCAGAGGGGACTGAAATGAATTCATCCTCTTCTTCCGAAGCCAAAGCCGAGACGCAGCCGCTTTGGATTAAGACCTCTTTAAGCGTGTCATTGGCGATGCGATCGAGCTTCTGCACCTCCTCACCTTGGACGTTCTCATCGCCGGTGGCCCCCCATATCTCGATAAGGCCCGCGCGGCGCACCTGGGCGCTGATCAGCTTGGCGGCGACGCCGATCTGTGTAATCAGCTGGGAGAACTGACCCCGCGCGTTGGGGTGAAGCGCTTGGCGATGCAGGACGTGCTGGGTGAGCGTGACCCCGAAGTTGGCGGCGTAGGACATCTGAGGGCTCCAAATCCCATAATTGATGCGCGCGAGGATACGGGCTTTCATGCAGGAGATCACAGATATTTATCTCAGCCGGCGGGTGTGCTTGGATCGGCGCCGAGTTAAGCAACTGAGCGGATCAAATGAACGAGATGCACCCAGAGGGGCTGCTCTTCAGCGCGATGGTCGATCACCGCCGTGGGCTGTTCGCCTGGTTCGCCCGGCGCTTCTTCGATCACGTCGAGCTGGACGCGAAGACCGAGGCGCGGCTGGTGAGCCTCCCCAGCCAGGGGCGGCTGATCTATGTGATGCGCACCCGCAGCCTCCTCGACTACCTCTTCTTCAACCACCTCTTCCTTAAGCTGGGGATGCCGTTGGCGCGCTTCGCCAATGGCGTCAACTTAACCTTCCTGCGTGGCTCCCTCTTGGTGGGGCTGTGGGGCTGGCTCAACCGCGATCGTCGCCCTCAAGCCAACGCATTGGATCTGCTGGAGGGGGTGATTCGGCGTGGACAATCAGCGCTGATCTTTATGAAGAAGCGGGCGTTGAACACCGAGCGGCTGGGGACACGCGACTTCGTGGGGCGGCTGGTGACGTTACAGCGGGAGATGGACACCCCGCTCTTGCTGGTCCCTCAGCTCATCGCCTGGCCTCCAAACCCCCCCTCGCGGCGGCGCTCTTGGGTGGATATTGCCTTTGGGGAGCAGGAGGCCTCGGGGCGGCTGCGCAAGATCGGCCACTTTATCCGCCATCGGCGCTCGGCGACGGTGCGTGTGGGCGCGCCGATCAACCTCAAGGAGGTCATCGCCGCCCATGAGGGCTGGTCGGACGCCCGCTTGGCGCGCAAGGTCCGCCGGGTGTTGTTTATCCACCTCGGCCATGAGGCCATGTCGGTGCGCGGCCCTGCGGTGAAGCCCGGGCCGATGATTCGCCGTGAGATCCTTGAGCGTCGGCGCTTTATCAACGCGATGAATGAGCAAGCGAAGGTCTTGGGCAAGACCCCCTCAGCGGTGCAAGAAGAGGCCGCCGCTTACCTCAAGGAGATCGCCGCCTCTTGGCGCTTTGATATCCTTCAGATCTTCGCGCGGATGCTTGATTCTCTCTTTACGAAGGTCTTTCAAGGAGTAGAGGTGGATGTCAGCGAGATCGAGCGCGTCAAAGAGGCGGCGAAGCTGAGCCGCTCAGCGCCCTTGATCTTGGCGCCTTGCCACAAGAGCCACGCTGACTACCTCCTGCTCTCTTGGATCTTGATGCGACATGGCTTTATCGCGCCCCACATCGCCGCTGGGATCAACCTCTCTTTCTTCCCGCTGGGGCCATGGCTACGACACTCAGGCGCCTTCTTCCTGCGTCGCAGCTTTAAGGGCTTAGATCTCTACAAGCTGGTCTTTCGCCAGTACCTATGGAAGCTGGTTCGAGAGGGCTACCCGATTGAGTTTTTCTTAGAGGGAGGGCGATCTAGAACGGGCAAGCTACTTCAGCCAAAGATGGGCATGCTCTCGATGCTCCTGGAGGGTCTCCAAGAGGGTGAATTTAAAGATCTTCAATTTATTCCGATTCATATTAGCTATGAACGTGTTGTTGAAACAGGGAGCTACCGTCATGAATTAACAGGTGGTGCAAAGCGCAGTGAGAGCGTTGGTGGAGTTGTCAAAGCGAGCAAAGTACTTCGTTATCGATATGGCCGCATCTATGTAACGCTAGAAGCACCTGTTCGTTTAAGTGAATACGCCTATGGACGTGGGATTGATTTGACAAAAATCGATGAAGATGGATTTCGTTCCACAACAAGAGCGCTTGCATATCATCTTATGCGTCAAATACAGGTCGCGACCATTATTACTCCATCCGCATTGGTTGGTACAGTTCTCTTAAGTCACAAACGTCGTGGTATTACTGGGATTAGGCTTAGAGAGCGAGTGGGGTTTTTACTCAGTTTTTTAATGAGCCGCGGAGCGCGCATATCTCGCTCAATACAACATACACTTCATTTACACGAAAAATACATCCAAAGCTCTGATGAACGCGATATTATTGAGGGATTTCAAGCCAGAGGAGAAGCATTGCGCCCTCTAATTGATGAAGCATTACTATTACTTAAAAGACTTGTCCATATTGAGGAGCGTGGTGGTCAAATTATTTATATCATACCAGAGCGGAATCGAATTGAACTTGATTACTATCGCAATGGCGTATTGAGTATGCTTGTATCTGATGCTATTGTAGCAACAGTAATTCGAAGCTCTTCAGGTATTATTTCAAGATCATTATTGCGAGAACAATGTCAAAATCTCAGCGATTGGCTAAGACTTGAATTTATTTACGAAACAAATACATCATTTGAAGATGTTTTTGACTCTGTATTAAATCGAATGGTCATTGAATCTTTAGTTGTTGTCAACGAATCCGGTCAAATTCAAACATATGATCTTATTACACTTGATTTTTTGCGTGGTGCGCTTCAACATATGATTGAAGGCTACTGGATTGCTACAGATGCACTGCGTTTTCTCGCATATGGCCCAATGGACCAAAAAATTTGGGTCGAAAAAGCGCGTGAGCATGGTGAACGCGAGTTTTTATCTGGAGATTTACAGCGCCCAGAGGCATCCTCAACAGCAATCCTTAAAGCTTCCATGCAGAGATCAATTGATGAGGGGTGGATTATTACTCAAACTCAGCCAACAGCGCGCAAACCAATCAAATTATATGCTTTATCACCGAATATCCAATTAGATCTTATTATAGAAAAACGAGATGAGCTTGGTGCTTTCCTTGTTTCGCATAGAAATGAATTACCTCACCCAACGATGACACTATCAATTACAAAAAGAGCTTTTCAAAGCATCAATTTGGATAAAAAATCAAAATGATCTTATTCTCTTTAAACTTTTTATGTGAATATGGCTAATGTTCAGGAAATTAAGCGCCTCAAGGGCGTCAATATGGCCCGTCAGGGCGGCGCATCAGGGCGATGAAATGGGGCGCAACCATTGGATTTTATTTATTTTTGCAAACTCAAACCCGATCTTGCCATAAGATACGCGCGAGATTGAATGAACTTCGGCTTCGCCCCGTTGTTCGCGGAGGCTGTGTTGCAATTGACGGATCATGATCTTGTCTCCCGCAGTCGAGAGGGAGACCCGGAGGCTTTTCGGATGCTCGTAGAGCGGTATCAGCATAGAGCATATGGCATCGCGATGGGGGTGCTGCGCAACCCCGCCGACGCCATGGATGCCGCCCAAGACGCGTTCGTAAAGGTCTATAAGAACATCCAAAACTTTAAAGGTGAGAGCGCCTTTTACACTTGGCTTTATCGCATCGTGGTCAATGTGTGTATCGACCACATCCGTAAGCATAAAAAACGTCGGATGGTGGAATATGATGATACATGGCGCCGTCGTGACCAAGCCGAGTTTACACCCCTGACGGGTAACACTCGCGCGATGCAGCCCAACATCGCGCTGGAGAATGAGGAGCTGAGCCTCGTGCTCAACGAGGCGCTGAGCACGCTCAGCGAGAATCACCGCGCCATCATCCTCCTCCGCGAGGTTGAGGGGCTCAGCTATGAGCAGATCGCTGAGGTCATGGACTGCCACATCGGGACGGTCATGAGCCGGCTGCATCACGCGCGTAAGCGGCTCCAGAAGGCCCTCAAGCCTTATCTGGAAGCCAGTGGTCAGATCGATTTAGCCCAGCGCGCGGGCGCTGGGGTGAGGAAGCGGGCATGAGCCAGATGAATGAGCATATCTTGAATCAATACTTCGACGATCAGCTCTCCCCCGCTGAGCGCGACGCCTTCGAGGCGACCCTGCGCGAGGACGCCGAGGCCGACGCGGCGACCCAGGCGACGATGAATGAGCTGACGCAGATCGGCGCGCTGCTGCGCGCCCAACATCAACGCGAGGTGGCGGCGGCGGACTTCAGCGGCTTCATGGCCCAGCTGGAGGCCCGGCTCCCCGCCGCGCCCGATCCCGTGGCCGCCACGCCGGAGCGGGTGGCGTCGCCGGAGACGCCGCGCCTGAGCCTGCTGGGGGGGCTGCGCCGCTTCCTCTTCCCGGCGCTGCTGGGCGCCGCCGTGGCCCTGCTGGCGGTCTTCGTCTTGGACCGCCGCGCCACCCCCAGCCCCGCGCCCGAGGCCAGCCCTGAGGGCCCCAGCGAGGTGACCGTCAAGGCGGTCCATAACCAGGGCAATCAGACCGTGCTCATCAGCATGCCCGCCGAGGACGGCGGCGCCACCGTCATCTGGATGCTGGATGAGGAAGAGGATCCCAGCGATCCGCTCAAAGGAGAGGACCCGATATGATCAACACCCTCTGGCGCATCGCCCTGGGCGCCGCGCTCCTCTTCGGGGGGCAAGCCCTGGCCGCCGACGCCCTGACGCTCAACGTCACGATCATCCACGCGCAGAAGAAGGCCGGCCCCACGGACGCCGCCCTCAACGGCGCCGCGCTCAAGCGCGCCTTCAAAGGCTACAACAGCTTTAAGCTCTTGGATCAGAAGGCGCTTAAGCTCTCCAAGAAGGGCGCCAGCTCCCTGAAGCTGCCCAACGGCCAAGACGCGCACTTCCGCTATGAGGGGCTGGCCGGGGCGCGGCATAAGATCAACTTCGCGGTGCCCAAGAAGCGCGTCGATGTGGACCTGCGCGCGCCGCTCAAGCGCACCTTTTATCAAGCAGGGATGCGCTACAAGAAGGGGATGCTGATCCTCGCCCTCACCCTTAACCCCTAGCGCGGCGTCAACGCGCTCCAAGGGAACCCACCACAGCCCGCCCCCATTAAGTCAGCCCGATCCGCGCCGCTGGCGGCGCGCGCCGCCTCCAGCGTCTCCGCGTCGAAGATGATCTGGCAGTAGTAGAGCGCCTCGCCCTCCCAGGCCCAGTCAAAGCGGCTGTAGAGGCCAGGGTTCCAGGCATTATTGGCGTCGCCGAGGGCCACGAGGTGCTCGCCCACCTCGTCGATGACCTCGATATGAAAGACGCTGATATCCGCCCCCTCCCCCATGCGCCACGCCTCGGCGGTGATGTCATGTGGCATAAAGCCGTCATGCCACGCGCCCGCGATGGCGAGCCCCGCCTCGCCCCCCGCGTCGATCCCCTCGCCCCCCGCGTCGATCCCCTCGCCCCCCGCGTCGATCCCCTCGCCCCCCGCGTCGATCGGCTCCCCGCCCAGATCAGCGGAGAGATCGAGGGGGACGTTGGGCGCCTCTTCGCCGTCATCACAGGCAGGCAGGCCGAGGGCGAGGAGGAGAAGGTAGGCGTGACGCATGGCGGCTCCTGAGCTTGAAGGTGAGCGGGGCGGCTCTCTAGCACCGCCGCGTGCTTTTCTCAAGGTTGTCTCCGCTCCCCTCACCCCACAAGATGCGCTCATGCGCGCCCTCCTCCTCATCGCCCCGCTCCTCCTCTCTTGTCGAGCGCCTCAGCCCCCCGCCTCAACGCCCAAGGGCGCCCCTGTGGTGGATGACGCGGGCCGACGCGTCTACTTTGAGGCGCCGCCGATGCGCCTCCTCTCCCTGGCCCCCTCCCACACCGAGTGGATCTTCGCCCTGGGCGCTGAGGCGCGCCTCGTGGGGCGGACGGATCAGTGCGACGCCCCGCCGCAGGCGCGCCTGCGCCCCTCCATCGGGGGCCTGTTTCCCCCTGACTATGAGCGGATCGTCGCCGCCCGCCCTGATCTGGCGCTGATGTTGGACGGATCAGCCCAAATTCGCGCGCGCTTGGAGACGCTGGGGGTGAAGGTCTTGGTGTTTCAACCCCGCGATTTAAATGGAATTTATCGCGAGGGCCGCGTCCTGGGCCGCTTGCTCGGCTTGGAGGCGCGGGCGGAGGCGGTGATCTCGGGTATGGAGGCCCAATTGCGCGGCTGTGTGACCCCAATTACGCCACCGCCGAGCGTGTTCTATGAGGTCTGGCCCGATCCCCTGAGCGCAGCGGGCGCCGACACCTTCATCACCGCGCTGATCGAGGCGGCGGGGGCGCGCAGCGTGGTCACCGCGCGGGGCTGGCCTCGCTATGATCTGGAGCGCCTCTTGGTCGCGCGGCCGCGCTTTATCGTCACCCCGCATGGGCCACGAGCGCGCCGCGCGCCCGCTTGGGCGCGCCTGGAGGCGGTGGCGGCGGGGCGCGTCATCTACCTCGATGATCCCGCGCTCTTGGCCCGGCCTGGCCCCCGCGCCGTCGAGGGGATCTGCGCCCTCGCCGCCCGCTTGAGGGCCTCACCTTGAGGCCCCGCGCCCTCCTCCTCGCCCTCCTCACCGCGCTCTTATTGGCCTTGGGCTTGGCCGTGGCCGTCGGCGCCACGCCGCTGAGCCCTCAGGTGATCCTCGACGCGCTCCTGGGCCAGCTCAAGCCTGATACCGTCGAGGCGATCATCTTCTGGGAGCTGCGCGCCCCCCGCGCGGTGATGGGCGCCCTCGTCGGCGCGGCCCTGGCTCTTAGCGGCGCCACCCTCCAAGGCGTCTTTCAAAACCCGCTGGCCGATCCCTCCCTGCTGGGCGTCTCCTCAGGCGCGGCCTTCGGCGCGGCCTTGGCCTTGGCCTTCGGCTGGGGGGGCGTGGCCTTGCCCCTCTCCGCCGCGCTGGGCGCCGCCTTGGCGGGGGGAGCGGTGCTGCTCTTGGCCTGGCGCGATAAGCGTCTGCCGCTGGAGTCTGTGCTCTTGGCGGGCGTGGCCGTGGGCTTGGTCCTGGCTTCAGGCCTCTCTGTGGTGATCTTCTTGGCGGGCGAGGGCGCCGATGAGGTGATCCTGTGGTTGATGGGTCACCTCGGCGGCAATGGCTGGCAGGGCACGCGCCTCGTCGCGCTTTGTCTGCTGCTGTCGGCGCCCATCCCGCTGTACTACGCCGCCGATCTCAACCTGTTCTTGGAGGGCGAGGAGGTGGCCGCCGCCCTCGGCGTGGCCGTCGAGCGGGTCAAGTGGGCGTTGTTCTTGAGCGTGGCCGTGGCCGTCGGCGGCGCCGTGGCCTTCACGGGGGTCATCGGCTTCGTGGGGCTGGTGGTGCCCCACGCCCTGCGCGGGCTCATCGGCCCCGATCATCGCCAGCTCTTGCCCGCCTCGGCCCTCGGCGGCGCCCTCCTCTTGGTGTTGGCCGACACCGCCGCGCGCACGCTGGCCCCCGTTGAGCTGCCCGTGGGCGTCATCACCGGGCTGCTGGGCGGGCCGCTGTTCCTCTGGTTAATGCGCCGCCACGCGCCACGCTAGCGCGCCGCGAGGCTGAAGATGTCGAAGTCCGCCAACGGCGAAGGCGGCTCGCCCTTGAAGCCCCCCCAGTGATCCATCACCCGCAGCCCCGCCCGCGCCGCGAGGCTGGGCCACAGCTCAGGCGCGATGAGCTTGTGGCGCAGCGTGTACTCCACCACCGCGCCGCCGCCCTCGTGGCGATAGGTCACCGCCCAGCCCCCCTTGATCGGCGCCTCCATCGTGGAGATGCGCAGCGCCACGCCGCCATGCTCCACCGAGGTGAGGTGCTCAAAATCCTCATCGGCCTCCTCGGCGCCGTTGAGCGGATCAAAGGCATAGACATCAAAGAGCACCCGCCCCCCCTCGGCGAGGTGTACCCGCGCCGCCGTCAGCGCGCGGATGACCCCCTCGGGGCCGTCGAGGGCGAACAGGCCGTTGTAGGGGATGAGCACACGGTCAAAGCGCTCGCCGAGGGCGAAGTCACGCATATCCCCTCGCCTAAACGTGGCGCCCTCTACACGCTGACGAGCGAGGGCCAACATCCCCTCATGGTCGTCGAGCCCCACCAAACGACGCCCCGGCGCGCGCAGCCCCGCCAACACACGCCCCGCCCCACAGCCCAGCTCCAAGACGCGCGAGGCGCCCTCACAGGCGCGGCGGTAGAAGTCCACGTCACCCGGCTCGCCTCGATGGAGCAGCGTGTAGAGATCGGCGGGGAAAGGTTTGGGTGTGTCCGTCATCGATGAGAGGCCCCTTGCGGTGTCTGGATCGGCGCCTATCCTCGGTCCATGAGAGCCTTATTTCCAGAGCATTTCGGGCAGCTGCCCGCCCCCCGCCCTGCCCTGATCGGCATGGTCCACCTCCAACCCCTCCCCGGCAGCCCCCGCTGGGCCGGTGACATGGCCGCCGTCCTGGCCCACGCGCGGCGAGACGCTGAGGCGCTGCTTGAAGGCGGCTGCGACGCCTTGATCGTCGAGAACATGGGTGATCTGCCCTACCTGCGAGGCCATGTGGCGCCTGAGACGGTGGCCGCGGCCGCCTTGGCGACGGCGGCGGTCGTGGCCTTGGGCGCGCCGACGGGCGTCCAGCTCTTGGCGGGCGCCAACCACGAGGCCCTCGCCGTCGCCGTCGCCGCCGGCGCCCGCTTTATCCGCGCGGAGGCCTTCGCCTACGCCCACGTCGCCGATGAGGGCTGGCTTGACGCCTCGGCAGGCCCCCTGCTGCGCACCCGCCGCGCGCTGGGCGCCGAGGTGGCGATCTGGGCCGACGTGCAGAAGAAGCACGCCGCGCACGCGGTGACCGCCGATCTCAGCCTGGCGGATCTGGCCAAGGGCGCCGCCTTCTCGGGCGCCGACGCCCTGATCGTGACCGGCTCAGAGACCGGCGCGCCCACTGATCCCGAGGCCGCCCGCGCTGTGCGGGTGGCGGGCCTCCCGGTCCTGATCGGCTCGGGCGTGGATCTCGATAACATCGCGGCGTTGGCGGCGGTGGCCGATGGGCTGATCGTCGGCAGCGCCCTCAAGCACGGCGGTGACTGGCGAAACCCCGTCGATCCCGTCCGCGTCGCCCGCCTCCGCGCCGCCCTTGAGGGCTGAGGTGATGGATCAACCTCGCCGCTGCCCTAAGGATCCCTTCAGCGCGCTGTCGCACTTCATCGGCTTCCTCGGCGCCATCGCGGGCCTCACCGCCCTCCTGCTCCTCAGCCCCCCCGAGTGGCCCAAGCGCCTGGGCTTTGGGATCTATGGCCTCTCCCTGATGGCGGTCTTCGGCGCCTCGGCGACGTATCACTTCTTTGATCTCGGCGAGGCGGGCAACCGGCGGCTGCGGCGGCTCGATCACGCCGCGATCTTCTTATTGATCTCAGGGACATATACACCCACGCTGATCCACAGCCTCGACGGCGCGTGGCGGATCTCCATGTTGGCGGTGATGGGGGGCTTGGCCCTCACCGGCGTCGTCGTCAAGCTGCTCTACATCGGCGGGCCGCGCTGGCTGACGGCGGGCCTCTACCTGGCGATGGGCTGGATGATCTTGGTGCCCGGTGGGCGCTTGACCGGGCCGATGAGCGCTTGGACCTTCGGCTGGGTGCTGGCTGGGGGGCTCCTCTACAGCCTCGGCGCGGTGATCTACGCCCTCAAGCGCCCCGATCCCTGGCCGGGGCGCTTTGGCTTTCATGAGATATGGCATCTGTTTGTGTTGGCCGCTGGCGTGGCTCACTACATCTTCGTCTACAGCCTGCTCGACGCCCCCTACGCGCCTTTTTAGGCTGGATTCCTGCCCAGCAGCCCGGTAAAGCCTCGCCATGCATGAGCTTGAGACCACCCTGATGTTCTTGGAGCGCCTCGTCGAAGATCGACGCCAGCTCCTGGAGATCCCCGAGGCAGAGCGCCAGCGCCTCCTCACCCTCGTCGGCCGCCTCGCCAACCCCACCCGGTTCGAGCGCCGCCAAGTCAGCCGCGCCGGTCGCCGCCGAGATCGTCAAACCCGCAAGGAGAACGATCAGGCGGTCCTCAATCAAACGCAGATCCGCGCGCTGCGCCGCGCGCCGGTCTTCGAGACGCCGCCGCTGGAGGACCAAGCAATTCACCCCGACGTTGAGGTGGAGCCCGATCGCGTCCTGCGCCCACGCGCCTGCTATGTCTGTAAAGAGAAGTTCGACGAGATCCACTTTCATTACGACGCCATGTGCCCCAGCTGCGCCGACTTTAACTGGCGTAAGCGTCAGCAGAGCGCGGATCTCAGCGGGCGAGTCGCGCTGGTCACCGGGGCGCGGGTCAAGATCGGCTATCAGGCGGCGATCAAGCTGCTGAGGGCCGGGGCGCGGGTCATCGTCACCACCCGCTTCCCTCGCGACGCGGCGCTGCGCTACGCCCGCGAGGCCGACTACGGGGCGTGGGGTGGGCGCTTGCGCATTCATGGCCTCGATCTGCGCCACACCCCCAGCGTCGAGGCCTTCTGTAAGCGGCTCTTGGCAGAGGAGGAGCGCCTCGACTTCATCATCAACAACGCCTGCCAGACCGTGCGGCGCCCCTCGGGCTTCTACGCGCACCTGATGGCGGCGGAGCGCGGCCCCCTCGACGCCCTCCCCGGCCCCGCCAGGCGCCTCCTCACCGCCCATGAGCGCGCCCTCACGCCTGAACGAGCCACCACGCTGGGGCTTGATCACGCCGCCGCCCTCTCCCAAGTCCCCTTGCTTGAGGAGGATCTCGGGCGAGATCTGCGCCTTTTCCCTCAAGGTGAGCTGGACGCGGATCTACAGCAGGTCGATCTCAGGGTGCATAACAGCTGGCGGGCGGAGATGCATGAGGTGTCGGCGGTGGAGCTGCTGGAGGTGCATCTGGTCAACGCCGTGGCGCCGTTTATCCTCAACGCGCGGCTCAAGCCGCTGATGGCGCGGCGGCCCGAGGCGGATAAGCACATCGTCAACGTCTCGGCGGTGGAGGGGCAGTTCTATCGGCGTTGGAAGACCCATCGCCACCCACACACCAACATGGCCAAGGCCTCGCTGAACATGATGACCCGCACAGCGGCGGCGGACTATGTGCGCGAGGGCATCCACATCAACAGCGTAGATACGGGCTGGGTCACCGATGAAGATCCCGCCGCGCGGGCGACGATCAAGCGCGAGATCCATGACTTTCACCCCCCCCTGGACATCGTGGATGGGGCGGCGCGCATCTGTGATCCGATCTTCCACGGGATCAACACCGGCGAGCATCTATGGGGGCGTTTCTTAAAGGATTATCAAACCGCGCCGTGGTGAGCGGCGCTCAGCCCATGCGCTTGTAGAGGAAGAACATCGCGGCGACGGCGACGGCGATCCACAGAGCGATGTCCAGCCAGCCGCCCTTCTTCTGCTTGGCTTGATCGGCGCCGACGGCGGCCTTAAAGCCGCCCCTCATGCCGCTGAGGAGCCCGCCGCCGCCGCCCCGCCGCTCAAAGTTGGCCACCTCGGGGGGGATGCCCCCTGGCGCCTCCGAGGGCCGACCCGCCTTGGGCGGCAGCGAGGCCCGCTCACGACGCGCCTCTGACTTGGTCTGCTGGGCCTGCGTGATCATCGTCGTCTTGCTCTTGATCCGCTTCTTACGCTTTCGATCTTTGCTCATCTCAGCCTTTGGCCCCTCGTCTCTTGGTACCTGGCCCGCCACACCGCCAAGGTCTGGCGCGTGGAGTAGCGCGGCGTAACACCAAGCTCATTGATCATTCGCGCTGTGCGCACGCCGACCCCATGATGCAGCTGCTGGAGCGCGTGGCGGTTGAACTTGACGAGTTTCATCCGTGACAGCGCGTCGGTCAAGGCTTGTACCATCCAGATCGGCGGCCGCTTGAGCTTCTTTTGAAGGATGCCCGCCAAGACCGACAGCGTGATCGGCTCCAACCCGGCCGCGTTAACCGGGCCGCTGAAGCCCTCCAGCGCCGCCGCCTTGAGGAAGATCGCCGCCGCGTCATCGACGTGGAGCAGGTGGACCTTGGGATCGGCCTGCTCTGGCCCCAAGATCCAGGGCAGCTCTAACACCGCGTCGAGGGGCGTCTTACGATCAGGGCCGAGGATATGGCAGGTCCGCACCATGACCACCTCGACGCCCACGCTGCGCTCCATAAAGGCCCGCGCGGTTCGCTCGATGCTCAGCTTGGCGGAGACCTCGGGCTGATTAACCGCCGTGGGATCGAGCAGCGGCGCGTCCTCGCCGCTGTCGCCCTCCAGCGAGGCGTAGATCCAATCCCGGCTGGCGAAGATGACCCGCTTGAGCCCCACCAGCTCCGCCAACTCGAAGAGCTGCTCGGCGACGCGCACCTCCTCGGCGGGGCTGCGCTGCCCGTCATTGGTGGCGTATTGAAGGTGCAGCAGCGCTTGGATGTGGTTCATCACCATCAGATCGCCCAGATCCACAGAGCGGATGTCGGCGGCGATGAACTCAACGGGGCCGAGGATCTCCGGGGCGTGCGTGTCCACCCCGATGATCTTGCCAAACGGGTTCTCTTGAAGGAGCCGCGCGACGACGGCTTGCCCGAGGAAGCCGCTGACGCCGGTGATGAGCAGGTTCATGGGTCTGATCGCCGCCTCTGGGCTCTGTAGTCTTCAATGGTATCGCGCAGGCCATCCTGTAAGGCGATGCGCGCCTCAAAGCCAAAGGCGCGCGCCTGACTGACGTCGAGGAACCGCCTCGGCTGGCCGTCGGGCTTGCTGGTGTCCCACTCAACCCGGCCCTGATAGCCCACCAGCGCCCCGATCTGCGTGGTGAGATCGCGAATCGAGGTCTCGATCCCCGTGCCGATGTTGACCGGCTCAGGATCATGGTGGCGCGCGGCGGCCAGGGCGATGGCGCGGGCGGCGTCCTCGACGTGGATAAACTCCCGCGTCGGCGCGCCGCTCCCCCAGTGAGTGATCACCGAGGCCCCCGCCTCGACGGCCTCGATGTAGCGGCGGATCAAGGCGGGGATGACGTGGCTCTTGTCCTCCGCGTAGTGATCCCCCGGCCCATAGAGGTTGGAGAGCAAGAGCACGATCCCATCCAGGCCATACTGCTGCTGATAGACGCGCGCCGCCTCATGGAGCATTCGCTTGGCGACGCCATAGGGGCCGGTGGCGCCGGTGGGCGGCCCCGCCCAGAGATCCGCCTCGCGCATCGGCAGCGGCGCCGCCTGGGGATAGGCGCAGGTGGTGCTGATGAGGACAAAGCGCCGCACCCCCGCCCGGCGCGCCTCCTCCAACAAGAGCAGCCCCATCATGGCGTTCTCATAGAGGAAGCGCCCTGGGTTGGCGATGTTGGCGCCGATGCCGCCGACGGCGGCGGCGAGGTGGATCACCATGTCTGGGCGGAGATCGGCGTAGAGCTGGCGGACCTGGGCTTGCTCGATGAGGTCATAGTCACCGCGCCCCAGCGGGATCACCGAGGCGCCGAGGCGCTCAAGGGCGCGGTGAGTGTGCTGCCCCAGGAAGCCGCGCCCCCCCGTCAGCGCGATCCGCCGCCCGGCCAGCTCAGCGGGCATCGCGGCGGCTCATAAAGCGCTGGGCGTACCACCGCGCGCTGCGCGCCACCCCCTCTTGGAGCGTCACCTGGGGGTCATAGCCAAGCGCGCGCAGCTTGGTGATGTCAGGGCAGCGCCGCGACGTCCCCCCCGCCCGCAGCGGGCCGGGGATCAGCCTCAGCTCAATATCCAAGGCGCGGCCAATCTCCAGGATCAGATCGCGGATCGAGGTCTCCTCCTCGCGCCCGAGGTGGTAGATGTGCCCCGCCTCGCCATGCTGCCCCGCCAGATAGGCGCCGCGCGCGCCGTCGTCGATGTAGCAGAAGGCCCGCGTCTCGCTGCCATCCCCTTGAATTGGCAGCTCAATCTCTCGCCGCGTCAGGCCCGCGCTCAGATCGATGATCCGCTCGACGATCTCGGGGATGACGTGCTCGAAGCCCATCTGCGGCCCATAGATGTTGTGTGGGCGAAAGATGACGACCTCAAGCCCCCGGTGGCCGCCGAGGTGGAGGGCCAAAAGCTCGCTGGCGATCTTACCGCCGCCGTAGCTGAAGCGCGGGTTGGTGATGTCGGGGATCATCAGCCGCTCGCGCTCGCTGGTGGGGATGTGTGTTGGCTGATTATACGTCTCGCTGGTGCTGGCCAGGACGTAGCGCTTGACCCCCGCGTCGAGGGCCGCCTCGACCGTGTTCAAGGCCCCCTTAACCCCCACCTCCAGCACCACATCGGGCTTCTCATAGAAGAAGCGTGTGCCGTTGACATAGGCCAGGTGCCAGAGGATATCGCAGCCCTCAGCGGCCTCACGCACGGCGCGCGCGTCGCGCACATCGCCTTGAATCAGCTCAACGCGATCGATCATCGCGCCCAGCCGCTCGGGTTGACCGCGTGAGTGATCGTCGAGGACGCGGACCTCATGGCCCTCATCGAGCAAGACGCGCACGAGGCCCGCCCCGATAAAGCCACTACCACCGGTGACCAGCGCTCTCATCTCGCCTCCAAGAGTGCCTTGGCTTGATAGAAGATCTTGTCCACCTCGGTCACGTTCCACAGATCGGCGATCCAGGCCTCGGGGTGGACTTGAGCGAAGGCGCGCAGGGCCTCTGCGTAGCCGCTGTGATTGGCGGCGACGAACACACACTCAGCGCCCTCAAGCGCCGCCTCCACGGGCCAGTTCTTGAGCTGATCGCCACAGTCTTGGGTGATCATCGCTGGGAGGTGGTGATCGCTGACGCGCACGCGCGAGGGCAAAGCCCGCTGAATATAACGATAGAGCTTGGGCGCCAGGCTATCGCGGGTGTCATCGGTGTCCTTCTTAAAGGTATAGCCGAGCATGGCGACGGGGCGCTCATAGAGGGCGACGCGCTTTTGCAGCCCCTCAACCATAAAGGCGGGGATGTACTCATTCATCTTCCAGGCGGAGAGGAGCATATCTGGATAGGGGCTCCACTCATTGATCATCCCGAAGTCTTTACGCAGGCAAGTGCCAGCGGTAAAGCCGGGCGTGGCCAGATAGCTGCGTGGATACTTATGATTGGCCATCCGCCGAATCTCGTAGATATTTGCGCCGAAGTCATCGGCGACGAGGGCGAACTGATTGGCGACGGCGAAGTGTACATAGCGGGCGATGTTATTAAACAGCTTAACCAGCTCAGCGGAGACATAATCTGTGCGCAACAGCTCAGGCGCCAGAGGCCCAAAGAGCGCCGCCGCCGCCGCGTGGCTCTCCTCATCCTCGGCGCCGATGATCTGGGGCAGGGTGCGCAGCTCCTCATAGGCCTTACCCTCGGCGATGCGCTCTGGGCAGAAGGCGATTTGCAGCTGCGGGCCGATCTCAAGCCCTGTCTTTTGAGCCAAGAGCCGCCGAGCGAACAGGGTGGTGCCTGGCGCGACGGTGCTGCGCAGACAGACGAGCTGCCCGGCCCGCAGGCGGGGGGCCAGGGCGGTGAGGACGCGCTGGATTTGGCTGAGATCCGTCTCAATATGGTTATGCAGCGGGGTGCCCACGGTGATGATCAGGGCGCGGCTCTCGGCGACGACCTCCATTGTGGGATGGATCTTAAGCGCCTTACGGGCGATGAGCGCCTCATAACCTGGCTCGAGGAAGGGCATCCGCCCCGCGTCCACGGCGGCGATCAGCGCCTCATCAATATCCACCCCCGTGACCTTGAGCCCCACTTCAAGGAGGGAGAGGGCGAGGGGCAAGCCCACGCGCCCGGTGCCGATGACGCAGACGTCGTATTTAAACTGGTGCATGTGACCTCCGCGCCTTTGGACCCCGCGCGGGCATGGGCGCCTTCAATGCTGGAAGCGGTAGCGGGCGGCGGCGCGGCCGCTGCGGCGAATCCGATCATACTCATGGATAAAGAAGGCGACGCGGCGGAGGAGATCGCGCATTCCGGGGTGAAAGAGGCGCTGAGAGGTCGCGGCCTCTTCGGCCCAGGCGTGCCACTCCCCGGTCTCGGGATGTGGGCCGTGCTCACGGGTGGGCGCCTCCTTAGGCATCCGCCAATCGGAGACCTCGGCGACGAAGAAGATCACGCGCTTCTCGATCTCATAGCCATCGCGCCGATAGATGTACTCCACCTGATCTCGAAAGTCGGGCAGGATCTTGATGCGCCGCAGCGCGGTCTCCTCGCGCAGCTCACGGAAGGCGGCGACCAGCTCTGATTCGCCCCGCTCGATGCTCCCCTTGGGGAACTCCCAGGTGGCCTCTGGGTTGCGAACCATGGCGCTATGCAGGAGCAGATACTCGATCTTGCCCTCTCGTCGCCTAAAGGGGATCACCCCACATGATGTCTCGCGCAGCACGAGGTCTCTCTTCGCTCAAGGTCCATCCTCGCCCAACGTCGCCGGGCGCGAAGGGGGCAGACTAACAGCCCATCCATCGAGGCGCAACGATGGACCTGAGCCATCGAGGTGATCGCTTTAAGGGCGTGATTTGAGCCGGAGCTTGGAGGGCATCGCGGCGCGCTGATGCCACCGCGACGCAGGACGCCGCGCTAAACGAGCATGCGCTGCGCATAGGCAGCGGCGCCATACGCGGCGCTATCAGGCAACGCGTCGAGCGCCCACTCCACGCGGACGCTGTGGAGATGCGGAAATGACGCACACAACGTCTCACGGACGATCCCAACCCCGCGGTCGAGATAACGACGCCAATCCGCCTCATCCGTGCCCGACTCACGCTCCTGAGCGCCGCCAGAGAGGACGATCAAATCACACCCGATGATGTTGGCCACCGAGCGCGCAGCCAAGCCGATGTGATGAAAGTAATCATCCCAGATGGCTTGCACGATCGGATCGACCTTGGGCTGCTGCACCAGCGCGCGGAGGCGATAGGAGGCGCGCTTGGGATCGCCTTGAAGCGCCTCGGGGAGTGGGCCGCGTCGCCCGTACAAGCGCACGAGGTTGGCCAAGCCTGTCAGGCTCGCCCGCGTCTCTGCGCAGCCCAAAGCGCCACACCCGCAGCGATCAGCGGTCTGGGAGGTGTCTGTCACGACATGCCCCAGCTCACCGGCCACGATTGGCCCTGAGAACACCGCGCCGTTGAGGATGAGCGCGCCGCCCAGCCCCGTGCCGGTGATGAACTGCGCCATCCCCTTGGAGGCCAAGCCGCGCGCCGCGCGCACGGAGAACTCGCGGAACGCGGCGGCGTCACCGTCGTTGAGGAGGAAGACGGGGCGCTCCAGCGCGGCGCTCAGCGCGTCGCGGACGCGAAAGCCACTCCAAGAGGCGTCGATGTTGGGGGGGTGGAGGCACTCGCCCTCGGCGCTGATGGGGGTCGGGCAACAGACGCCGACGCCGCGCAGGGTTGAGTGGGTGTCGCCGAGCGCGCGCAGAAGATCGGGCACCGCGGCGGTGATGACCGCCAGGGTCGCCTCTGGGCCTTCGTTGGCGCGAGAGGGGAGGTCAAGCCGCGCCCCGACGACCTCGCCGCGCGCGTCGATCAACCCCAGCTTGACTGTGCTTGCGCCGATATCGACGCCGAGAAAGTCGCTCATGGCCAGGGACCGTATGAGGTCGCGGGCGCGCTGTCAATGATGGGCCTCGACGCGCGAGCACCATGTTTTGGCATTTGTTTTTTGGCCTTTGAGGTTGTCGCCAAGAGGCCCCAACTCTGTTTTTTGGCGTTCGAGGTTGTCGCGGAGAGGTCCCAACTCTGTTTTTTGGCGTTTGAGGTTGTCGCGGAGAGGCCCCAACTCTGTTTTTTGGCGTTTGAGGTTGTCGCGGAGAGGTCCCAACTCTGTTTTTTGGCGTTTGAGGTTGTCGCGGAGAGGTCCCAACTCTGTTTTTCGGAGTTTGAGGTTGTCGCGGAGAGGTCCCAACTCTGTTTTTTGGCGTTTGAGGTTCGCCACGCGCCCCACGCCTAAATTCAGGGCCTCAGCGGCG
>JAHJCH010000185.1 GCA_018813065.1 Myxococcota bacterium
CGGCGGCGGTGGAGACATCGGCGGCGGCGGTGGAGACATCGGCGGCGGCGGTGGAGACATCGGCGGCGGTGGCGGCGAGGCGGGCGGCGCAGGCGGCCCTTGTGATGGGCCGTATTGGACCTGCGAGAGCGGCCAGTGTGTGCATCAAGATGATCGCTGTGACAGCATCCCCGATTGCGCCGATAGCAGCGATGAAGTCGGCTGCGTTTGTCAAGATTTTCAGTTCGCCTGCGAGAGCGGCGGCTGTATTCAAGCTGAGTGGGCTTGCGATGGCGTCGGCGACTGCTATGACAGCTCAGATGAGATGAATTGTCAGTGCGATTTTAGGTGTGATGTCGGCCTCTGCATTACCTCAGCGCAGGTCTGCGATGGCGTTGATGATTGCGGCACGGGTCAAGATGAGCAGTTCTGCGATGGCTGTGATGATAATCAATATCAATGCCCATCACGTCGCTGTATTGACCTCGCGTATGTCTGCGATGGTGGCTATGATTGCGAAAATGGTGAGGAAGAGCATAGATGTGAATGTTCAAATGAGCAATTTGCGTGTGTTTCTGGCGGTTGTTTAGATCAGGCGTGGGCTTGTGATGGCATGGCGGATTGCTTTGACCGTTCTGATGAGGTGAACTGTCCTTGTTCAGATGATGAATTTACTTGTGATAATGGTGTTTGTATTGATCGAGTCTATGTGTGCGATGGCGATTTTGACTGTGTTAATGGTGAAGAAGAGGTCGGCTGTCAATGCACTGACGCGCAGTTCCCTTGCGCATCGGGTGGCTGTATTGATCTCGGCTGGCGCTGTGACGGCAGGGTTGACTGTAATGATGGATCTGACGAGTCAAACTGTAATGGTTAAGCTGGTTTAGCCAAAGAACGCCTTGGCTCCGCCCGCTAAGAGCGCGATAAAGACCAATCGCCGGATAAACGCCCGCCCCTTGTCGATGGCCACGCGCACCCCGATGGCGCTGCCGATGACCCCCCCAAGGGCCAGAATCCCGCCCTCCACCCAGGCGACTTGCCCCGCGCCCTGGAAGACAATCAAAACAAAGACGCTGTAAATCGCGATCAGCGCCAATTTAAGGGCGTTGGCCCGCAACGCGGGGATGCCAAAGACGGTGCTGGTGACCAAGAGCAGCGGGATGCCCACGCCCGTCTGAAAGAGCCCGCCATAGACGCCGACGCTGAAGAGCGCCAAGAGGCCGCTGAGCCCCGGGCGCTTGGGGGTGACGTCCTCCGGCGGCAAGATCCACTCAGCGCGCACGAGGAGGAGCACGGCGAGGATGACAAAGATCAAGGCAAACAGCTTGGACATCAAGGCGGCGGGGACGTGGACGGCGATCCATACGCCCACGCCCGCGCCCGCCAAGATCGGCGGCAGCGCAGTCTTTAGGTATCCCCAGGGGCGGATTTCTTTCTTATGGAAGCGCGTGATGGCGCTTAAGCCTTGCGCCAAGATGGCGAGTCGATTAGTGCCGTTCGCCACGTTGGCGTCCAGCCCTCCGAGCATCAAGAGCGGGATCGTCAACGCTGAGCCCGCGCCCGCCGATACGTTGATGAAGCCCGCCGCGGCGCCGCCCATGAAGAGGAGGCCGATCATTAAAGGATCCATGTAGTCTCCAAACACAGATCAGCGCCGATCCTCTGGCGCTGATCAAGGCCGCTTCATACACGACCAGCCGTTATCGAGGAGTTTTAAAAATGCGCGTCTTTCTTCTTTGCCTGATCTTCTCTGGGGTGATCTTCGCCTGTGAAGGTGAGCCCGCCGCCAACGCGCCGGTTTACTATGATGTGCCCACCTCGTGGCTCATCGAGGCCGCGCCAGACGCCGCCCCCGTCGTCGATTGGGCGCCTTGGTATTACCCGGAGGTGGGCATCCCGCCAGGCGCGGACGCGGCCACCGAGCCCCAAGACGCGACGGTGAGCCCGATGGATGCGCGCTTGCCCCTTGAGGATGCTCAGCGAGACATTTTTGCGCCAGACGCGGCCCCGCCCATCGACGGGGCCCCGCCCATCGACGCGGCCCCGCCCATCGACGCCGCGCCGCCCATCGACGCCGCGCCGCCCATCGACGCCGCGCCGCCCATCGACGCCGCCCAGCCAGGCGATCCTCTCCGCGTGCGGATCATGGCCGCCAATATCACCAGCGGCAATAATCAAGCGTATGAGGGGCCAGGTATCCGCATCATGCAGGGGCTCAAGCCCGACATCATCCTGATCCAAGAGTTCAACTACGACAACGACAGCGATGCCGACATCCGCGAGTTAGTGGGCCTCGCCACTGGCCCTGAGTTTAGCTACTACCGCGAGCCGCGCGGCACCATCCCCAATGGGATCATTAGCCGCTGGTCGATCACCCTCGCTGGCAGCGAGGATGATCCAGAGGTGGACAACCGAGGCTTCGCCTGGGCGCGCATCGAGCTGCCCGGGCATGGCGATCTCTGGGCCTTTAGCCTGCACCTCCTCACCCGCAACAGCAGCACGCGCAACACCGAGGGCCAGGCGCTGGTGCGCTTCATCAACGAGCGCGTCCCCGAGGAGGACCTCCTGGTCATCGGCGGCGACTTTAACACCGACAGCCGTAGCGAGTCGGTCCTCAGCACTTTGAGGGCAGTGATCACCACGGACTACACGCCGGTCGATAACAACGGCACGGGCGGGACCAACGCCAACCGAGGCAAGCCCTATGACTGGGTCTTGGGCGACGCGGATCTCAACGTCTTTCATGTGCCGGTGCAGATCGGCGCCCAGAGCTTCCCGCAAGGCTTGGTCTTCGACAGCCGCGTCTACCGTCCGCTGGCCGATGTGGCCCCCGTGGAGGGCGGCGACAGCGCCGCGTCGAACATGCAGCACATGGCCGTCATTAAGGATTTTGAGCTGAGATGAAGATCAACCCCACGCCCTGGCTGCTCGCCCTCGCCCTCGCCACGCTCCTCGGCTGTGAGCCGCAGGAGGACACCGGCGGCGGCGCGGTTTACTTTGACGTGCCCACCTCCTGGCTGACAGACAGCGGGGCGCGGCCTGATTGGGCGCCCTGGCCTGACCAGGGCGGCGCGGCGGGCGCGGGAGGGGTCTGGGATTGGAGCATGGGCGGCGGCCTCAACCCGCCCCCCGACGCGGGCCCCGAGGTGGACGCCCAGCCCATCGACGCGGCGCCCGTCGAGGGCGAGGTGGTGCGGGTGCGGGTGATGGCCGCCAACATCACCAGCGGCAACGGTCAGGCCTATGAGGGGCCAGGCATCCGCATCATGCAGGGGCTCAAGCCCGACATCATCCTGATCCAAGAGTTCAACTACGACAATGACAGCGACGCCGATATCCGCGAGCTGGTGCGCCTCGCCGCTGGCCCTGAGTTCAGCTATTACCGCGAGCCGCGCGGCACCATCCCCAATGGGATCATCAGCCGCTGGCCGATCACCCTCGCCGGCAGCGCCGATGATCCCGAGGTCAATAACCGTGGCTTCGCCTGGGCGCGCATCGAGATCCCCGGCCACCGTCATTTGTGGGCCTTTAGCCTGCACCTGCTGACGGCCAACTCCAGCACGCGCAACCGCGAGGGGCAGGCGCTGGTCAGCTTTATCCGTGGGCGCGTCCCCGACGGGGATTACCTGGTCTTGGGCGGCGACTTCAACACGGATCGCGGCAGCGAGAGCGTCTTCGACACGCTCTCACAGGTCGTCTCGCGCAGCTTTACGCCCGCAGATCACGAGGGCAACCCCAACACGAACGCCAGCCGCAGCAAGCCCTACGATTGGGTCTTGGCCAATCAGGCGCTCAACGCCTTTCATGTGCCGCTTCAGCTGGGGAGCCGCCCCTATCCGCAGGGGCTCGTCTTTGACAGCCGCGTCTATCGCCCGCTCAGCGACGTCGCCCCCGTGCAGGCGGGCGACAGCGGCGCGTCCAATATGCAGCACATGGCGGTGATCAAAGAGTTTGAGTTGCGCCCTTAGCGCGCCGCCTCCTCGATGACATAAGAGCCTTTAAATCCTAGAAAAAGCCGCCCACACTCCGTCTCACCCCGCCACGAGGATGAGGAGGTGATGATGGACGCATATCCACGCGCGATGATCTCAAAGGTGAGGCGGCCTCGATGGCGCGCCTCGCTCCTGGCGTTGCTTGGGGCTTGCCTCGCGGCCCCCGCCGTCGCCCAAGGCGCGCCCGCCGCCGAGGCCCAGCGCGCGCAAAAGAAGGCGCCCATAAAAGGGCCGCTGGCGATGGTGATCAACTATCCCTATCAAATCACTGGGGAGGGCAAGACCAAGATCCACGCGACCTTCTTCCTGCCCGACTTCACCCCCGCCGCTGGCGCCGTGGCGCGGGTCAACGGCAAGAAGGTCTGCGTCGCCGATAAACACGGCGTCTGCATCTTTGATTACACGCCCGGCTCCAAGGCGCAGCATAAGCTCGTGGCGACGCTCAAGGCCGGGGGCAAGATCTACCGCGTCACCAAGTCCTTTAAGAGCAACGCCCGCACAGAGAGCTTCCGCTCCGATCAGCTCTTCGTCTACACCGATCGCGGCGTCTATAACCCCGGCGACACCATCCATGTGCGTATGTTGGCTTGGGAATTATTGGGCACCTACGAGGCGATCCCCGGCGCGGAGATCACCGCGCTGTTGCAGTCCCCCGAGGGGCGGATCTTCGGCGGGGAGAAGCTCAAGACCGACGCCGACGGCGTCGCCGCGCTGGACATCCCGCTGCCCAAGGGGATGCCGCTGGGCCACTATGAGCTGAAGATCCTCTATCAAAAGGCGGCGGAGGTGGCCCGCCTGCGGGTCGAGCGCTTCCAGCCGCCCGTGATGCACATCAAGCATGACCTCAAGCGCTTCCTCACGCCCGCGCAGACCACGCTGCCGATCACGGCGCGCTTGAGCTACCCCTCCGGCGGCGTCCCCGAGGGCGCCACGCTGCGCCTGATCGCCCAAGCCCCCAGCGGCGCGGCCCTGATCGAGCGGCCCTTCAGCGCGGACAAGATCGGCCACTACGGCCTGACGCTCCATGAGGCGGATCTCCAGGTCATCCGCGCGGGCCTTCAAGCAGAGCAGCCTTTTCAGCTGCGGCTCATCGCCCAGGATCGGTTTGGCCGCGTCAGCGAGGTCAAGCGGGACGTGGTCTACACCGAGCGCCCATACCGCGCGGTCCTTGAGTGCGATAAGGACGACTACCCCGCCGGTGAGGAGGTCGTCCTCACCGCCCGCGTCGTCGATCTGGATGGGCGCCCCGCGCGCGGGATCAAGCTGGAGATGCAGCTAGAGGGTGAGGCCACCCGCGCCGAGGCGCTCACCAATGAGGCGGGCGTGGCTGAGCTGCGCTTCCCCATGAGCGCCCAACCCCGAGACGCCGTCGTGCGCAGCCCCTTGATGACGGCTGAGCTGGGGCGGCGGCGAATCCGCCTCAATCAGCCCAAGCCGATGATCTCTAAGGTCAAAGATCCACCCAATAAAGAGGGGATCTCCACTTATATCGACGTGACCTTCCATAAGGACTATGCGCCCGTCGAGCGCGTGGTCCATGTGGATCTCACCGATAACTCCGGCGGCTTGGTGGCGGCCACGACCCTCCCCGTGGTGCAGCGCGCCGATGGTGTTTGGGCCGCAGGCGGGGCGGTCAAGGCCGATACATGGGGCACGATGTTGGCCAACCTGTATGTCGTGGCGGTGCCCAAGGCGACGCTCGGCCAGCCCCTCAATCACACCAACGTCGGCTTTATCACCGAGGGCCAGCACGTCACCCTCTTGCCCGGCCAGTCCACGCAGATCACCCTCCGCGATCTTCAGCCCACGGTGCGCCCCGGCGCGCTGCTGGATGTGGTGGTGGACGTCAAGATGCGCTCCGGCCAGGAGGCGGCCCTGGGCGCCTCGATGGTGGATCAGGCCGTGATCTCATTGATGGACCCGCTGGAGATCGGCCCCTTTGAGCGCCTCTACAACCCACAGCGCAAGGTGATCTCCACCGCCGGCGCGGGCGTGCTCAGCTGGCCGGTGGTCGATCGCAACTGGGGCACGCCTTGGCGGGATATCGCTTACAACAGCTGGGGTTACAAGGGGCCTGGGGCCTGGGTCACGGCGCAGGAGGCGGGCGAGGTCGAGGGCGGCTTCGGCGCCAGCGCGGGCTTCGGCGCGGGTGGCGGCGGCGTGGGCGTGGGCGGCGTGGGCGTAGGCACGCTCAACGGTCATGGCGGGCTGGGCGCCAAGCCCAAGAAGAGCGCCAAGCCCAAGATGGTCAAGATCTCCGCCTCCAAGATCATGCTCAAGGAGTCGCCCCCCGAGCCCGCCCCCATGCCCGCCCCCGAGCCCACCCCGGTGATGGCGGAGGCCAAGGCGAAGGCAGACATGGCTGAGGCAGACATGGCTGAGGGGGAGATCGCTGAGGCGTCCACGACCGCCCAGCCCGAGCCAGCGCGGCGCGAAGCGGTCGCCAAGGACGCCGCGCCGCCCAAGCAGATCACCCTCCGCACCGACTTCCCCGAGACGGCGCTGTGGGCGCCTAAGCTGCGCACCGAGGGGGGCGTCGCTCGCCTGCGCGTGCGCATCCCCGACGCCATCACCGTTCAAGAGCTGACCCTCGTCGCCTCTGACCGTCAGGGGGGCGTGGGCGTCCTGCGTCAGCCCATCGCGGTGCGTCAGGATGCCTTCGTGCGCTTGAGCCTGCCCGATGTGATCACCCTCGGCGATGACGTGACGATCCACGCCCTGGCGCGCAACGCCTCCGAGGCGCAGATCGAGGGCACGCTGAGCTTCAGCTCACAGGACATGGTCCTCGTCGGCGGCCCGGCGGAGATCCCCGTGGTGATCCCCGCCGGGGGCGCCGCGCCGATGTCTTGGAAGGCGCGCCCCAAGCGCGTGGGCGCCGCGCGCGTGGCCGTTAAGCTCACCACGCCGGGCCTGGAGGACAGCGAGATCCGCGTCGGCGACGTGCGCCCCGCCGGCGCCCCCTCGATCAAGCTGCGTCAAGGCGTCCTCAAGCGCGGCGCGCCCTTTGAGGCGCCCCTCACGCTCTCGGCGAGCGCCGTTGAGCGCGTCGCCACCCTCAACGTCAGCTTCCCCAACCTGATCCCCGCCCTCCAAGCCTGGCAGGCCGCCCCCGCGCGCCCCCTCGCCTGGGTGGGCGTCAGCGGCGTCGCCAGCCAGGCGATCATGGACGCGGCGATGCTGGCGTGGGGCCTGGAGGCCAAGCAGAGCGAGGCCTGGGTTGAGGCGCAGCGGGCGCGGCTGACGCGCGCGGGCATCGAGCTGGTCGCCAGCCAGCGCGCCGACGGCGCCTGGGGCTGGTTCTACGCGCCCCAAGCGGCGGACGCGGGGCGTCACCACGGTCACGTCTATATGACCGCCTTGGCCCTCCGCGCCCTGCTGGAGATCAAGGCCACCGGGCGCGTCGTCGATGACGCGGTCCTCACCCACGCGATCAAGTGGCTCTACGCCCAGCGCGGCGCGGCGGGGCTCTGGGCGGCCAGCGCGGCGTGCTTCTGGGAGGTCAACGCGCCCGAGGCGGACTGGGGCTTGAGCGCGGAGCTGTGGGCCCTCCTGGTCAACGCGGAGGCGGCGCTGATGCGCACGCCCAGCGCCGATCTCAAGGCGCTCAAGGGGCTGATCGAGGGGCGGCTCAAGCAGGGCGCTGTGGCGCCCGCGACCCTGGCTTGGGGGCTCAAGGGGCTGCGCGCTTGGGGGCGCTGGCAGAAGGACAAGGCCGCCACGCGGCAGGCCAAGGCCGCGCTCAAGCGGCTCCTCGACGCCAAGCGGGGCGCGCACTGGGAGCCCCACTGGTATCACGCTTACGGCGGGATGGTGGAGCTCAACGCGCTGATCTTGGAGCTGCTGGCGGAGGACCGCGCTGCGGACCACGCCGCGACGATCCGCGAGGTGATCACCTGGCTCCTCTCGACCCGCGAGGCCTGGGGGGCGTGGCATAACGAGGTGGGCACGTCCACGGCGGTGCGCGCGCTGCTCAAGGCGGGCGCGGGGGCCACGGCGGAGATCCCCTCCGTGGTCGTCGTCAGCGTCAACGGCGCGCAGATCAAGCGCGTGGACATCGATCCCGCCGATCCCTTCCTCTCGGCGGCCGCCCTGCGGCGCCTGGAGATCACCGAGCACCTCAAGGCGGGGGAGAACCTGATCCGCGTCTCCTATGACGGCGCGCTCACCGCCCCCGTGACCTTGGCGCTGCGCGAGTGGGGCGGCGAGGCGCCCGCCGCCTCGGCCTTGTCCGTGACCCGCCAGACGCCCGAGGCGGCCCGGCTCGGCGAGCCCCTAGAGGTCAGCCTCACCGTCACCGCCTCGCGCAAGGCCCCCTATGTCCAGATCACCGACGGCGTGCCCGCCAACGCGATCCTTGACGTGGCCTCCCTCGACGCGCTGGTCAAGGCTGGGGCCATCCAGGGCTATGATCTGGGGCGCGGCGAGGTCACGCTCTTCCTTGAGGTGCTTGAGGGCGCCGTGACCCTGCGTTATCTGCTCAACGCAGCCTCGGTGGGCGTCGCGCGTCACCCCGGCCTGCGGGTCAAGGCGCGCCTCCACCCCGATCTCGGCGAGGCCACCCTGCTCGGCGCCCCCTTGACCGTCAGCGAGTGAGCCTCACGGCGCGGCTTTCTTGGGTTGGCGCTCGCGATAGGCGCCGTAGCCGTCCATCAACGCCGCGAAGAGCATCGCCCCGATCCGATCCGCACCCAGCCGTGTGGGGTGCGTCAGATCCCCGCCCGCCAGCTGCGGCCGCGCCGCGTACCAGCGCGCTAAGGAGCCCTCCCCCCCCATCGCCCGCCAGGTGTTCCAAAACGCGCAGCCCTGGGCATAGGCCACCTCTCGCTGCACCCGCACGATCAGCTTGATCACCGGCCGCGTCACCAGCTTGCCGCTCTTCTTGTCGCGGATCGCCCGGTCCATCGGCGCGACGATGAGGCAGGAGACGCCAGGCAGGGCCAGCCGCAGGAGCCCGACCGTCTCTGTCAAGTTGGCCTTGTAGCGCGCGGCGGTCAGGCCATCGGCCTGGCTCTCGTTGGTGCCGTAGTGGAGGATGATCAGGTCGGGCTGGCGCTGGCGCAGCTGCTCATGCCAGTGGTCTTGGTTCATGCGCTTGAGCAGCTTGGCGCGCGTGCCATCCACCCCAAGGCTGTCATAGACCACGCCCTGATCGCGCTCCAACGCCACGCCGAAGAGCCGCACCGGGCCGCCCCCCAGCGTCCGCAGCCGGATCTGATGCGGCCCCTCCGAGGTGACGATCTCGACCTTGCGCGAGCCCGCCGAAGCGCGGGTGTTGATCTCGACCTTGCTGTGGCCGATCTCCAGCTCAAGCTTGCCGCCCCCCGGCTGGGCCATGTAGTAGACCTGGGCCCGCGAGACCAGCTCGCCTTGGCCCTCCTCCCCCGTGGGCTTGAAGCTGACCCACTCGCCGCCGCCCTGGGCGATAAAGGTGGCGCCGCCGACGCCGTAAGCGCGGTCCTTGATCTGTGGGCGGGTCAGCTTGAAGACCTCCCAACCCTTGCTGGTGCCCAGCTGGAGGTTCGTCCGCCCATACCAAGGGGCCGTGCGCCCCGCCAGCACGAAGCCGTGGCCCCCATCGCCGAACTTCTTTTGCAGCAGCCGCCGCGCCGTGCGGGTGATGTAGTCGCCGGTGATCATCGAGTCGCCGTAGTGCATCGCCCGCGCAACACCGCCATCGCGCGTGCTGTCCAAGGCGCGATAGAAGCGGCTCATGCTGCCCTGAGGGTCCTCAATCGCCAAGAGCGGCAGCCCCCAGCTGGTCTGGCGCAGCGGGGGGTGCTTGGGCAGGCTGGCGTCGCTGGCGAAGCGCAGCACCTCCTCCAGCAGCGCCTCGCGCGCGTCCTCGATGGGCTGATCCGAGGCGATGGGCTCCGCCTCGATGATCCCCTCGCCCTCGATCGGCGGCCCCATCGACATCATCACCTCATCGTCGATGTCCTTGGTGATCAGCTGCTCCGGCTCGTCCGTCGTGCGCCGCAGGAGCCGAGGGAGGAAGGCGGAGGCGTCCTCAGGCCACCAGTGGGCGTGCTCGAAGGGCGTCAGCTGGGCCACGCCGAAGCCGATGAGGCTCAGCAGCAACGCCTGCCCTGTCTTGGAGAGGAGGATGGCGGGGCTAGACTCGGTGGCGGGTGTTGGTGGCATGGCTCAGAACTGGAAGTAGATAAAGGGGACGACGTCGGTGGAGGCGGCGGCCTTGAGGCCAAAGCCCACGGCGATGACGGCGAGGGCCTGTAGCGGCGCAGGCAGCCGCGTAAACCCACGCACCAGCGCGTCAAAGCTGGCCCTCGGCCAGAAGTGCGTCAGCGTCGCCACGCCCAATGTCAGCAGGATCGAGGGGGTGAGGTTGGCGGCGCTGAAGCTGAGCGTCCCAAGCGTCCGCAGCACGTCCATGGCGTTGTCGAAGGTGGGCGCGCGGAAGAAAATCCAGGCGAAGCAGACGTAGTGGAAGGTGATGAACACGGCGATGGGCTTGCGCCAGCCGCCCAGCAGCACCATGCCCCCCCGCCGCGCCCGCCGCCGCTGCCAGAAGCGCAACACGGCCTGGGCGCCGCCATGCAGCGCCCCCCAGATGATGAAGTTCCACCCCGCCCCGTGCCATAGCCCCCCCAGGAGCATGGTCAACAGCAGGTTGCGGTAGGTCATCACCGGGCCATCCTTGCTGCCCCCCAGCGGGATGTAGAGGTAGTCGCGCAGCCAAGAGCTGAGCGAGATGTGCCAGCGCCGCCAAAACTCTTGGAGGTTGCCCGCCTTGTAGGGCGCGTTGAAGTTATCGGGGAAGGTGAAGCCCAAGAGCAGGGCTGATCCAATGGCGATGTCGCTGTAGCCGCTGAAGTCACAGTAGATCTGGAACGCGTAGCCGTAGATCCCAAAGAGCACCTCAAAGGCGCTGAACCCCGAGGGCATGGCGAAGACCCGATCGACGATGTTGAGCGCCAGGAAGTCGGCGATGACGATCTTCTTAAAGAGCCCCAAGGCGATGAGGTACAGCCCCCGCCCCCCCATCTCGTCGGTCAACGGTGGGCGGTTGAGGAGCTGCGGCAGCAGATCGCGCGCGCGCACAATCGGCCCCGCCACGAGCTGCGGGAAGAAGCTGACGTAAAGAAGATAGCGCGGGTAGCTGTTAACTGGCTCAAGCTGCTTTCGATAGATGTCTATCGTGTAGCTCATGGATTGAAATGTAAAAAATGAGATGCCTACGGGAAGCAGCACATTTAATCTTAAATCGCCAAGGTAAAAGCCTAAGATCGTAAGCTTGTCTTTAATTTGAATGAGCGGAAATCCATCGTCAACAACCTGTATTAACCCCTCTACGTTGCCCATAAAGAAGTTAAAGTATTTAAAGAGCGCCAAAACGCCTAGGTTGTAGGCCACCGAGGTCCACAGTAGCCGCTTGCGCCGCTTGGCGTCCTCCGTGCGCGCGATCCGCCCCCCCACGATGAAGTCAATCAGGGAGGAGGCCACGATCAGGATCAGGTAGTGCGGGTTCCAGCAGGCGTAGAAGAGGAGGCTGGCGCCGAGGAGGAGGGCGAGGGCGAGGCGCGCGTGGCGGACCAGCGCCCAGTAGAGGGCGAAGATGGTGAGCAGGAAGGTGACGTATTCCAGGGAGTTAAACAGCACGCCGGGATCCTCTGGGCCGACAGGGCGGCTGAATATGCCGTGAAACGCCCAGGGCGTCCAATTCAAAGGGCCGCGCGTTCAAGGCATCAAGGGCGGCGCGCGGGCCGAAAAAGCTCGACGGCGATTGATCTTCTCCGCTCACCTCAATAGGTTGCGCCGCAAAGACAACGTGAGGTCGTGATGACTCAAGCGCGCATATTTTTTGTGGGTTTAGGGCTCTTCGCCCTGGCCTGCTCGGATGAGCTGCCTCCTGGGGTGGCGGTGGACGCCGAGGTGCTGCTGCGCCCCGATATGGCGCCCATCCGCCTCGACAGCGGCGGGATGGCCATCTTGGATCGAGGGCTCAGCCCCGATGTCAGCCCCCAAGAGGACGCCATCCCCCCAGGCGATGACGTGGGGATCTGTGAGGAGGGGGCCTCTGCGCCTTGCCCCGATCCAGCCTGCGCGGCGGGTGAGCGCCGCTGCGTGGATGGCGCCTGGGGGCCGTGCGTCGGCCCCGATGAGCTGTGCGATGGGCTGGATAATGACTGCGATGGGGAGATCGATGAGGGCTTCGACGGCGTCGGCGATGGCTGCGTGGTGGGCGTCGGCGCCTGCGCGGCGGAGGGCGTGGTGATCTGCGATGAGGCGGGCGCCGCGACGCTGTGCGATGCCACGCCCGGCGCGCCCATCAGTGAGGCCTGTAATGGCGTGGATGATGACTGCGACGGCGTGATTGATGATGCCTGCCCTTGTGATGATCAGTCCCCCTGTCCAGCGGGCTTGAGGTGCTTCGAGGGCGCCTGCGTGGGCGATGAGTGCGCCGTGGATGGTGATTGCCCTCAAGGTAGTCGCTGCGAGGGCGGTGTTTGCGCTGAGGTTGAGCCTGAGTGCGTCGTCAGCGCCGACTGTGAGGCGGGCGCGCGCTGTCAAGATGGCGTGTGCCTCGTCATCGAGCCTGAGTGCGTCGTGGACGGCGACTGCGCCGGGGGCTTGGTCTGCGTCGAGGACGCCTGCGTGCCCGATGAGCCTGAGTGCGCTTTGAGCGTGGATTGTCCCGGCGCAGAGGTCTGCGTGGATGGCGTATGTCAGCCCGCCTCTGAGTGTGAGATGGATAATGATTGCGCAGGGGCGATGGTCTGTGTCGAGGGGCAGTGTGTGGCCGCTGGCTGCGATGAAGACGCCGTTGAGCCCAATGATACCCAAGCCACGGCGTTCCCTTTGGTCCCCGGCGCGCTCTCTTTGGGGCTCTGTGATGAGGATTGGTTTGAGATCGACGTCTGCGCGGGCGGCCGCGTGGATATCGTGGTGGCCTTCACCCACGCCGATGGTGATCTCGACGCGCAGCTGATCGGGCCTGATGGCGCCGTCCTGTTGGAGTCGGCCTCCAGCACCGATGATGAGCGCCTGGCCATCGACGGCGGGCCGACCCTGGGGCGCGTGTGGCTGCGCGTCTATGGCTACAACGGGGCGCAGAACCCGTATCGCTTGACGCTGTCGGCGACTTGCCCCGGCGGCTGCGTGGTGGACGGCGACTGCGCGGCGGGTGAGCGCTGCGCGGCGGGGGCCTGCGTGCCCGAGGCGACGGGCTGTGAGGACGACGCCTTGGAGCCCAATGACGCGCTGATCGAGGCGCGGCCCTGGGCCGAGGGGCATCATGAGGATCTCTATATCTGCGCAGAAGATCTGGACTTCTTCGCCTTGGAGGTCTGCCGAGGCGCGCCCGTCAACGTCGAGGTGCGCTTTGATCACGCCTCGGGCGATCTGGACGCGGCGCTCTTGGATGAGCAAGGCGTGGCCTTGGATGAGTCGCGCGGTGATGGTGATCTTGAGGCGCTGTCGATCGTCAGCCGTTATACCGGGCGTGTGTACCTCATCGTCTATGGCTACAGCGGCGCAGAGAATGACTACTCCGTTGATATCGAGGTGGGTGAGTGCGCCGAGTGCGTAGATGATATTGATGAGCCCAATAACAGCTATGGCGAGGCGACCTTGGTGACGCCCCCCATCAACTTGCTCGGGCGGCAACTCTGTAATCCTGATTATTACGCCTTGGAGATCTGCGAGGGCGGCACGTTGGACGCCAACGCCATCTTTAGAGGGGGGGAGCCCAGCGCCCAATCATTGTCGCTCATCGACGCGGATGAGGGCATCTTAGTCGAGAGTCAAGTCACCGCGGACGGGCGAAGGCTGATCGCTCAAGCTCAAAATGACGGTGTCTTTACGGTAAAGGTGAACGGTGACGCCGATGAGTATGACCTCGCCTTGGTCGTTGAGGGCTGCGGGTGTTATCACAACAGCGAATGCGCTGCGGGCGAGGTCTGCGTCGATCATGCCTGCGTCGTCGCCCCAGAGTGTGTGGATGATCCGCTCGAAGAGAATGACTCCGAGGCGTCACCGAGGCCGCTGGGGGCGGGCGCGTATCCGGGCTTAAAGCTCTGCGGTGATGACGTGGATTGGTACATCGTCGAGCTGTGCGCGGAGGGCACCCTCAATGTCAACGTCGCCTTCACCCACGCCAACGGGGATCTGGACGCGCGGCTCTACGCCCCAGACGGCCGCAACGTGGCCTCGGGCACCTCCGTCAATGATGATGAGGTGTTGTCGTTTACGACGATGCAGGACACCGCCTTGCTGTTGAGCATCTATGGCTTCCAAGGGGCCTGGAATGACTACACGCTCTCCCTGGAGATCGTCGGCTGCGCTGGCCCCGTCTGCGTCGATGACGCGCTGGAGGACAATGACACCCCCGCCACGGCCTCGCCGCTGCCCACCTCGGGTGAGCCGCTGCGCGCCTGCGCCGATGACGCGGATCTCTTCACGATCTCGCGCTGCGCGGGCGGTCACTTGGAGGCGCTGGCGGCGACGGCGACGCCCGCCGCGCTGCGCCTGCGGCTGATCGACGCCGTCGGCGGCGTCTTCGCCGAGTCAACGCCCGTCGAGGGGGGCGCGGGGCTGTCTTTGGATCTCTTGGAGGATGGCCCGGCCTATCTGGAGGTCGTGGGCCTCGACGGGGCCGAGCCCCGCTACACGCTCAGCGCGGCGGTGTCCGGCTGTGGCTGCCGCGTCGATCGCGACTGTGAGGCGGGCGCGCGGTGTGAGGCCGGCGCCTGCGTGCCCCTGCCCTTGTGCGAGGACGATCCCTTTGAGGAGAACGATGACGCCGCCACGGCCCACCGGGTCGAGCCTGGGACCCTCAGCGCGGTGATCTGCGCGGGTGATGAGGATTGGTATGAGATCGACGTCTGCGCGGGCGGTTTCGTGGCCTTTGACGTCGGCTTCGTCCACGCCGAGGGGGATCTGGACATCGCGCTCTATGATGTCAACGCGCAGCGCCTCAGCGCCTCGGCGACCCACCACGACGGGGAGCACATCGAGCACACCGCCGCGACGGATATGCGCCTGCGCCTGCGGGTGACGGGCCTGGCCGACGCGAGCAACGCCTATCAACTCCAGACGCAGCTCTTCGGCTGTGAGGCCCCCGTCTGTCCAGATGATGGCTATGAGGACAATGATGAGGCCGCCGCCGCCGCGCCGCTGGCCTTGGGCAGCCACGCGGGGCTCTCCCTGTGCCCTGATGAGGTGGATTGGTATCTCTTGGACGTCTGCGAGGGCGGGACGCTGACGGCGACGGCGCGCTTTATCGACGCCAACGGCGACGTGGACATGCGCTTGGAGGCCCTCGATGGCGCGCGCTTGGACAGCTCGGTGGGGGTGACGGATCGCGAGGAGGTGCGCTGGTCGGCGACGCGGGCCAGCGCCGCGCGGCTGCTCATCTACGGCGAGCCCAACGCCTATGACTTAGAGATCGCCGTCGAGGGCTGCGCCTGCGCCCTCGATCGTGACTGCCCCGTCGGCTACACCTGCCAGAGCGGCGCCTGCGCCGCGCCCCAGCCCTGCCCAGAGGACGCCGCCGAGGAGAACGACGCGCCCCAGGAGGCCGCGCCGCTGCAAGCCGGGGCCTACCAGATCTGCGCGGGGGATGAGGACTGGTTTGAGCTGGATCTGTGTGAGGGCGGCCGCCTCGTCATCGACGCGCGCTTCCTTCACGCGCTGGGCGATCTGGACATGGCCCTCTACAGCGCCGATCTGCGCAGCCTGCGCAGCGCCACCTCGACGACGGATGATGAGCAGATCAGCTATATCGCCGCCGCCGCCGCGCGGCTCTACCTCAAGGTGGCGGGCTTCAGCGGCGCGCAGAACGCCTACGCCCTGAGCTTTGAGGTCATCGGCTGCGACGCGCCGGTGTGCGTCGATGACGCGGGGGAGGAGGATGATGAGGCCGCCTCGGCGCGCGCCATCGCCGTCAACGCCCCCATCAGCGGGCGCCTCTGCGGCGACGATGAGGACTGGTTCACCCTGCCCGGCTGCCCCGCTGGCGTGCTCACCGCGGATCTGCGCTTCAGCCACGCCGAGGGCGATTTGGATCTGGAGCTGCGCGGCGCCGATGGCCCCTTGGCCTTGGCCGAGAGCCGCACAGACAACGAGGCCCTGCGCCAAGCCATCGCGGCGGGGCCGCTCTACCTGCGCGTCTTTAGCCAGACAAGCGCCTCCGCGGACTATCAGCTGACGGTGGATCTCTCCGCCTGTGGCTGCGTCGATGATCGCGACTGTGAGGGGGGCCTGCGCTGCGAGGCGGGGGCCTGCGTGGCGCCGCCGCCCTGCGTGGAGGATGAGCATGAGGACAACGACGCCCCCGCCTCGGCGCGGCCCCTGCCCGCCCCCCTGGTCCTCGGCGCGCTGTGCCCCGCCGATGAGGACTGGTTCGCCGTGGAGGTCTGCGCGGGGGGCGCGGCGACAGCCCGCCTGAGCTTGAACGAGGGCGAGGGGGATCTGGATCTGGCGCTCTATGGCCCCGAGGGGCTGATCGAGCGCGCGGCGACGGGCGCGCTGGTGGAGGAGATCACCTGGAGCAGTGAGGCGGGGGCGCGCTACGCGCTGGGGGTGGTGGGCTTCGACGCCGAGGCGCGCGGCGACTATCTCCTGGAGGTGGAGATCACGGGCTGTGAGGCCCCGACGTGCGTGGATGATGGCTTGGAGGAGAACGACGCCATCGCCGCCGCCCGCCCCCTGTCGCCGGGGGTCTATGAGGGCTTGGCGATCTGCTCGGGGGACGATGACTTCTACGCCGTCGAGGTCTGCGCGGGGGGCACGTTGAGCGTCGAGGCGCGCTTCAGCTACGCCGATGGCGATCTGGATCTGGGCTTGTATCGCGGTGATGTGCTCCTGACCAACGCCCTCTCCAGCGACGACAATGAGGCGCTGCGCTACACCGCCAACGCCGATGAGACGCTCAACCTGCGCGTCTATGGCTTTAGCGGCGCGGCGAACCAATATGCCTTGAGCGTGGCGCTCAATGACTGCCCATGCCAGCGTGATAATGACTGCCCAGGTGCCTTGGTGTGCCAAGCGGGCGCCTGCGTCGCCTGCGCGGCGGATTCATCGGAGCCCAATGAGTCCCAAGCCTCGGCGACGCGGGCGAGCCTCGGCGGCGTGACGCCTCACGCGATCTGCCGTCAGGACACAGACTGGTTCGCCATCCCGGTGTGCGCAGGCGGGGTGCTTGAGGTCAACGCGACCTTCACCCACGCCGAGGGGGACATCGAGCTGACCCTCTATGACGCGGCGGAGATGCGCTTGGCCTCGTCGGCCTCCAGCGATGACGATGAGCGGCTGACATGGACGGCGGCGGAGGACACCTGGGCCGGGCTCAAGGTCTATGGCTTCCTGGGCGCGACGAATGACTATGGCCTCAGCGTCAGCGTGACGGGCTGTGACGGCGCCTGCGTGGAGGACGCCGCCGAGGAGGATGACGCCTCAGCCGACGCGCAGCCCATGGCGGCAGGCTCAAGCACGCCTTGGCGAGCGCTGTGCGACGCCGAGGACTGGTACACGCTGCCTGTCTGCGCCGACGCGCCCCTCAACGCCCACCTCCGCTTTAAAGACAGCGAAGGCGACCTCGACTTGGAGTTAAGGGACGCCGCTGGGGCGGTCTTGGCCTACTCCAGATCGGTGACAGATGACGAGTCCGTGCGCTTTACGCCCACAGCGACGGGGCCGCTTTATCTGCGCGTCTATGGCTACAGCGGGGCGCAGGCGCCTTATCGCTTAGAGATCGAGCCGCAGGCCTGCCCACAGTGATCCGCGCGGGCACCACTGCCCCCTCTCGCCGCCCCCTTTTTGAGGCCCTCTGCGCGCGCCTCAGCTGAGCCAAGCCCTTGAAAGACGGGCCTGTTTGACTTCTCACAGGGAGCCGTGATACTGGCCGCCGTTCTTTATCAAGGAGCCTCCCCATGCGTGTTCGGCGCGCCTCGACCGCCACCACCGCCGCGACGCTGGCGGCGCTTCAAATCCTCTTTGGGTTGCCGCTGACAGCGTTCGCTCAGATGCCTCCACCGAAGGTGTGGCTCTCTCCCATCAAGGCCAAGGACGGCGCAGGCGGCGGGCTGCTCTCCGAGAAGTTTGATGAGTCCACGCGCAAGCAGCTCCTCAGCGGCAAGCGCGTCATCAGCACCGACGCGGCGCGCAGCGCGGCGATCTCAGCCGGCGAGGCTGACCCCCGCATCGAGCAAGCAGAGAACCTGCGCGTCGCCGCCAAGGAGGCCCTCAAGGCCGGGCAAGCCAAGGACGCCCATGAGAAGCTCCTCTTGGCGCTCAAGCTCTATGAGGAGGGGCTGGCCTCGATCAGCAAGCTAGAGGCGCTGTTTGAGACGATGGGCTATCTCGGGGCTGTCTCCGCAGATCTGGGCTTTGATGTTGACGCCAAGCGGCTCTTTAAGGCGGTCATCGCGGTGGTCCCGCAGGGGGAGCCGATGGATGAGTACACCGCGAAGGCCAAGTCGATCTACGCCAAGGAGAAGAAGAAGCTCCTCAAGAAGAAGCCCGGCGGGTTGAAGGTGATCACCACGCCGCCGGGGGCGACGATCAAGGTCGATGGCGTGGAGCGCGGCGTCTCCCCGCTGACCTTGGAGGGGCTGGTCCGAGGCGATCACTACATCCAAGCGGCGCACGCCGAGGCGGGGCTGGCGGCCAAGAAGGTCCAGGTCAAGAGCAAGAAGGTCAAGGAGGTGAGCCTGGAGTTGAAGGCGGTCCTTGGCCCCAAGCCCGCCGAGAAGGTCAGCGACGCCGAGGCGGCCTCGCTCACCGCCCTGGCCCACCAAGGGGACATCGACTTCGCCTTCCGCGAGAAGGCCGAGGCCATCGCCAAGAAGACGCAGGCGGACTATGTGGTTGTTGGCTTCCTGCGGCCTGAGGGCGAGAGCTTCACCTTGGTGGCCTTTATGTATGGTGTGGCCCAAAAGCAGGTGATCCCCTTCGAGGACTTCACCTTCGGCGCGCGGCTGGCGAGCGTGTTCGTCCAAGCCGCGCGCTTCGCCCGCGCCATCGAGGCCGCCGCCTTGGAGTTCCCCACGGAGCGGGCGGTGGTGGGCAAGGTGGATGTCAGCGGCGCCGCCCCGCCGCCCGCCAAGGTGGATGAGCCCGCCTCCACCTCGACGCCCATCGCCGCGCTGCCGCCCATGCCCGATGATAAGCCCATGGGCGATGACCTCTTAGGCACGACGCCGCCGCCCAAGCGCAACGACGATGATCGCGAGCCCTGGTATGGGGCCTGGTGGGTCTGGACCATCGCCGGGGCGGCTGTGATCGGCGGGACCGCCACGGCGGGCTACCTGCTGCTTGATGAAGACGCCACCCAAGATCACTACGACGCCACGGTGCGGTGGGGGAACTGAGATGACGCGCGCGATCCTCACCTTGATGACGCTGGCTGCGGCGCTGCCGCTTTGGAGCTGCCAGCCCGCAGAGGAGACACACCTACAGATCGTGCTCTACAGCCACCGTGACGCGGTGGCGAAGCTCGATCAGTCCAACTTGCTGCGCGCCGACGGCCCAGCCAATGAGATCGAGATGATCTTGGTCAACCTGGAGGGCGTGCCTGAGGCGGAGCAGATGGAGACGGTCTCGCTGGCCGAGCAGCGCGCCAGCTTCACCAACCTCCCCTATGACACGCCCTTCCGCCTTTTGGCCCGAGGGCTCTACACCGACGCCAGCGGCGCCTCCAGCCTCCAGTTCTATGGCGCCAGCGCGATCTTTGAGGTCAAGGAGGGCGAGGATCAGACCGTGGCCTTCCAGGTCGGGCGGGCCAACTGCGTGGCGCTCAACCAAGGCAGCAGCTACATCTCTGACGCCACGCTCAATGAGGACACGCATGAGGCGCGGGTGGGGGCCACGGCGACGCGGCTGAGCAATGGCCGCGTGGTGCTCATCGGCGGCGGCCAGGTCAATGAGCTGGGTGATCTCGTCGGGGTTTACAACAGCATCGAGATCTTTGAGCCCGACAGCAGCCGCTTCTCCAAGGCCAGCGCCACGCTCCTTCAGGGGCGCGCCTTCCACACGGCGACGCTGCTGCCCAATGACGAGATCCTGCTCGTGGGCGGGGCCAGCGGCGTGCTGGGTGGCGGCATGATGCAGCTGATGAGCAGCGCCTCGCTGGTGCGCTTTGACGCCCAGGGGGCGGCGATCGTCGAGCCGCTGGTGGCCCCGCAGCCGCTGGGGGCGGAGTTCGCCCGCTATCACCACCAAGCGGTTCGGCTTGGCGACGGCTCTGCCTTGATCATGGGCGGCTTTGGCAGCGACGGCGCGCCGCTGACGACGACCCTGCGCTACTTCCCCGCCAACCGTCAGTTCCTCCCCCAGCGCCCGCTGCAAGAGGCGCGGGCGCGCTTCGCGGCGGAGGCCTACGGGATGGGCAACGCGGTCCTCGCGGGGGGCTTGGGCGTGGGCGACGCGGTGCTCAACAGCATCGAGGTCTTCGCCATCAACCCCAGCCAGAGCTGCCCCGACGGCGTGCCTGCGGCGCCAGAGAACGGCTGCTTTATCCGCCTGCCCAGCGCGGCGCTCCCTGTGGGGCGCTGGGGCCTGACCTCGACGCTGATCGATGACGGCAACCAGGTGCTCTTCATCGGCGGGCACACGGACGCGGCGGGGGAGGGAGGCTATCGCAAGGTGGAGATCTTCAACGGCCAGTTCAGCAGCCTCCAGGCGGACTCGGGGGAGCTGCCCGCGCCGCAGGGGCGGGGCCAAGCGACCTTGCTCAAGGAGGGGGATGTCCTCGTCTCTGGTGGGATGCTGGGGGGCAACCTCTACAACGTCGCGGTGCGGCTTCAGACGGACGCCCGTGATCCCGCCACGGGGCTGACGACGCACCTGGCGACCTATATGCTCACCAGCGATTGCAGCCTCAGCGAGCCCCGCGCCATGCACAACGCCACGCTCTTGCAGCACGGCGTGGTCCTCCTCACGGGCGGCTTGACTGGCCCCGCCAGCCGCTTCTCCGCCTCCCGCCGTGTGGAGATGTACTTCCCCAGCCCCATCGAGCTTGGGCGCTTCTACGCCCCCTGATTTCGCGCCGCGCTGATCATCGTCGGCCTCGCTCAGTGGGCGCTGGGGTCTTGGTGGGCTGTGGTGGCTACTCGATGAGATCGAAGTCGCAGCGCTTGGGGCCGCTGGGGGCGTTGTTGTTCATCTCACAGCGATACTTCATGGTGCCGCCGGGGGTCTCAAACTCGCCCTCAGCGGGGCTGGGGATGTCTTCGAGGTGGGGCAGGTGCCCCCCTTGCCCGTAGAAGGGCGGGGTCAGCCCCGCGAGGGTGGCGCCAAAGGCGTTGTCAGGGAGATCGATCAGCGCGCCGACGATCCGCCCCTTCTCCACCTTCCACGACACCTTGATTTGCTCAAAAGCCATAAACGTAGGCCAAGCACCTTCATCGGGGAGGCGGCGCCAGTCACGCTTGGGCAGGCCCTCATCCAACCAACGGATCTCCTGGTTCACCAGGCCATGATGCTGAATGTACTCAAGGTCGATGACCGGCGGCGGACCCGACGCGTCGAGGCGCGCCAGCGGGGGCAGCGCGACGGGCGAGGCTGGCGCAGGCTGCCCCGCGTCAGGGATCGTGGGCGGCGGCGCCTTGGGCGCTGAGTTCATCTGCAAGCCAAAGAGGATCGCCGCGATGACGGCGATCAGGCCGCCGAAGCTGAGGGTCGCCTTGTTCATGGGGCGCAGGTGTAATCGACGCAGTGACCCGCGCAGTCCTCGTCGCGCTCACACTCGGCGATCCCCCAGCGGATCTGGAAGTCGCCCTGCTCACCGTTGGCGCCATCGACGATGATCTTCACCTCACCTTGGGGCATGGAGAAGACAAGCGACTCGGTGAGCGCGCCGTCGCTGCCGGCGACGCACTGGTTGAGGCTGGCGCAGTTGGTGGCGGCGTACAGGGCCATGTCCCAGCCCAGCTCAGGGGCCGCCTCCACATAGACGCGATCCCCGGCGTTGGCCGTCAGGCTGTAAACCACGTCGCCTGAGCGCGTGTTGTAGCCCGTGCAGGCGTTGCCTTGATCGAGGTTGTAGTCATTGGCGGCGCCGAGGGTGGTGCCGTCCATCCAAGCGCCCGCCTCACCCAGGGCGAGGGCGTCATCGCAGGTCTCATTGACGGGGGCGTCGGCGGCGGAGTCGATCTCGACGCGCACGGTGACGCGGCCACGGCTGTTGTCATTGGCGCCATCGACGACGAGGTAGTAGGTGCCCGCGGGGACATCCTGCTCAAAGCCATAGCCGCAGGCGACGGGGCTGACGCCATCACAGGCGGCGACGAGGTAAGCGCCTACGGCGAAGTCAGCGGTGGCCTGGACGCGGACGTGCGCGGCCTGGGGGATCTCAACTTGATACACCGCGTCGGGGGCGCCTTGGCCGAAGCAGCCCATCATGTCATCGGTGGCGCGGGCGAGGTTGACCTCGAGGTCGGTCAGGCCATTGGGGTTGAGCGCCACGACCTGCGCCGCTTGGCAGGTGTTATGGGCGGGGGCCGCAGGCAGGGGCAGCAGCTCCGCCTCAAGGGCGTAGTCGGCGCGCTCGCCGATGGGCATGTTGCCGTCCACGATCAAGGTGTAGTCACCCGGCTCGACGAGGCCGACGCGCAGCTCAACGGGGTTGAGGATGGGGAAGAGCGGGTTATCCGGCTCATAGTAGTTGGAGGCGCAGGCCAGCTCTGTGGCGCTGAGCGGGCAGCTCTGGCGCACGGAGAGGATCGGATCCCCCAAAGAGCCGCTGGCGCGCCCCGTCACGCGGGCGACGAGCAGCTGGGGTTGATCGATGGAGAAGGGGTAGACGCCCTCGGGGCCATCGCTGGCGCCGCAGCTGGCGGTCAGCGCGTGGGTGCCCTCAAGGGTGACGACGCCGCTGCTGTAGGGCAGCTGATCGATGAAGGTGGCGTCCTGACAGGCGGCCAGGGCGCTGCTGCTGAGCGCGCTGAAGGTCAGCCGATAAGCGCCGCCGCCCTCTTCGGCGTAGACGCGCATACAGAACTCGCCCGAGCTGCGGTTGGTGTACTCAAGGTGGCGCGACTGGCCGCCGCGCACCCAGCTGCCCTCGACGCCCTCCACCTGCTGACCGTCCTCGTCATAGAGGCTGGCCTTGAGCGTGGGGTTGCCCAGGACGATCTCCGCCCGCACGGTCAGCTCTTCGCGGCCGAGATAGAAGCAGATGTAGTCATCATCACCGGCGCACATCCGCTGATTGAGGGGCTCGCCGAAGCCCTCTTGGTTGCGCCCACGCAGATAGATCCCCGTCAGCGGGGTGTCATCGCCCGCGCCCAGCTCACCGGCGTCATCGACGCAGGCCTCGGGATCTTGCTGGACATACACCTCGAGATCATAGGCGCCGCCAGCGAAGGCGACCTGGGTGACCTCAACGATGACGCGCTTGTCCGTGGGGTAAGGGCCAAGGATGAGGGCCTCGACCAAGCTGCCGGTGTCGGCGTGGCTGAGGAGATCACCCGCCTCATTGTACGCGTTGAGCGCCAGGTCAAAGCCCCGCGCCTGTTGACGGGCGAGCACCATCGCGGTGCGCCCCTCGGGGACGGTGACGGCGAAGAAGTCGGGGGCGCAGCTGCTCAGATCGCGATAGACCTGCTGAGAGAGCGCCACGGCCGCCTCCAAGCTCTGATTGCCTTCAAAGGCATCATCGACGCAGGCGGGGGCTTGACAGACGCGCCCCTCGCAGACCCGCGCGCCCCAGCAATCCTCGTCATTTGTACAGCCTTCACCCTCGACGCAGCGGCCATCGAGGCAAAGCTGATCACCCGCGCAGTCGCTATCGCGCGCGCAGCGCTCACAGCCTCGGGCGCCGCACAGCTCATACAGCCCGCACGCCTCATCGCTGTCGCAGCCCTCGGTGGCGGGGGCGCACTCGCCGCTGTCCTCGACGCAGCTCAGCTCGCCGGGGCAGCTAAAGGCATCCAAGCGACAATCGAAGGCATCATCACACGCATCATTATGGCATACGCGACCGGGAAGACAGTCTGAGTGTACCTCACAACTGGCGGGCTCGACGCAGCCGCGTGTCTCTGGATCGCAAACCAGGGCACCCTCGCAGTGATCATCCTCTAAGCAGCCATAGCAGCGACCCTCGAAGCAGGCGGGCGTCTCAGGGGTGGCGAGGCACCCAGAGTCATCCGCGCAGCCATCGACGCAGGTGCTCGTCGCGCCGTCACAGATCAACGCGCCGGCGCACTGATCGTCGCGCTCACAGGGCTCGACGCTGGCGCAGTTGAGGGTGTCTTGGCAGTCCTCGGCGCCGCAGGCGCAGGGGGGGGCCGCGTCAACGATGGGGCCTACGTCTCCAATCACGCCCTCGTCGGGGAGCACGCCCTCGTCGGGGATCACGCCCTCATCGGGGGTGATGTCTTCTCCCTGATCGGCCTCATCGACCTCGCCGTCCTTCACGGGATCGGGGGTGGTTGAAGAGCCCCCATCATCACAGGCCAGCGGGAGTAAGAAGAGCGCGAGGTAGAGCACCCTTCGCAGCTTGAGGATTACAGTCATGGACGTCACTCTCTCCAGGAAATCGCCGCTGAATGTTATGGAATCTTTTGGTGAGGTTTCAACCGTCGAGAGGCGCGGCGCGCATTAAAGATCCACGCATCTGGAAAAACGCGCTGTGCTCAATGAGGGCGACGCTCACCAATCTGGCGCGCCGCGATCTCAGCCGAAGGTGTGCTCCGCGTCAAGCCCATCGTTATGAGGGGTCATCAGGGTTTCTTCTCCCCCAAGATGGATGCTAAAAAGGCCGCGGTGGAGCGGCGAGCGTGCACGCTCATACGCGCCTTGCTTGCTTAAGATGGGGTCTGTACTCTTTCAGCCTCGCGCCGATGAACCATGGAGAGAAATCGTAATTATGCGTGTCGTGGGAATCGCCCTTGCCCTCTTCACTTTCCAGGTCCACGCTCAAACATCTGTCGAGATTTTGTCTCCAGAGAGCAACGCCTGTGTAAACAACGGAGGGGAAATCTTCCTTGGCGGCGTGCCAGGGTTTGAGCCTCCGCCCAACTTTATGGACCTTGAGGTTCTCCTCAACCTTCAAGCTCCGCCCTCAACACTGCTTGTTGTTGAGGCGCTCAACGGCCCAGATGTGGTCTATCAAGACAACTACATCTCCCCTGAGGTCGGCGGCGCCTTTGAGCAGATGATCTATATCCCGGAGTTTATGCTCCAGGACGCCGCCTCGGTGACCTTGCTGGTGCGGGTCACGCCCGAGGGCGGCGCCGCCGTGCAGGACAGCGTCACCTTCCGCCTGGATCGCGCCTTCCCGGTCGTCACCTTCGACGAAGCCTCCCTGATGGCGCTGTACTCATGTACGGATAACCCCGTCAACCTAAACTACCAGGTCGATGACGCTCAAGATCCAAACCCCACCGTGGAAGAGGATGCGCGCCTGGACGAGTGTCAGCGTGATCAGATCATCCGCGTCGCCGATGACTGTGGTAACGCTCAAGAGATGGTCTTCAGCACGACGACGCCTGCGGCGGAGGCCATCACCACGGCGATCTTGGTGTTCGCCTGTGACGTCAACGGCTGTGACGCCCCCCTTGAAGAGGGCGGGGCGACCGGCGTGGCGCAGGTGGACTTCCAGATCAACGCGCGCAACTGCGCGATGAACCAAGGCGCGGACTACCGCTACAACAACGGCGAGGGCTGGACCGAGTGGGATTTCTTGTTCCACAACCAGCTGTTTGAAGAGGCGGGGGACTATGAGGTGCGCGTCTTCGCCGAGGACTGCGCGGGCGCGCGGGTCGAGGAGCAAGCCAGCTTCAGCGTCGTCGCTGAGCCCGTCGCCGACGCGGGCGGCCCCTTCTCGGTGCAGCAGGGCGTGGAGCTGATCCTCGACGCCTCTCCCAGCTTCGCCTCCCCCACGGCGGGCGGCATCGTCGAGTACGCCTGGGACATCAACAACGACAGCTTCTTTGATGTCATCGGCGCCGATGAGGTCACGCTCCCTTATGACACAGACATCCCCAACGGCACCTATTACGTGACGCTGCGCATCACCGCGGGCAACGGGCAGACCGCCTCGACGCTCATCGAGATCACGATCACCGACGTCACGCCCACCTGCCAGCTCGGCGGCCCCTATGAGATCGAAGAGGGCGTCTCATTGATCCTCAGCGCGGCGGGCACCGCGGCGGGCTCCCTGGTGGAGCCCATCGTCACCTTTGAGTGGGACTTCGGCGACGGCCTCAGCGCCGCGGGCGCCACCCTGGAGGCGCCCAGCCATGTCTACGCCGACGCGGGCAGCTACACCGTCAACCTGCGCGTCAACGACGCGGACTCCTTCTGCGAGGTGACGACGACGGTGACGGTCACCGAGGTCGATCCGATCATCGACGTGGTGGGGATCGGCATCGCCGCGCCCGCCGCGCCCATAGAGGGTGAGGCGGTGCGCTTTACCATCGGCCAGACCGCGCCTGGCAGCACCAGCGATCCCCTCACGCGCTTCGCTTGGGACTTCGGCGACGGCGCGACGGCTGAGGGTCAAGCCCCCACGCACACTTACCCTGATAACGGCGTCTACAATGTCTGCCTCACCGTCGAGGACGAGGACAGCCAGAGCCAACACTGCTTCAACGTCGAGATCGGCGACATCGCGCCCATCGCCCACTTTGACGGCCCCGATAACGCCGTGGACGGCCAAGAGGTCACCTTCGAGGCCACCCTCACCCGCGCTGGCGGCGACGCGGATCAGCTCACCGAGCTGACCTGGGACTTCGGCGACGGCACGGACCCCGTGACCGTGCCCGCCGATCAGCGTCAGATCACCCACGCCTTCAGCGGCGAGGGCGACGTCGCTGAGTTTACGATCACCCTGACCGTCCATGATGAGGACTCCACTGACACCTTCCAGCACGTCATCCGCGTCTTGGACGTGGTCCCCACCGCGGGCTGGATCGCGGTCTACCCCGGCGAGCAAGAGCAGATCGAGGAGGGCGTTGATCTCGTCCTCGACGCCAGCGCCAGCGCGCCCGGCCATGAGATGGACCCCATCGTGACCTACATTTGGGATATGGGCGATGACACCGGCTTCCATGAGACAGAAGAGCCTGTTTATGCCTATGGCTGGCAAGATAACGGCACTTATCAAGTCACCTTGACCGTCTTAGATGTTGATGGCAGCCAAGACAGTCAGACGCACCTGATTGAGGTCACCAATCGCGCGCCGACGGTCCGCATTGAGATGGACCCGTCCGATCCTGAGATCAACCAAGAGGTGATCTTCCGCGCGATCGTTGATGACGTCGCCGGTGATCTGCCCCCCGCCCAGATCACTTGGGATATGGGCGATGACACTGAGTTGACAGGCGAGACAGAGGTTCGCCACACCTACACCGCCGCCACGCGGTTTAACGTCTTCGTCACGGTCGTGGATAAGGACGGCGCCGACGCTGACAGCTTCGTGAGCTTTGACGTGACGGGGAGCAAGCCTCAAATCGAGTACGCTGGCGACATCATCGAGGGCCGCGAGGGCGAGCCGCTGAGCTTCCGCGTCGAGATCCGCTCTGGCGTGCGTGAGATCAACAACGGCGTGACCACCTACGATGGCCCTGTCAGCGTCAACGTGTATCCACCCAGTGGATTTGAGTGCGAGGTCAGCGCGGGCGCCAACGAGGTGGCCCTCAAGTACGTCGATTGCGCCTTCGAGCCGACCTACTTTGACGCGGGCGACTATGACCTGCGCATCAGCGCCGATTCACCCCTCACCAACCTGGGGCGCAGCCGTGACTTCATCGTGCGGATCGTGGAGGGCGGCTCGCCTGTCCTGGCGGCGGTCAGCACCAACGCCTCGGGGCTCAGCCGGCTCACCTCCTTCGCCTATGAGCGTGACGGCGATATGCGCCTGCGCCCGGTGGCGGAGGTCAACTTGGGCTTCGGCGCGGGCGGCCTCATCATCGGCCCCAACAACCGCTACGCCTTTATCGGCGTGCCGGGCTCTGCGGGCGTCGCCGTCGTCACCTTGGCGGGCACCCCTCAGCTCCAGCGGGTGATCCCCACGGGCTTGGGGGTGCAGGGCCTGGCCCTCGGCGATGGCGTCATTTGGGCGATCAACGCTGGCGAAGGCAGCGTCTCGATGATCGATCCGGTCACGTTGAAGGTGATCCGCACCACCGCCGTGGCGCAGGTGGTCGGCGCCTTGGACGTCGCCTGGCTCTCGGCGGACTTCACGGGGCTGTCTGAGGCGCGCTTGGCGATCAGCACCGCCAGCGGGCGTCTGCTGCTCCTCGATCCTGTCGCCATCGAGGACGGCGGCGACGCCATCGTCAGTGACGTGGAGATCGGCGGCGTGCTCAGCGAGATCGAGGGCGATCCGGCGGGCGGCAAGCTCTATACAGCCGATGTAAAGACCCGCACGATCTATGAAATCTCCGCGCGCGACTTAGAGGAGAACCCCGCCTTCGCCGCGCCGGTGCCTTACCCCTCCGCGTTTATGCCCACGGATCTCCTCTTCGTCGAAGGCACCCTCTGGATCGCCAGCGAGGAGGGCTTGGGTCAGCTCAGCAACGGCCTCATCGAGGTCGATGGCTTGACCCGCGTCAAGACCCTTGGGCCGCTGACCTCCGGCATCTTCAGCGATGGCTTGATGGTCCTCTTTGATGGTCAGCAGGTGATCAACTACAGCCGTGGAGGCCAAGGCCTCCTCAGCGCCAGCGCGACCCGCGTTCGGAGCTTGGCGGCCTTCGTGGCTTTAGAGTAGAATCGTTCAATCTGACTGCAAAAAATCCACAAGAGACGAGACGGAGGAAGAGTGAAGAAAGCAACCCAACTGAGCCTTTGGGCTCTCCTGATCGCCACCACGGGCATGATCGGCTGTGATGACACAGCCTCGGGTGGTGGCAACAACACGAACCCTGACATTGGCGTTGACGCGGGCGATGCGGGCAGCGGCGGCGGCGGCGGCGGCGGCGGCGACGCGGGCGACGGC
>JAHJCH010000186.1 GCA_018813065.1 Myxococcota bacterium
CCTGGCGCACCTGGGCGCGGGCGATGGCCTCCTCCTGGCGCTGCGCGCGCTCGGCCTCGGCGACCTCTTGTTGCTGGGCCAGCGTCACCGCGCGGGCGGCGCGGGCCGCCTCCAGGGCGCTCAGCTGCGCCAAGGCCGCGCCGTGATCATGGGCCTCATCCCAGGCGGCGAAGCGCCAGAGGCCGCTGAGCGCCTCAAGCTGGGCGGCGACGCGCGCCTCAATGTCGCCCCCAAGCGCCTCGACCTCATCACGGGGGAGCCGCTCACCGACGAACAGCCAGGGCTCCATGGCGGCGACGCGCAGCCGCGCCAGGAGCGCGGAGGGCGCCATCTCAAGGGGGGCCAGCGCGGCGGCCAGGCCCTCGGGCTCCGCCGCCGCGCGGGCGAGGACATGGGCGCGGTCCACCGCCGCATGGGCGTGCAGCCACAGACCAAAGGCCAGGCCCTCCACATCCAAGCGCAGGCCCAAGATGAGGTGTTGGTGATGCTGAGCGGGATCTTGGACCTGCGCCATCAAGCTCTGCTTTTGATTCAACAGTGGCTCAAGGCGGGCGCGGGCGGAGGCATCGCGGATGAGATAGACCCACTGATCCTGCACGCTGCGGCCATTCCAGACATCGGGGATCTCGCTGGAGGCGTCCAAGGACCAACCCTCTAGAGTGGGCAGCGCCGCGCGGGCCAAGGCGGTGAGGCGCTCTTTGACCTTCATGCGGGGGAGGTTGTAGCGATTATTCGACCAGCGCGCCGAAGCGTAGGTCTCAAAATCCTGGTCCGAAAATCCTTCAAAGGCGCTGATCAGGAGTGACAATGACGCTCTCCGATGAAAAAACGCCGGTTTATACCCACAGCGCAACACGAGACGCAAGACAGCATCCTCATCGGGCCTTGAGCGAGGCCGCCGAGCCACCCTGCGTTGAGGCGCCGCGCGCCGCGAGGGGCGCCGTGAGGCCCCAGAGGCGCGCTTTATCCTTGTGATCTGCTGCCAGCTTGATTACTGATTCGCGTTGCTATGCATCACATCACCTTCGCGCTGTGGCTGAGCTTGACCTCGGCTCATGGGGCCTCACTCGGCTGGGCTGATCAAGATGACATCGTGGTTATCCAGCGGCTCCCCTACGAGCGCGCTGGGCGCTGGGCGCTGACACCCTTTATCGGCATGATCGCCAATGACCCCTTCACGGTGGATCTCCCCGTGGGCGGGCGATTTGGAAGATTCCTTAATGAAAGCCTGATGTTAGAGGTGTCGGGCGCCTTCATCGGCCCCCTCTCAATCGATCGCGATCTGCGCCGCCGCGTGGGCCAAGGCGACAGCGGAGAGGTCCGCGTCACGCTCAAGGACCACGCGCTGGGCTACGGCCAAGTCAGCGCCAACTGGACCGCCCTCTCCGCCAAGGCGTGGTGGCTTGGGGGTGAGATCCTTTATCTGCGCGGTCACCTCCTGGCGGGCTTCGGCGCGGCCTGGGTGGAGGCCGACGCTGGGGCACCGGCGGCCCGCGCCGAGGCGCTCTTTGGTCTGGGCTTTGAGGCGCACCTCAGCGCGCGCGGCAGCCTACGCGTAGAGCTGCGCCAGGCCGCCTTTCAGCGCCTCGACGGCGGCGCGTTGACCCCGACGGAGATCTCCTTGGGTTGGAGCTATTACTTGGGCGGGCCGCTGGCGGGCGCGCGATGAGCCGCGGGCGCGGCGTGATCTTGGCGCTCCTGTGCTGCGGCGTGGCCCAGGCGAGGCCCAGCGGCGGCGACGCCTTTCAGATCGGGCTCTACGCGGGGGGCGTGCCCAGCGAGCCCCTCTCGACCCAGCTCTTAGGCGGCGGCTGGCTGGCCTTGGCCCTCAACGACCATTGGCGCGTGGAGGCCTCGGGGGCCTACGCCGAGGGCCTCTCGCGGCGCACGGCCCTCTACGACTTCCTCTCAAGCGGGGGGCTCTTAGCCAAGGACGAGCCCCTCGCCGACGCGCTGCGCTTCACCGCCGAGGGTTGGATCAAGGTCGAGCCGCTGAGGGGGAAGGTGGCGCTCCTCCAGGCGACGCTGGGGGGCTATCGCCAAGCGTTCGGGCTTGGCCTTGGCGGGCGATGGCGCGCCAACGCGGCGGGCGAGGGCTACGTCGCCCCCGCCGTCGCCGCCGCCACGTCCTTGGATCTGCTCCTCGGCGCCGCAGCGCTCTTGCGCTTTGAGGCGCGGGCCTTGGCGGAGCGTCGGCGAGACGCCTCGATCAGCCTGGGCGCGGAGCTGCTCTTGGGCGTGGGGTGGCGGCGATGAGCCTCCTCTTGACGGCGCTGATCGGGCTGCTTGGTCAAGATCTCAGCGGCCTGGAGGCGTGGCGCCCCGACCAGGGGCGCGTGGCCTTGGCCGTGGCCTTGGCGGAGGCGGCGCTGCCGAGGCTGTCCACCGCCGTGCTCGTTGAGGCGCTGCTGCTCAACAGCGCGCAGCCCGCCAAGCGCGCCGCCGCCCTCGATCTCTATCCGCTGTCGCTGCGCGGCGCGCCGCCGCCGGTGTTGGCCCTCGCCGCCTTGGAGGGCGCCGACAAGGGGGGCCTTAGCCCCGCGCACCTGAGCCTTGAGGCGTTCATCGCTGGGCAGGCGCTCCTCGCCAGTGGTCAACCCCAATGGGCGCTGACCGCCCTGGCGCGGGTGGCCCCAGGCGGCCCCGCCTACGCCCCCGCCCAGCACCTCATGGCCGTCGCTTGGCTCACGCCGCCGCTCAACGATCTCCGCCGCGCCTCAGGCCACCTCCGCGCGGCCATCGAGGAGGCCGAGGTCAGCCCCCAGGGCGCCCGCGCCGTCGTCCAAGAGGCCCGGCGCCTGGCGTTAATGGGCCTGGCGCGCCTGTTCTATGAGGTGGGCGACTTCGAGGTGGCGCTCTACTACTACCGGCGGCTGCCGCCCGACGCCCCGGAGCTGGGCCAAGCGGTGTTCGAGGCCGCCCTCGCCCACCTCTTCCGGGGTGATATGCACCGCGCGCTGGGCGCGCTCCACGCCACGCGCTCGCCGCTGATACGCCACCCCTATCACCCAGAGCTGCACCTCATCCGTGGCGCGGCGCTGCTGGGGCTGTGTCGCTACACCGAGGGCCGGGCCGAGCTGGACGCCCTGCAGCAGACCTACTTGATCCACAGAGGGCAGCTGGAGGCGGCGGCGAGCGCCCTGCGCGCGGGCCAGGCGATTCAAGCGCGGCCCTACCTGGTTGAGGGCGGCCCGCTCCATGTCCAGCTGCGCCGCCTGCTCCGCGCCCAGCCGCCGGTGGCGCGCGCCTTGGCGGAGGAGGCCGCCGTGGAGGCGGAGCGGCGGCGCTTGGCCACCTTGTCGCGGACCTTGGCCCGCCCACTGGATGAGGCCAAGGCGGCGGGGGCGGGCTTGGCGGGCGCCCAAGCGGCCCGCGTCGAGCGCGCCACCCGCCAGACCCTGCTGGCCCTCGATGACACCCTCACCTACCTCTCCGACGCCCGCGATGAGCTGCTCATCGACGTGCTTGAGGCGCAGGGGGAGGCCCTGCGGCGTGAGATCCAAGGCGCGCGGGTGGGGGAGGTCTTCGCCCCTCAGGCGGCCACGCCCGCCTTGGGCGAGGACTGGCAGCGTTGGGCCTTCGAGGGCGAGGCGTGGCCTGATGAGCTGCTCTATTACCGTGATCGTCTGCCCTCGCAGTGTCGGCCCAAGGAGGCGGCGTCCCCATGAGAGCGATCTTCATCTGCGCCGCGTCGTGGGCGCTGATCTCGTCGGCCTGGGCGGATGAGCCCGCGCCGGAGGCGGCGCGCACGCGCTTCTATGACTTCGACGCGCTCAAGCTCGACGGGGATCGTGTGCGCCCTCAGCTGCTCTACACCGACGCCGCTGAGCGAGCCCAGTTTGAGCGCCTCTTCGCCCTCAAGCGCTCGCTCTTACCTGAGCTGCGCCGCGAGGCCGACGGCGCGGCCTTGCTCAGCCCCAAGGGCACACCGTGAGAGGCGCGCTGCTCTTGGGCGTGCTGTGGGCCTCGCTGGCCTGGGCCGCGCCCTGTAAAGATCCCCAAGCGCTCTACAACGCGGCGCGGCGCGCCTCAACGGCGGACAAGATCTGGCGCGCCGAGGCGCGGCTCTTAGAGGGCGGGCGGCTCTGCGACGCGCCCGCGCCGCAGATCGGCGCCACCCCGCCGCGGATCTACCCAGAGGTGCGCCTGCCAGCGCAGCCGATCAGCGCGGGGGCGGGGCCTTGGCTCTTGATGGGCCTCAGCGCCGCCCTCGTCGGCGGCGTGCTCTACTACGACGCCGCCGCCGACGCGGATCGTGAGGCGCTGGGCGAGGCCAACGCGCGCGGCGATCAGCGCGCCTATGATCAAGCGCGCGGCGCGCTCCTGGGCAAGCAGATGACCGCGCGGGGCCTCGCGGCGGGGGCGGGCGGCGCGGCGCTGGTGGCGTTGCTGTGGTGGGCCTGGGGCGGCGAGGCTGATCCAGCCCAGCCCAGCCCCACCTTCAACGCCGCCTCGGGCTTGGGCGTGGGGGGCGTGTTTTGAGCGCGGCGCGGCGCGGCGCGCCCTTGATCGGCGCGCTCCTCATCGGCTGCATCCTCACCGAGGAGTTCCCCCAAGAGGTCAGCGTCGCCGCCTTGAGCGCGAGCGGCTTTCAAGCCCGCTGCGAGGCCCAGGGGATCGCCCACGCCGTGGGCTGCGCGCTCCTCTGCGGCCCTGACAGCGAGGGCTTGGGCGAGGCCGAGGCCATCTTGGGCTACGTGGGCGCGGGGGCGACGTTCAGCCCAGACCAAGGCGGGCGCTTCCAGGTCCTCACCGGCGAGGTGAGCTGGGTGGCCTGCGCGCCCAACCGCTTTGGCGGCCTGGAGTGCGCCCCCCAGGCGCGCCCCTACGCCCTGCGCTGCCTCCCCGGCGGGGTCGGCGTCGGCGACGAGGCGGGCTTTACGCCGGGCCAGCCGCTGATCCCCGCCGCCGCGCTCGACGCCTCCCCCCTGTCCGTGATGGCCGTCGGCGCCTATGAGGGCGCGCCCTCACGCTGCCTCGCCGACTGCGTGGCCGTGGCGGTTCGTGGCGGCTGTGAGGCGTGCCCGGCGCCGCTGGGCTGCATGGAGACGGCCTTCGGCGAGGCGTGCCATGCGCGCGGATCGGCGCCCCTCGGCGCCCCCTGCGCGGGCCACGCGCGCTGTGAGAGCCTGCGCTGTGGGATTGGAGGCCGCTGTGAATGATCGCCGCGTGATCTGGGGCTGGGCGCTCCTCCTTGGTGCCTGCGGTGACGCCTTAGAGCTGTCATCGACGCCCGAGGGGGTCATCGCGCGCGCCCCCGTGGAGGTGCGCCTGCGCCCAGTGTGTGGGGATGGCGAGGTCCAAGCGGGTGAGGCCTGCGATGACGGCAACACAGAGGACGGCGACGGCTGTAATCGGCGCTGCCAAGCCCCTTGCCCCGAGGGCAGCCTAGAGCTGATCCGCTGTGTGAGCGGGCGCGTCTTTGATCAAGCGTACACCGTGACCTCGGAGAGCGGGCGGACCTATGACGTCCTCAAGCGCCTGGAGACGCTGCGCTGCGCGCGGCCCAGCGGCGCGGCCATTGAGATCGTCGTCTGCCAGCAGACGCGGGCGCCCTTCGAGGGCGAGCGGGCCTGCGTCAACCTGCGCTTACCCCCCAGCGGCGGCCACCTGTGCGCCCCTGAGTGTGGCGAGGGCTGCGGCGTGGGGGAGGGCTGCCTTGAGGCGGTCTTCGCCGACAGCGATCCGCCCAGCTTCAGCGCCGATCGCTGCCTGCCGGTGATCGGCGGCCAGCTCGGCGACGCCTGCGCCAGCGGCGCGGACTGCGCGCCCTCGCTCAACTGCAACCTCGTCAGCGGCTATGAGAGCGGCGGCCCCGCCGTGTGTATGCCCGGCGACTGCGATCTCTGCCCCGCGTGGTCGAGCTGTAGCCCTGCCGTGGACACGATCACCGGCGATCCCAACGGCGAGTCCTGCTTTGCGCGGATCGATCTGGGCGTGGGGGTGCGCACGACCTCGACGCTGGGCTGCGCCACGCAGACCGTGGCCTCCACGGCGGCCACCACCGAGGGCTGCGCGGCGGGCTGCCGCAAGATCTACGGCTGCAACTACGAGTACGCGGGGGCGTCGAGCGTGAGTGGCTGCCAGCGTGTCTGTGAAGAGGCCGTGATTGGCGGGCTCTTTGACTGCATCGCGGGGCGCAGCGGCTGCGACATCGGCGGCCATGAGGCCGCCTGCATCGACGCCTTTAACGTGGCCCTCGCCCGCCAGCCTTACTACTGCTCTCAGCCCTGCACCGGCGCGACAAGCTGCCCCAGCGGCTTGACCTGCGCGGCGGACTACCTCAACAGCGGCGAGGGCCTGTGTGTCCTCGACGATCCCAGCCAGACGCGCGCGCCGCCCTCGACCCTCTCCGTCCTGGAGCGCGATCCGGCCCGCTGCCCAGAGGACATCGACCTCACCTGCGCCTTCGGCAGCGGCTGCGATCCTGACTGCGCCCGCCCCCTTGGCTGCGGCGACGTCCCTGATCTGGGGCTCTGCCAGGGCCAGCGGCTGCTCTACTGCGATGACAGCCGCGTCATCAGCGTGGACTGCGCGGCGCGAGAACTGCGCTGCGCCTTTGACGATGAGCAGCGCCGCTTCGACTGCCTGAGGGGTGGGCGATGAGCGCGCGGGCGGCGTGGATCATCAGCGGGCTGTTGCTGGGTTGCAGCACCGCCGCGCAGATCGATCTTGAGGCGGAGGTCCTCTCCGGCGCGGCGCTGATCGGGATCACGCGAGGCTGCGACGGCGAAGGCTTTGAGGGCAGCTTAGTCCTCTTCAACCAAGCGGGCGGCCCGGTCTACGTGGGCAGCGACGCCTTACCCACCTGGCCCGAGGACGGCCACGCGCGGATCACGCTCAGCGAGGTGATGGTGGACGGCGCGGCGGCGACGATCGCCGTCACCGCCAGCCTGATCGTGCAGACCCAACCTGAGACGATCTTCACCTTGGCGCTGGATCGCAGCGGCGTGGCCTGTGGCGCCCCGCCAGAGGGGCCGTGGGGCGCGCGCTGCGATCTAACCCCCTGCGGCGAGCCTGGCGCGGCCTGCGATCCTGCGCGGGGCTGTTGCCCCAGCGGCGAGGTCTGCGTGGGGGAGATCAACGGCGTGACGTTGACGCCGCGCTGCGTCGTCGAGGCGGAGGGCTGCGGCGGATGCGCCGAGGGGACCGCCTGCGTGGCGGGCGTATGCCAGCCGCGCTTATTTGGCCCGCGTGATCCACAAGACGCCGTCGTCGCGGGCTTCGCCGCCTCGGCCGCCGCGCTCTTGGATCGCGACGGGGGGCGCCTGGCGCGGTGGGCGCGTGGGCTGTGGCCCATCGCCTTCTCTGGAGCGGGCGCCCAGCCGCTCTCGGGCGGCCCGATCAGCCACTACGCGGATCTGGAGACGGCTTTGAGCCACGATCTCCTGCCCCCCTACGGCGACGCGCGCTTACTGGAGGGGCTCGCCGCCTTGAGCCCGGAGGGGCCTGTGCTTGCCTGGGCCTTTGAGCCCGGCCCAGGGGTGGATCTCAGCGGGCGTCCGCCTCACCTCTTCGCCGTGCTTGACCACCCGGGCCTCAGCGCCGAAGCGGACAGCGCCTTCGCCGCCGCTGCTTGCCAGACGGGGGGCGCCTACCTGCGCTACAGAGGCGACAGCGCGGCGTTGGCGAGCATCGGCCTCCCCGTCGCCGCGCGGGCGCGCTGCCGCTTACGGCTGGAGATCGATCCGCCCCCGCGTCCAGGCGCGCGGCTCCAAGGGCGGCTCAGCGTGCGCCTCACGGACGCGCCGCTTGAGGCCACCTTTGACGTCATCTTGGGAGGGGCTCCGCCATGAGGCTGCACTCGCCGCGTTTTGCCGTGCTGCTCTTGCTGTGGGGCTGCTACAGCCACCACCCGATCCCGCTTGACCAGCTTCAGCACCTCACCGCCGCGCCGGGCCGCGCGCCAGAGGCGCGGATCAAGGGCCTGGACTGTGGGGGCTGTGAGATCGCGCTGGACGCCACGACGCCGCTGATCCTCAAGGACGCGGCGGGGCGCGACCATCGCCTGACGCCCTTTTACTTCCATATGAGCGCGGCGCAGCTGGTCTCGCCGGACTATGGGCTGCTTTTGGAGCGCGTGGACATCAAGGGCGCGGAGGTCCGCGCGCTCAACGTCACGGGGACCGTGGCGCTGATCACCACGATCGGC
>JAHJCH010000187.1 GCA_018813065.1 Myxococcota bacterium
GCCATCCAGCGCCACCGGCTGGCCCTCGGGCAGCTGGCGGGGGTCGATCCACGGCCCCGGCGCGCTGACGGCGAGGAGGCTCTTGGCCCGCACACGCAGGGCCACGGGGGCCACCCGCACCCGCAGCGGCCCGCCGAAGCGCGGCGGCGTCACCGTGACGCTGGCCCGCCCGTCTTGGTGCTCCACGAGGTAGCTCAAGATCGCCTCTCGCCCCCCCGCCGTGTCCATCCAGGTGGGCTCAAAGCTCAGCTCCAGCCCGCCCTCGACGGGCCGCGCCGCCGTGAGCCTCGGCGCCTTGGGCGTGTCCGCTTGGCCGTCGAGGATAAAGATCCGCGCGCTCATCTCGGGGAGGCTGATCTGCCCCGCTTCATCGGGATCGCCTCGCCCCAGCGCCTCGATCCACGCCCCCTCGGGGAGCCCCGCCCGCCGCCGCGCCGCCTCGAAGTCCACCCTCACCGCCGCGCCTCGGTTGAGGTAGATCAGCGCCCCTGAGGCTTCTAATCGCCGCCCATAGGCGTAGACGTCGCCGTCGATGAGCGCGCCGGGGATCAAGGCGCCGCTGATCAGCGGCGGGTAGCCTTGGCGCAGGCTCGCCAAGCGCGTCAGCAGCGCCTGGGCCTCCAGATCCGCCTCTAGATCGCCGGGCGTGTCCGGCCAGGGGAAGGGCGCGCGGTTGTAGGGGTCGTCATGCCACCGCCCCTCGCGGTAAACGCTGTCAGAGATCAAGCCGATCTCATCGCCGTAGTAGATCGTCGGCGCGCCTGGGAGGGTGAAGAGCGCCGACCACAGCACCTCGCCCGCGCGGGCGGCGCGCTCGGGGTCGTCGCCGCTGATCTTGCGCAGCAGGAAGCTGAGGCGGCTGGTGTCATGGGAGCCGGCGAGGTTCATCATGGCGTAGAGGGCGGGCGGGGGCAGCCGGTCAAGGTAGGCGCGCAGGTGCCAGTCCACCGCCGAGGGGGTGATGGCCTCGATGGCGCCCAGGGGGCTTGAGCCGTTGCTGTCGCCGTCCTCAAAGCGCCGCCCGTTGACGCAGCCAGGGCCTTGGCAGCCCGTGAAGACGAAGTTGAGCAGCAGGCTGCGCAGCGGATAGTGCATGGCGCTGTCCCACTCTCGGCCCAAGAGCCACGGGGTCGGATCGCCCCACTCCTCGCCGATTAAGACCGCGTCGCGGCGCGCGTCGCGGCGGATGGCCTCACGCATCGACTCCCAAAAGTCATTGTCGGCGAAGCCCTTGTCCACGTCGGCGCCCACGTCGAGGCGCCAGCCCGAGGCGCCCTCGATCAGCCAACGGCTGGCGACGCTTTGGGGGCCGCCGAAGAAGAAGTCGCGCACCTCCGAAGCGGCGGCGTTGAGCTTGGGCATGCTGCTGTAGCCCCACCAGCTCTCATAGGTCACGTCCCCCGCGCAGCGCGCTTGGCCGCCCGAGGCGGGGGCGCCGATGTCGGGGAGGTAGAACCAGCCGCGATAAGGCGAGGCCTCGTCCTCGCAGGCGCCGACGGCCTCATAGCGGCCGTAGCGATCAAAGTAGAGGGCGTCGGAGGAGGTGTGGTTGAACACGCCGTCGAGGATCAGCCGCAGCCCCCGCGCTTGGGCCACCCGCGTCAGCCGCTGGAAGGCCACCAGGCCGCCGAGATCCGCGTCGATGGCGTGATAATCAGAGGCGTCATAGCGGTGGTTGGAGGGCGAGGCGAAGATCGGGTTGAGGTAGAGGACCGTCACGCCCAGCGCGTCGAAATAGCCCGCCTCCACCTTGTCGGCGAGGCCGTTGAGATCGCCACCATAGAAGTTCTTGCTCCAGCTGCCCGCGCACGGCCCCTCGACGCCCGGATCACAGATGGCGGTGTTCCACGCCGCCGCCCCTGAGCGGGCCAGGCTCTCGCCGCCGTAGTGGAAGCTGCCAGGTGGGCGGTTGTTTTGGGGATCGCCGTCGCGGAAGCGATCGGGGAAGACCTGGTAGATGATCGCCTCGCGCAGCCAGGCGGGCACTTCGAAGCCGGGATCGTAGACCGTCAGGGTGAAGCCCGAGGCCAGCGCGGCCTCCAGCGTCGCCTCGATCCCCTCGGCGCCCAGGAAGGCGCGGCAGCGAGCGGCGCCCTGGCCCTGGGACACCTCGAAGGCGTAGCGCAGGCGCGCCGGCCCCCAGGCTTGGAGATCCGCCGCCCACAGATCCATGTCCTCGCGATCATCGGCCTCGCCGTCCCAGTGCATCCCCAGGCGGCGCGGTGCCGCCTCGCGCGGGTCGAGGACGTAGACCACCGCCGCGTCGAGATCGCCCTGGGCGGCGCGCACACGCAGGCGGACCCAGTCGCCAGGGATACGCGGACCAGGGGGCGCGCGGTGCAGCCCCCCAAAGGGCTCATGGGCGAGCTCATCGGCTTGGATGGGGCAGCCCCAGGCGGGGCCGAGGGGCGAGGCGAGCAAGGTGAGGGTGAGGGCGAGCGGTCGCCAGGGCGCGAGGGCGAGCATCGACGTCTCCGAGGAAGCGCGTGGATGAGGCATCAGGGCATCGAGCATCAGAGCATGAACGGGCGAGGAAGGCGAGCGGCGAAAACTTGCGCCCAAGCCGCCTCTTGGGCATGGTGCCCGGCCATGATAAGCACGATTTTGCTCTCCTTGACCGTCTTCGTCCCGCTCTGGGGCCCCACCGACGTGACCTCACCCACGCGGGGGGAGCGCGGCTTAGGGGTCTTCGTCCCGCTGCTGGGCGTCGCTGAGGTGCCCACGCCGCCCAGCGCCTTGGAGCGGAAGATCATCGCCCGTGCCCTCAAGTGCGTGCGGATGCGCAAGCCCGCCGATCCCCTCTTCTTGCTCCAGCTGTTGCGCATCGAGGCGCAGTATGGCGTGCCCCCTGAGCTGCGCGGCATGGTCCTCGCCGCCGCCTGCTCTGAGTCCGGCTTTAACCCCCGCGCGGAGGGGGATCGGCACCTCGATAAGCGGCGCGCGCCCAAGGCGATCGGGCTCTTGCAGCAGTGGCCTTGGTTTGAGCGCGCCTATCGCTTTGATCGCCGTGATCCGATCGCGGCGACGCACGCTTGGCTACAGCACATCCGCAACCACCTGGAGCCCACCCGGCGCCGCTGTGGGCGTCATCTGCGCGGGGAGCGGCTTTGGGTCAAGGCCTGGGTCCACGCGGTGCGCGCCCCCAAGCCGGGCGGGCGCTGCGATCAGACCCCCAAGCACTACATCCGGCTTCAGCGCTGGCGTCGCGATTGGCGTTGAGCCTCTGCCCTTGAGCCTCAGCCCTTGAGCCTCAGCCCTTGAGATCCTGCGCGCGGTGGGCGCGGATGGCCACGCCGCCGACGGCGCGGGCGGCGACGCGGAGCTGATCATCCTCATGGGCGGGGCGCCAGATCGCCTGGCCCTCGCCGATCTCAAGGGCGCCCTCCTGTGAGATCCACTTCAAGCTGCTGGGCTGCGTGACTGCGGCGCGGATCAGCACCGCGTCGCCCTGGCGCGTGGCCGTGAGCCTCAGCGTCGGCGGGTTGTAGAGCGGGAGATCGGCGCTGCGCACGCCTGGGCTGCTGGTGTCACGCCACTGATCAATGAGCCGCGCGCTGGGGGATGGATCAGGCGGCGGCGGATCGACGGGCATGGGCATATCCTGCATGGCGGCGTCGGGCGGAGGCGGATCGACCACCCAGACATCCTCGGCCCCCGCGTCGGGCGGGGGCGGATCGACGGGCATGGGCATGTCCTGCATGGCGGCGTCGGGCGGAGGCGGATCGACAACCCAAACATCCTCGGCCCCCGCGTCGGGTGGCAGCGGATCGACCACGAGCACGTCCTCGAAGCCCACGTCGATGGGCAGCGGATCGACCAGCCAGAGATCAGGCTCGGCGTCCAAGCCCGCGTCGGGCGGGGGCGGATCGACCACCCAGGCGTCCAAGCCCCCATCGGGCGGCAGCGGATCGACCACCCAGGCGTCCAAGCCCCCGTCGGGCGGCGGCGGATCGACCACCCAGGTCGTGTCTTGATAACCGCCGTCCGGCGGCACGGGGTCCACGGCGTCAACGCGCTCACAGGCGGCGGCGGCCAAGGTGGCGCCCAGACCCACAGGCACCGCCAGCCGCTTGAGCTGCGCTCGCAGCCGACCTCCAGCGCGGTGACGCCCCGCCTCGACGAAGGCGTCGATGGCCGCGTAGGCCTGATCCAGCGCGCGATGCTGGATCGCGTCGCGGGCGGCGATCTCCAGCCCCAGCGTGACCGTAAACCGCGAGATCGCCTCCTCATCGCGCGGCTCGACGCCCTCGACGAAGCGCAGCGCCGCCTCCAAGAGATCCGCCGTCTCATGGGAGATGGCAGCGGTGACGGCCTCGATCCGCGCCCGCAGCGTCGAGCGCTGGCCTTCAACGTCCGGGTAGAAGGTGGTGGCGACCTTGAGCGCGTAGCCAAGCCCCATGTAGCGGTTGGCCACGCCGTCGGTGTCGAAGTTGCGCTGACGGAAGGCGGCGCTGACGACGCGGAACAGCAGCTCAGCGCGATCATCCTCGATGCGGTAGTTCCAGCCCAGGAAGCTGCCGCTGGGATCGGCGATCGAGGCGCGCAGCGGCGTACCCGAGTAGGGCTCGGCGCGGCAGAAGTTGATGGGGTGCTGGGCGTGGGCGCGGATAAAGCGCAGGTTCTCCTCAAGATCCCGCAGCTGGGTCTGCGGCTCGAAGAGGAGCAGGTTGTAGCAGACGAAGATATCGGCCTCTTGGCAGGCGCGCAGGGCCGTGTCGATGTGGGCGGTCTGGCGCGCGCGGTTGAGGTGGGCGGCGCCGCGCGCGGAGGCGTTCTCCACGCCCACATAGAGCCGGATCACCCCCGCGTCGCTGAGCCGCCGCGCCAGCTCGGGCGTGATGTTATCGGGGCGGCCCTTGCCCACATAGGCGTAGGACCCTTCACCATCGACGCCGCGCGCGCGCAGCGCCTCATTGAGCGCGTCGATCCGCGCCAAGGTGTCCTTGGGGCGCGGCATCAACAAGGTGTCGTCGTGAAAGCAGAAGATGGCGCGACCACCCGCGCGGCGCCACAGCGCGGCCAGCTCATCGGCGACGTGCTCGGGGCTGCGCTGGCGCCACGTCTGCCCCCCGCCTTGGCGGCGCGCCTCGCGGTAGAAGGCGGTGATCGAGCAGAAGCTGCACTGCCCCCAGCAGCCTCGGCTGGCCATGACCGGGATAAAAGGCACGCCGAAGTGTCGGCTGTGGGCGCGGTAGCGTAGCGGGGCGGGCAGCGCGTCGAGATCAGCACAGAGGGCGCGCGGGCGTGTCTGACGCGGGGGCTGGGGGAGGGCCAGGCCCGCGACCTCATCCAACGCGCCCCGCCGCTTGAGGGCGTCGAGCAGCGCCACGATCGTCTCCTCGCCCTCAAAGAGCGCCAGGCTGTCGAAGCTGGCCGTCCGCGTCAGGAGATCGCGCCAGGCCAGCGTCGCGTACTGCCCGCCGGCGGTGAGGTGGCCCTTGAAGCCCAGCGCTTTGAGCCGCGCGGCCAGGGCGATGAACTCGGCGCCGCGATGCTGAAACTGCATGCTCAGCCCGATGACATCGGGCCGGGCGCGGCTGGCCTTACGCGCCACGCCCTCCAGCTGCGCCGCCTCATTAAAGGGGATGACATGAACGGCGTGCCCCGCCCCCTTGGCGGCGGCGGCGATCTGGCCGATCCCGAGGTTCTCCTCGAAGTCGGCGCCGATGAGCACCAAGCGCATCTTGACCTCCTCTGCGCGGCCTCATGGCGTGCGCGCCGCGCGGCTGGGGCCACTATCTCACCCAGCGTGTAGGTGAGCGCAAGGTCAACCGCCCACCTTGCGCCCGCCGCCGTAGATGATGATGATGCTCTGGCGCCATCTACCGGAGGTTGATATGCACCGCGCCATCTTTATCGTCTGCCTTGCCCTGCTGCCCTTCACCGCCTTCGCTCAGGACGTCGAGCGCGATCTGGAGGCGGAGCTGATGCTGGAGTCGAGCCTCATCGAGGGCGCTGAGCTGGAGGCGCGCCCCAATATGGACAAGGTCAAGCTCGTTGATCCAGATGAAAAACTCTTGGATGAGGTGGAGAACGCGCGCAAAGCCATCGAGGAGCGCTTTAATAACCTGCAAATCAAGGCCGCTCAGTTTGCCGAGACGCAGGAGCAGATGGGTAAGCTGATGTATGACATGGTTGGCGCCCATAACAAGCACTTTGGCAAGAAGGATGAGCGGCTTAAGCGCTATCAGATCGCCATTGAGAAGCGCAATGATAAGGCCAAGGCTCAAGCCGCGGCGGAGATCATCAAGAGCCGCAAAGAATACCTCAAGGGCGTGGCGGGCTTTCAAACCCGCGCCAATAAGATCGAGAAGCGCATCGAGGAGTTAGCCAAGATCGTCGAGGCCGAGGAAGAGGAGGATGAGGAGTAATTGACGGCGCGTGATCTTGAGGCGCTTGAGCGGCGGGGGCTCATCACCTCCGCCGCCGCGCTCGGCCCCGTCCAAGCCCGCTACCCCCTCCAGGTCAGCGAGGACTACCTCGCCCTCATCGATCCCGATGATCCGCGCTGCCCCATCCGCCGCCAGGCCTTGCCCGATCCGGCGGAGCTGCTGACACACCCCGCCGCGCGCTTTGATCCCATCGGCGACGCCGCGCGCTCCCCCGTCGAGGGGCTCGTCCACCGCTACCCCAACCGCGCGCTGCTCTTGCCCACGCATCGCTGCGCCACGACCTGCCGCTTCTGCTTTCGCAAGGGGCCGCTGCGCGAGGCGGACTGGCGCCCTGAGCGCCTGGAGGCGGCCTTCGCCTACCTGGCGGCGCACCCTGAGATCGAGGAGGTGATCCTCACCGGCGGCGATCCGCTGAGCTTGCCCAACCACGCCTTGGCGGGGCTGCTGGCGCGGCTGCGGGGCCTGCCTCACCTTCGCCGGACGCGGATTCACTCGCGCGCGCCGGCGACGTGGCCCAGCCGCGTCGATGAGGGGCTGATCGACGCCCTGTCGGGCCTGCGCCCGCTGGCCTTGGCCGCCCACTTCAACCACCCCAAGGAGCTGAGCCCCAAGGCGCGGGCGGGCCTACGGCGCCTCAAGGCGGCGGGGATCGATCTGCTCAACCAGGCCGTCTTGCTCAAGGGCGTCAATGACGATCCTGGCGTGCTAGAAGCGCTGTTTGAGGCGCTCTGGGACGAGGGGACGCGCCCTTATTACCTGCATCACCTGGATCTGGCGCCGGGCGTCGAGCATTTCCGCGTCTCGCTGCGGCGCGGCTTGGAGATCTACCGCGCGCTGCGGGGGCGGTGCAGCGGGCCGACCATCCCGGAGTACGTCATCGACATCCCCGGCGGGGGCGGCAAGGTGCCAGTAGACAGCGGCTGGGTGACGCCCCTCGGC
>JAHJCH010000188.1 GCA_018813065.1 Myxococcota bacterium
GGCTGAGCGCCGGGGGGCGCGGGGCGCGCGGGCTGAGCGCCGGGGGGGGGCTGTGGCCTCGTGGGTGGGCGGGCGGGCTCACCCTGCCCCTGTGGGCGCACTGGGCGTGGCCGGGCCCCAGGTGTATCACGCGCCGCCCGGCCCCCGCCCCAGCCCTCAAGCCCCGCCTCCTCAGCGATGGCGCGGGCTAGCTCAGGCGACACCTGGCTGGCGTCAAAGGCAGCTTGGAGCAATGAGATGTTGCGCGCGCGGCTGCGGCGCCGCAGCTGCACAAGCTCGCCGAGGCGGATGCGCGCCTTCACCTCTAGGAGATTAAAGAGGCGCCCCTCCAGCTTCTTATCGAGCGCGTTATCCGTCACTTCCCCGCTCCGTGATTGGACTCGGTCGCATGACAATGGTCCTGACACTTTTCAGAGAGAATCTTTTGAATCGAGCCGCAGGGCTGCGTAAGCAGCCCGAGGCGTACACTCGCGAAGCGCAGAGCGCTTCCCTCGTGCCGCTCCCTGCGGTCGCTTTGACCGACATTTTTCGGACTTCATCCGCTCAAGGCGGACAGGCCGGAGCAAGAAAACAATCCGCAGAGCGGATTTTTTCGCAGCGGAGCGCCTGCCCCCGCTGCGCGCGATTCATCGCGCGCAGCGGGGGTGATGGCCGAGAAAATGTCACAACCAAAGATGAGTATCTCGATTTAAAGCTGAGAAGACAGCCCGAAAAACGTCACAGGCCGAAGAGGTCGAGCGTGTTCTGATGGAGCTGCTGGCGCAGCGTCGCCTCATCGATCCCCCGCAATACAGCCAGCCGCGCGGCGGTATAGCGCACGAACGCGGGCTCATTGCGCTTGCCCCGCTTGGGCACCGGCGCCAGGAAAGGCGCGTCCGTCTCGATGAGGATGCGCGCGCTGGGGGCCACGGCGGCGGCGGCCTGAATGTCCTGAGTGTTCTTAAAAGTGATGAGCCCCGAAAAGGAGAGGTAGAGCCCCAAGGCCAAGGCCCGCTCTGCCTCGGCGACGCCCCCCGTAAAGCAGTGGAGCACGCCCCTCAACCCCTCGACGCGCGCCAGCGCCTCGAAGGCGTCATCGAAGGCGTCGCGGACATGGATCACCACCGGGAGATCATGGGCGACGGCGAGGCGCAGCTGCCGCTCAAAGACCGCCCGCTGCCGATCACGCGGGGCGTGGTCATAGTAATAATCCAGGCCAATCTCCCCCACGGCGACGATCTCTGGCGCGGCGAGCAGGGCCTCAAGCGCGGGCCACGCGTCATCATCGATCCGCGCCGCCTCATGGGGGTGAACCCCCGCCGTGGCGTAGATCTGAATCGGGGCGGGGCGCGCTTGAGCGAGGCGGAGCGCGGCGGTGGAGGTGGCCAGGTCGGTGCCGATGGTGATGACGCGCTCGACCCCCGCCTCGGCGGCGCGGCGCAGGGTGGCCTCGCGATCGGCGTCGAAGCGGTCAAAGTCGAGGTGGGCGTGGCTGTCGATGAGGGGGATCATGGCGTGGCTCGGGGTGTGGACGTCGCCGTGGTGTCTCAGAGCGCGCCGTCGAGGGCAAGGGCCTCGATCCAATCGGAGAGCGCGCGGGCCTCGGCCTCGCTGAGCGGCGCGGCGGGGGGCATGGGCCCACGCGGCGACCAGCCCGGCAGTGTTCGCAACAACAAGGCGCTGCGCTGTGGCCGCCCTGGGGCGATCAGCTCAAGCCCTGGCATGGACAGGCTCGGCTGATGGGCGAGGGCCTCCACCGTCAGTCGAGGCGCCACGTCGAGGGCGTGACAGCCGCACCGCGCCTCGATGACCTGGGCGTGGCTTGGACCGGCGGGGGGCGGCGCGGCGGCGGCGGGCGTGGCGCGGAGGTTGAGCGTAAAGTCTGCCTCCAGGGGGCGGCCATCCCAGCTGATGATCCGCGCAGCGTTGAGCGTGATCGTATAGCCCAGGCCAGGTCGCCAGCCTTGCGGGCGCCAGATCAAGAGCGCGTCATCAATGGGATCGTAACGGGCGGTGACGCTGAGGCTCAGATCGCCCGACTTCAACGTCACCGCGTCCCAGGCGCTCAGCGTGGGGTCGAGGTGGCCGTCAAAATACACCCGCGCTGGCGCGTCGGCGGCGAGGGCCTCACCCTCCCCCGGCGCGCTGCCAAGGACCCTCAGCGCGCCCCCCCCCTCAGGGGCGAGGCAACCGACGCAAAGGATGAATAGACATAAGGATTTTTTTCCGCGCGCGCGTGAGAGCATTGAGGGCGCGGGATCATTGACAAGCGATGGTCCATCGTCTAGCGTCGCCGGGCTCATTATGAAGCTGACCTCTCTTTACGACCTCCACGGATGACCATCATGCGGCAAAATCGCGGATTACTGGCAGCCATTCTCGGCGGAGCGCTCATGCTGCTGGCGGGTTGCGGCCCCACCTATCCAAAATGCGAGAATGACGAGCACTGCAAAGAGCACAATCAGTTCTGTGTAAATCAGCTCTGTCAGCAGTGCCGTGATAACAGTCACTGCGATGGGGCCGGGATGATGTGCGCGGCGGGCAAGTGTACCCGCAAGCCTGGCTATTGCGATCCCAACGTGGCTTGCCCTGGGGATCAAAAGTGTCGTGACAATGAGTGTGGGGACGAGTGTCTCGACAACACCGACTGTAGTAACAAGCCTGGGACTTATTGCAGCAATGGTGGCTGCATTGACAAGCCGGAGTGTGGCGAGAACGCCGATACGCCTGCTTGCCCAGAGGGCAAAGAGTGCAAGGATGGCCGCTGTGAGCAGAAGGTCGCCCGCTGCAATGGCGCGGCGGTGCTCTTCCCCTTCAACCAGGCCAAGATCCTCAACGCCGAGCGCAACAAGCTCGACGCCATCGCCGACTGCATGAAGGACCCCTACGCCAGCCAGCTCTCCGTGGAGGGTCACTGTGACGAGCGTGGCAGCGAGGAGTACAACCTCACCCTCGGTGAGCAGCGCGCCAACGCCGTCAAGCAGTACCTCTCGCGCAAGGGCGTCTCGGCCAACAAGCTCTCCGCCCGCAGCTGGGGTGAGGAGCGGCCCGCCTCCTCTGGCAGCAACGAATCGGCGTGGCGTAAGAACCGCCGCACAGAGTTCGTGCCCAACTGACGGCGCGGCGTACACAGATCCCCATGCCCCGCCTCGCCCCCCTCGCCCTCGCCCTCGCCCTCCTCAGCCCTGGCTGCGTGACCTACTGGCAAGGCCAGGAGATGTCCGCCAAGCAGGTCGCCCTTGAGGCGCGCATGGATCAGCTCGTCGATGATCAGCGCGCCCAGCGGGAGAAGATGAAGACGGATCTACAGGGCATCATCGAGCGCTTCAGCGCCCTTGAGCAGGGCGTCACGTCCGCCATCGAGGGGCTGCGCAGCAACACCGCCGACGCGGGGCTGATCATCGATCAGCTGCGCGCCGAGATCGCCACCCTCAAGGGCAAGCTGGAGGAGGCCAAGAAGGTCGCCGCCCAGGAGGACGGGCTGCCCAACGTCGAGCAGATCCCGGGCGCGCCCCAGCTGCCCACCGACTCCCTTGAGCTGTACCGCTATGGCTATGAGCGGCGGAAGGCCAAGGACTGCCCAGAGGCTGTCCGCGCGCTGATCAAGTTCGCCCGCAGCTTCCCCAAGGACAAGATGGCCGACAACGCCCTCTACCTTGTCGCCATCTGCCTCAACGAGGAGGGCAAGTTCGCCGACTCCCTGCGCGTGCTGGATCGCATCCAAAAGAGCTATAAGAGCGGCGACAAGGTCGATGACGCCTTGGTCTTAATGCATGACAACTTTATCTCACTGGGACAGTGCAAAAATGCCATCCCTTTCCTAGAGATCCTGCTCAACGAGCACCCCACCTCCAAGCTGGCCGCTGAGGTCGAGGCGAAGCTCAAACGCACGCGCCGAGGCTGCAAATAAGCGCTGTCCTGTCACCACGCCTTCACCGCCTTCATAGGTCAAGTTGACCCGTCGGTGAAGGCGCCAGGGGTCATCGACGACCCCAAGCTATGCCTTCAAAGAACACCACTTTAAACCTCTGGCTCATCGGCGAGGCCCCCCCCTGGCTCGCCAGCGTGGCGCCTGTGCTCCACGCCCAGCCTGAGGATCTCCCTGGGCAAGGCGAGGTCGTCATCCTCGCCCCGGCCAACCCCTCGGCGCGCGGCGCGCTGCTCAGCGCGCTGGGGGATGACCCCACCGCGCTGCTGATTTTAGTCTCGGGGCCGCTGCCCTCCGACGAGGAGGAGGCGCTCTACGCGCGTGGGATTGCTGCGATCTTGCCTCAAGACCAGCCCGGCAAGGCGGCGGCGCAGCTACGCGCCTTGCTGCGGAGCCGCCCTCGCCCGCGCGCGGGCGAGCAGCGTCGCCGCGAAGCCCTTGAGGTCGCCGCCCACCTCCTGCGCACCCTCACCGACGAGAAGGACACCTTCCACCACCTCGTCGAGATCCTCGCCCGCGAGCTGCGCAGCCAGCGCGTCTCCTTGCTGGAGGTGGACTGGGAGAGCCAGACCCTCCAGATGCGAGCGGCCATTGGGCTCTCTGAGGAGGTCATCCGCACGGCCCGGCCCAAGGTCGGCGAGGGCATCGCGGGCACCTGCGCGCTGCTGGGCAAGCCGCTGTTTATCGACGATCACGCCCAGCTCAAGGCGCGCGCGACGGATCTGAGCGCCTTTATCCCTGACACCTCGCGCTTTGGCCCGCTGCCCATGTCCTTGACCGTGCCGATCCTGGTCCGGGGCGAGGTCGTCGGCGTGGTCAACGCCACCGATCGCCACGACGGCGAGCCCTTCTCCCGCGAGGACATCCACTTCATCTCCGCGCTGATGGGCCACGCGGGCTACCTCATCGAAAACGCCACGCTTTTCAAGCACCTGCGAGCGCTCAAGGCGTTCTCAGAGCGGGTGATCAACACCCTCTCAGACCCCCTCGTCGTCGTTGATCCTGAGCTTCAGATCATCTCGCTCAACCACCGCTTCGAGGCCCTCTTTGGCGGGCGTGTCGGCGTCTCACTGTGGTCCTGCGTGGAGGCCAACGAGGGGCAACGCGCCGCGATCAGCGCCGCGCGCCAAGATCCGGGCTCCATCGAGCCCGCCTCCCTGGATGACTGGCAGCTGGCCGAGCGGCTCTTTGACATCCACGTCGCCCCCTTCAGCGACGGCGAAGCCCAGCGCTACCTGATCACCTTCCGCGACATGACCAGCCGCCGCCAGCTAGAGCGCCGGGTCGTCAGCGCCGAGAAGATGGCCTCCTTGGGCGTGCTCGCCGCTGGCGTCGCCCATGAGATCAACAACCCGCTGGGCTTTATCAAATCGAACCTCAAGCACGCGCGGGGCTACCTCGACGATCTGCTGAGGCTGCACGCCGCCTGGGCGGCCAGCGGCGCGATGCTGCCCAAGGCCACCCGTGAGGCGCTGACGGCCCTTGGCGACGAGATCGGCCTTGAGGACATCCAAGCGGACGCCGCCCAGCTCTTCGAGGAGACGCAGCGGGGGGTCAACCGGGTCGAGGCCATCGTTGCGGGGCTCAAGAGCTTCGCCCACCCCGACACGCAGAAGGCCCGCGAGGCCGATCTCAAGGCCCTCATCGACAACGCCATGCTGCTGACGCAGGGCAAGTGGAAGTACAAGCTGGTCATCGAGGCGCGCCACACCAGCCACGTCATCTACTGCCTGCCCACGCAGCTTGAGCAGGTCTTTATGAACCTGATTGTCAACGCCGCGCAGGCCTCACCGGAGTGGGAGACGCTGACGATCACCTCAGCGGAGACGGCGCAGGGGGTGCGGTTGATCTTCGAGGACACCTGCGGGGGCATCCCAGAGGCCCACCTGGAGCGCATCTTCGAGCCCTTCTTCACCACCAAGGACATTGGGGTAGGCAGCGGCCTGGGGCTGTCGATCTCCTACAACATCATCGAGGCCCATGGGGGTCGGCTCTTTGTGGAGAGTGAAAGCGGCGTAGGCACGCGCTTTATCATCGATCTGCCCAAGGGCCAGGTTGGGCGACCGCTGGTGATCAAGCAGGAGTCTCGTTTTCGGATGTGAGCCTCAGCGGAGCTTACCCGCGCCGCGCCCTGCCCTCAGCCGCTCATCCAGCCAGCGCAGCCCCTCCTTGATCACCGCGAAGCGCTGAAGCGGCGCCTCGCTGCGCTTGGGCGGCGCGTCATCGGCATAGATACGCCAGCCGATCTTGGCCTCCTCGGTGCGATAGGCGCGCCGGTTACGCGCGTGGATCACCAGCCAGAAGCGCAGAAAGAGGAGCCCCTGACCGGGGAACACCGGACGGGGGTGATAGCGAAAGAAGGCCAGCTCACCGGGCTCCTGCGTCACCTCTACGCCGGGCTCCTGCAAGGTCTTTTGGCGGGTATAGGCATCGACGAGGGGGCGGGGCAGCAGGACGCTGGCGCCGACGTGATGGGCCAAGGTACGCCCTTGATTCTCCAAGAAGGCTTGAAAGCAGATGGCGACCTTGGGGCCGCGCGGATCTGCCTCGATATACTCGGGGCCGCCATAGGGGCTGACGCGCGCCATCTCCACCTGGGGGTGACGTCGGCGCTGAAGGACATCCTGGAGGTGGACATTGCCCATGGGCCGCGACTTACCGGCGATGCGCAGGTAATAGCGATAATCCAGCGCCTGATGTGGGGCGTTCTCACTGGGGCCGATCTCGACGATATAAACGGCGCAGCCGGGCTTGATTAGGGAGCGCTTACCCTTACGCGGCACCTCATAGACGTTGAAGTTCTTGAGTGGCGGCTCCACCAGTGTGGGGATGATATCCTCCAGCCAAGCGCGCGTCCCGCCGCCCTTGAGCATGGTCAACACGCCGCCGTCGATCTGCCCATCATCATCCAGACCGAGGAAGATGCGCCCGCCGGCGCCATTGGAGAAGGCGGAGATTTGCTTAGAGAGCAAGCCGGTGAAGCCGGGGGCGATATGGGCGCCATCGGCGATGAACAAGCTGCTCTTAAACTCCTGAAAGTCATGCTCAGCGGGCTCGACTTTGGAGATCATCGCCTCCGTCCAGCGTCGAGGCTCATCTTGTTTGCGGTGGGCGCGGGGTTGATCCATGTGGGCGCTCTGGGCTGAGGGGAGGGATCACTCTCGCATGTGGGGCGCGGAGAGGGAAGAGGGCGCCTCGCTCAAGGCGCCTGCGCCGCTGCGCCGCCGAGCTTCAAAGATCAAAGGAGCATGTGGGTGCCACCTGCTCCGGCGGGCTCCGCCGGGGGGGCCACCTATTCTGGAGGGTGCTACCTATTTCCGCCACCTATTTCCGGTGGCTCATTTGCGCAGAGTTTCCTCACTCAAGGAACCCTAGCTCGTTGCGTAGTCAAAGACGTCCTTGCTATCAGATGGATTCTTGAATAAGACGGCTAGAAATCGATTTGGATGCTGCGACTCAACGCGCGTTATTATTCGTTCATAGGCCTGCTGGATTTCATTAGCAACAGCGAGGTCGCTTAGACCAGATTGAAAGTCCTTTATCGGTTGTTCGAGTGATACGCTGAGGCGAAAGAACGCTGCTGCACTCAGTATTCTGTTGCCATGCACCAATACCCCCCAAGGCGCTCCTCTTTTCTTCGTAATCGATCGTTTTTTTTGCTCTATCCATTTATCAATTTCACGCTGAATTAGCACCGTATTAAATGCCTTTGCCCCTGACAGATGGTCATTAAAAATTGCTTTGTACGGGGCCTTCGTCAAATCCTTAAAGAATCGACTAATTCCCGTTTTTACATCAACAGCATATTTGTCTCCATGCGCGCAGGCCAATGCTATGGTTAACTCTATAAGTTCCAACGTATTGGGCGAGGAAGTTAGCGCGATGCCTCGAACATACTGATAATCCACACCCTCCATGGACATCTCTTTACGAAGTCTTTCCTGTACGGGGTCTTGACTAACAAAGTCTCTTTCTTCAATTCTGTTTTGGAGGTTATTCGAACGTGTGACTTGCTGGCCAAAGTTTGGCGGTGCATTTTTCAGCACTATCGCTCGTATAGGTACACGCACATCCGCGAGCTTTGCATCGTCATCAACTGAGCCTAGCGTGCTAACCGTCTGTGCGCCGTTGACGATAGATGCCCCCTTGAACCCAAACACACCAGCCGAACGAGAGGCAGCATTCGCTGGCGCCTTCACCGCCTCGTCACATATCAAAGTTATGCCGTTATTAAAGTACCAGAAATTAGCCGGCTCATTCGATGCGGTTTTCTTTATCTCAGTGTTAACGTCCGTCGCGCCAAGGGCGTGGCGAATATTCGCGCTTACGAGGCGTCTTCCGTTAGTCACCCACCAGGCCTTGAGTGTCCCGCCGTCAATCATTCCGAAGTAGGCGCGGTAAGGATTGGTAATTGTTGACCATTCTAGAATGGTACCTTCGACAGAGATCCCCCCAGGAATGGAATCCGCAGCTAAGGCATTATAGACTTCCTTTAGCCCAAACACTTCGAACGAAGCAATCGGGTCTGGATCGCTTCCATTAAGTTCGCGCATGAGGCCATCAAGCTGCGTCCTTGCGTGTCTGGCGAGCGTCGATGCCCCTGTAGATATCAATATAACTTTCAGCGAAGTGCCAGGCGTCTCGATTCGCTGAAACACATCATTTACCTGTTGCTGTAACCTGTTATGAAAATTGCAGCCATCCTGCTCAACTAAGTCTCTAACCCCGTGTAAAAATGTGCCAACTTCGGCAGCTTCAGGTTCCCCAGTACCTTTCTGAATGAATTTTGCCTGGGCAAGCACCACCGTTGCGGTTGCTGCATCAAAATAGGCAGAATCAATCCCGTTGTCGTCTGCTCCATCCCAAACCGCCTCAGCGGCTTCTTTAGCAGTACAACCCGTAGAGTGGTAAATCCCAAACGCAGCTAGGCATCTAGATAATATCTTTGATTCTCGCTCGGTATCCGCGGCACCAATATCGGAAAGACTTAGGTGCGGTTCAAACAGCGCCCGAAGCCGCGCCCGTATTTGGTCGACTTTTAGCTTAGACATAAACCATCCTTTTGAAGGCTAACAAGTTATTGACCGGTTTCCGGCTATCTCCGCCCCAAGCCCACCCCGCTTGCTCACTCAATCCGCACGTCGGAGGATAGGAAGTTCAAGCAAGCCATCGTAAGTAAGCGTGATTGCGATACTATCCCCATTGATGAGTTTTCTCGACGAGCCGAAGATAAACCTCCACCCTCCCCGCCTCAAGCGAAATTTTTCGAAGGTGCGTCTCCTGGTGGAGGTGTCACCCTGGGTAGGTGTCACTCACCCGGCTGGGGTAGGTGTCGGCTGGGGTAGGTGTCACCCACTGAGGAATCCCCTCGATTTTCGAGGATATTATCGTGAAATTGACTTTTAATGGGAGTTGCTCTCTAACACGAATGACATTGTTCCAAATGTCCTTGATAATTTAATTGCAAAAGAAATCCAAGTAATA
>JAHJCH010000189.1 GCA_018813065.1 Myxococcota bacterium
AGCCCCACGGCCTTCCGCGTGGACACCATCGCCCCCACCCTCAGCCTCGACGCGCCCACGCCCGGCCAGGTGTTCACCGAGGCCGATGACGCCAACGCCGATCCCAGCGATGGCTTCCAGATCGACGCCACCTTGAGCCCCAGCGACGTGGAGAATGGCCGCGAGGTCCGCGTCTCCTCGGGCGCCAGCCGCCTCAGCTCGACGCCCGCCCAGATCCTCACCGACGGCGGCGCGATCAACGCCCGGCTGACCCTCCCGCCCGGCGCCCACAGCCTCACCGCGCGCGTCACCGACGCCTGCGGCAACCCCGCCGTCACTGATCCGGTCAATGTCACGGTGGAGATCGACGGCTGCACCAGCCGCTTTACCTCGTTTAACGCCGATCCTCAGATCTACGGCCCCGGTGGCGGCGTCGTGGATGGCGATGGGCTGCGCATTTCACCTTCGGCTGAAGTGGATCTCTTCGATCCCGCCTGCGCCGAGGCCACGGCGACGCTGCTTTTGGATGGCGCGCCCCTGGGCGCGGGGGTCCTCGTCGGCGCGGGGCTCGTTCAGTTCAATGACGCGCGGATTCCGCATGGCGAGCACACCCTCTCGCTGCGCGTGGACCTCAACGGCGCGCTGACCTTGTCGGGCAACCAGACCGTGATCGTCGATCTGGAGGCGCCGGTGGTGACGATCACCGAGCCGACAACCAATGTGACCTTGGACAGCGACCCGCAGACCGAGGGCCAGCAGACGACGGTGCGCGCCAGCGTCGTCGAGGCCGCCACGGACAGCCCCCGCGCCGCCCAGCTCTACATCGATGGCGCCGCCAGCGGCGCGCCCGTGGTCGTCGGCGCCGCCGCCTCGACCACCGTCAGCTTTACCGGCGTCACGCTCCCCAGCGGCGCCCACACCCTGCGCGTCTGCGTCACCGACCAGGCAGAGAACGAGGGCTGTGATGATCAAGCGATCAACGCCGATCCCAGCGCGCCGGGCGGGATGACGCTCGACGTGGTGATCACCGACGCCCGCCGCACCGCCATCGAGCTGCGCTTCACCGCCCCCGGCGATGACGGCGCGGGCGGCCCGAGCGTGACGGCCTATGAGCTGCGGCGCAGCGACGCGCCGATCACCGCCGATAACTGGGCGCAGGCCACCCTCCTGACCCGCTACACCCAAGACCTGGCGGCGCCAGGGGCGGCGGAGGCGCTGCTCTATGAAGGCTTGGCGCTCAACAGGCTCCATCACCTGGCGCTGCGCGCATACGACGAGGTCAATCGGGCGGGGCCAGTGGCCGCCGGTGAGGCCGATCTGACGTTCAATGAGGTGGTCTTTGAGTTCACCGGCCCTGCGGGCTGGGATATCAGCAACCTGGGCAATAACCAATCGGCGGTGCAGCGGCTGGGCAGCGTCGATGGCGACGCCTTTGATGACATCCTCGTCGCCGCCACCGCCGCCGGGGTCAGCGTCGCGGGCATCATCTACGGCGCGGCCAACGCCGATGACGCCGTGGCCACGCCCATCGCCCTCCCTGCGGGCTTGGCCTTCCTCTCCATGGGCGGCGGGATCGGCGACGTCAACGGCGATGGCATCCCTGATTTTGCCCTGGGTGGGCTCACCGCCGACTTCTCGGGCTCCCAGGTGAGCATCTATCTCGGCTGCGCGGCCCCCGCCGATTGCAGCCGCGATGACATCATCACGCCGGACGCCACGCTGACGCTGGGTGGCTTTCGTTACCTCAACAACGTCATCGGCCTCGGCGACTTCGACGGCGGCGGCTTCGGCGATCTCCTCGTCGGCGGCTCCCTCGCGGGCGGCGGCAGCCAAGCCTACGTCGTCTCAGGGCGGGCCACGGGCGACTGGGCGGGCGCCACGCTGGATCTGCTCACGGACGCCACGGCGCTCAACGTGCCTGGGCGCGCCTTCGCCGGGACCGCCGCCGTGGCGGTCCCTCGGGCCGACGGCGTGGACGTGATCCTCTCCACGGGCCAGGGCGCCGCTGGCGCCGCCTGGCGCTTCTCTGGGCCGGGCGCCGCGCCTGTCCAGATCGTCAACCCCTGTCCAGGCGTTGACCCCTACTTTGGCTCCTACATGGGCGGCGGCGTGGATCTAAACGGCGACGGCGCGGCGGATCTCCTGATTGGGGATCGCAACTCCAAGCGGATCGCCTTCTTCGACGGCGCGGGCGCGGGCGACAGCGCCTGCTTCGCGCTCAACCCCGCGCTGGATCTCTTCGGCTTCGTCTTTGACACGGCGGGGGACATCAACGGCGATGGCGCGGTGGATGTGCTCGTGACGCATCAAGAGCCGCAGAGCACCACCGACGCCTTTATCCTCTACAACGACGGCGCGGGGGGCTTCGGCCAAGGGGCGACCATCAACCGGCTCCCCGACGTCCGCGTGACGCTGCCCGCTGCGTGGAAGCTGGGCGTCGCCGGGATAGGCGCGTTCAACGCGGGGTCTGAGGATGACTTCGCCGTTGCCACGCCGGCGCCGGATGCCATACAAATCACCGTCTTCTATTGATGGAGCGTCGAGGATGAGCGAGCCCAAGCCCCAGACCACCAAGCGCAAGCGCCCGTATCAGAAGCCTGGCTTCGAGAGCACCCACGCCTTTGAGCGGCGCGCGCTGTCCTGCCCCGGCGCGCTCAACCTCTGCACATACAACCCCGCCCTGGGCTGCTTCTGCACCAATAAGTCTTGATTCACCTCCAGCTTGGGGGCCTGCGCCTCGCTCTTGAGGGGGGCAAAGCGCTCCCGCCTGCCCTCGACGCCTTTCACGCCCCGCCCTCGGCGCCTGATCTGCACCTGAGCTTTACTGCGCCTCCATTGGACATCACCGATCGCTTCCAGCGCGGTGACTTCGCCTTCGCCATGCGTGCCGATCGGCGCCGCGCCTGGGCCAGCCTGGGCGCAGAGGGCGGGGTCTTTACGGCGCTGGAGTTGGCCCTTCAGCGCGCGCTGCTGCCGATGGGGGGGCTGCTGATCCACGCGGCGGCGGGGGTGATTGAGGGCGAAGGTTGGCTTTTGCTTGGCCCCTCGGGCGCGGGCAAGAGCACCAGCGCGCGGGTGGCGGGCTTTGAGCGCGTCTTGACCGACGAGATGGTGATCCTCACGCCCGGCGGCCCCAGCGGCTATCAGCTCTGGGGCACGCCGTTTTGGAGCCCGGGCCGCGCTCGCCCATGCGATCCGGGCTGCGCGCCGCTGCGCCAGATCGTCTGGCTGGGCAAGTCCCCTGATCTGGTGATCACGCCGCTGCGGCCCGATGAGGGCGCGGTGTATCTGCTGAGGTGCGTGACCCTCTACGAAGAGGCCCTGCCCGCGCGCCGACGCGCCTTTGAGATCGCCTGTGAGGTGGCCGAGGCGGCGCCCTCGGCGCGATTGGCGGTGCCCAAGGAGCGAGCATGGGCCAAAGCGGCTTACCTGAGTTTGCAACACCGATCTTCAACGAGGGGGACATCTTCAGCTTCGCCGAAGCCCACGCCGTCCCCCTCTCCATGCACTGGGACGTGACTTGGCGCTGCGATCACGCCTGCACGCACTGCTACCTCACGGATCGCCGCCAGCCCGATCTCACCTTGGAGGAGGGCAAGCGTCTCCTGGCCGAGATGGCGCGCGCGGGGGTGATGATGCTCCTCTTCAGCGGCGGCGATCCCTTCCTGCGTCGTGACTTTATGGCGCTGCTGGCCGAGGCGCGGCGGCTGCGCTTTGACATCCGCATCAACACCCACGGCAACGCCATCACTGAGGCCATCGCCGATGAGCTGGCCCGGCTCAAGGTCGGCCAGATCAGCCTCTCCGTCTACAGCGACCGCCCACAGGCCCATGAGGCCATCACGCGCGTGCCTGGCAGCCTCGCCAAGACCCTGGACGCGGCGCGGCGGCTGATTGTGCGGGGGATCAAGGTGGTGCTCAAGACGCCGATGCTGGCGGAGAACCTGGATCACTACGAGGGCGTAGGCCGCCTGGCCGCTGAGCTGGGCGCGTATTGGGAGCTGGACGCCCATGTTTTGCCGGATGACGCGGGGGGCTTTGAGCTGTGCCACAGCGGCGGGGCGTGGAGCGACCGTGTGGGTGCGGTGATGCAGACCTTGGAGGCGCGCCAAGGGGAGTTTACGCCTCATATGACCCTGCCGCCGATGCCCAGGGGGCGGCGCGTCTGCACGGCGGGCAACAGCAGCGGCTATATCACGCCCGATGGGCAGGTGACGCCTTGCATCAACTGGCGCCAGACGCTCGGATCGACGCGCGAGCGCCCCTTCGACGCCCTCTGGGCCGATCCCGCGCCCTTCGCCCATATCCGTGGGCTGCGCCGCGCCCATTTTATCGAGCGCTGCGACGCTCATCGCCAAGCGCAGGGCGTTGAGGGCGCCTGTCCGCATGAGGATCAGTGCTCATTCTGCCCAGGGCTGGCCTACGCGGAGGTCGGCGAGGCGGCGGGGCACAGCGACTATGTGTGTGAGCGGACGCACATCATCATGGAGGCCATCGAGGAGATGAAGGCGGGGGCCGTGACGGGGGATTGGGCGGCGCGGCGGGCGGCGCAGCGGGCGAGTGGCCGCGCGGCGGGGGTCTCGCCGACGGTCTCGCGGGCGCGCCTCTATGCCATCCGAGAGCCGCGCCGGGGCTGAGGGCTCGCCCGTCGCGCCAGCGCCTCGCCCCCGTTGAACTTTGATTGTCCGTTGATCTCCGATTGCCCTATCCTGCCCTCCGTTTTTTCATCACCGAGGTTCCAAATGAGCTGGATGACGATCAACGCCGCGCTCAACGGCGCGGAGGTCGGGGCGCGCATCACCGTCAAGGGCTGGGTGCGCTCCCGGCGTGACTCCAAGGCCGGGCTGTCCTTTATCGCCCTCAGCGATGGGACGTGCTTCGCCACGCTCCAGATCGTCGCCGCCGCGACGCTGCCCGAGTACGACGCGGTGGTCAGGCGGCTCTCCACCGGCGCCTCCATCGAGGTGGACGGCGAGCTGATCGAGAGCCAGGGCAAGGGGCAGTCGGTGGAGCTGCGCGCCGACGCGGTGCGCCTCGTCGGCGGCGTCGAGGATCCCGATAAGTACCCCGTGGCGGGCAAGCGACACACCCATGAGTATCTGCGCGAGGTCGCCCACCTCCGCCCCCGCACCAACACCTATGGGGCGATCACCCGCGTGCGGCACACGCTCTCCCAGGCGGTCCACCGCTTCTTTCATGAGCGGGGCTTCTACTGGATTCACACCCCGATCATCACCGGCTCGGATTGTGAGGGCGCAGGGGAGATGTTCCGCGTCTCCACGCTCGATCTCGCCAACCCGCCGCGCACGGCCAGCGGCGCGGTGGACTTCTCCAAGGACTTCTTCGGCAAGGAGACGATGCTGACCGTCTCAGGTCAGCTCAACGTCGAGAGCTTCGCCTGCGCCTTGAGCCGGGTCTATACCTTCGGCCCGACCTTCCGCGCCGAGAACTCCAACACCAGCCGCCACCTCTCCGAGTTTTGGATGATCGAGCCCGAGATCGCGTTCGCGGATCTGCGCGATGACGCGGCGCTGGCGGGTGATTTTCTGCGCTCCTTGGTCAAGGCGGCGCTCGATGAGCGCGCCGATGATCTGGCGTTCTTTGATCAGTTCGTGGAGAAGGGGCTCATCAAGCGCCTGGAGGCGCTGGCGACCTCCACCTTCGAGGCGATGACCTATACCGAGGCGGTCAAGATCCTGGAGGCCAGCGGTCAAGCCTTTGAGTTCCCGGTGGCTTGGGGCAAGGAGCTGCAATCCGAGCATGAGCGCTATCTGACGGAGAAGCACGTCGGCGCGCCGCTGGTGGTGATGGACTATCCCAAGGAGATCAAGGCGTTTTATATGCGCCTCAACGACGATGAGCGCACCGTGGCGGCCATGGATGTGCTCGTCCCCGGCGTCGGCGAGATCATCGGCGGCTCTCAGCGCGAGGAGCGGCTGGAGGTGCTGGATCGGCGCTTGACCGCCCTGGGGCTTAACCACGCGGATTACGGCTGGTATCGCGATCTGCGCCGCTATGGGACGGTGCCCCACGCGGGCTTCGGCCTGGGCTTCGAGCGGATGATCATGTACGCCACGGGCATGGGCAATATCCGCGATGTCATCCCCTTCCCCCGCGCCCCCAAGCAGTGCTGGTTCTAGCGAGATCGTCGTGAGATCGCCGTGAGATCGCCGCGCGGGAGCGGCAGCGTAGAGCCTGCGGCGCGATTCTGATATACCGCCGCCATGCGCGCGCTGATCCTCACCCTCACCTTGGCCTCCACCGCCGCCCTCGCCACAGAGTTTGTCGGCGCGCGGCAATGTAAGGGTTGTCATGAGGCGCATTATCAGCGGTGGCGCGCCTCCCCCCACGCCCGCGCCTCCGAGGCGCTCTCCGAGGTGCAGCGCCGCGATCCACGCTGCGGCGCCTGTCACGCCACCGCGCCCGAGGAGGGCCTCTATGGGGTGCAGTGCGAGGCCTGCCACGGCCCTGGCCGCTACACCTGGCCCTCGTATATCAAGCGCGATCGCCGCTTGGCCGCCGCCTTGGGCTTTCGCCGAGGTGATGAGCCCGATCTCTGCGCCCGCTGCCACACCTCCGATCACGCCCGTCGCCCGCTCGATCCTCAAGCGCGCGCCTCGATCTGCTCAGGAGCCCCCCCCAGATGATCCCCCCGCTGTCCGGGCCCGCCGTGGCGCTCTTTGAGGCGCTGCGGCGGGCTGACCTGTTCTTGCTCTTATGGCTCTTGGCCACGGCCTTGATCCTGGCGACGCTGCCCAGCGCGGGCCTGGAGGGGCTCTTATTGCTCCCCGCCGCGCTGCTGCCCTTGAGCCTCCTCGCCCGTGAGGTCCACGCCCGTCGGCTGCCGCTGGGCGCCCTCGCCTGGGCCTTGGGCCTGGGCGTGGCGCTGTGGGCCTCCACCACGCCCCTCTCCGCCCAGCTGCGCCTGATGCCTGGGGCGCAGCTGGAGCACCTGACCGACGCTCAAGGGCTGCGCCACCACCTCGGCGGGCCGCTGCGCGCGTCATGGACAAGCGATCGGCTGATCTTAAGCCTGGGCTTGGGCCGTCAGGCCGCCCGCTTGAGCCTGCCCGCTCAGGGCGGCGAGGGCGCGCTGGGGCGCTGGCGTGTGCGCCTCGACGGCCAAGAGGCCCCCAGCGGGCCGCCCACCCACGCCCGCCTCTCCGTCGGCCTCAAGGATCGCCCCGATGCCTGGGAGACGATCACCCTCGGCTTGAACGCGCAGGTGGTCGTTGAGGGCGTCGTCCTCACCCTGGAGGCCCTGGACGGGGACTATGAGGGCGAGCTTGGCCCCGCCGCGCGGCTGCGCTTGAAGTGGGCAGGGCGAGAGGACAGCGCCTGGCGCTTTCAACGCGCGGCCACGCTGGACGCCCGCTACAGCGAGGCGCCCCTGGGCGTGATCCTCTTGGGCGTCGAGGCCGCCCGCCCAGCCCTCATCACGCTTTACCGCCCCCCCGAGCCTCTCCAGTCGGGCGCCTTGGCCCTCGGCTGGGGCTTGATGGCGCTGGGGCTGGCCCTCTCTTGGAGGCGCGCATGATCGCTACGCCTTGGGCGCCCTTGGCGCTGGCGGCGGGGCTGAGCCTCGCCGCAGATCTCCTCGCCGCGCGCCGCGCCCGTCCGCTCTCGGCGGCGCTGATCGCCCTCTTGGCGCTGGCCCTCTGGGCGCGGGCGGGCGCGGGGGTGGATCTGGAGGCGCCGGGCCTGCGCCAAGGGGCGCCGGTGACCACCACGCTGACCCTCCAGCGCCCCGGTGATGCGCCGAAGCTGCGCCAACTGCCGCTGTCTCGTCCGCTGCCCTATGGCGGCCTGGCCCTCCTGGGGCTGGCGCTGACCGCGGCCTTGGCCGCCTGGGGGCGACGGCGCCCCGCGCTGGCCTATGGCGGCTTGGCCGTCGTGGCCTTGGGCGTCGCCTCCTTGGGGCGGCCTCGGCTGGGCTCAGGCGAGGCGGAGGTCCGCGCCATCTTGAGCGCCTTGTCCCCCGCCGAGGCCCACTTAGCCACCTTCAGCGTCCCCGCTGGGGTCTGGCGCTACACCTGGCCGCAGGCCCCCGCGCTGTGGGCCATCGCCGCCCTGGCGCTGCTGTTGGCCTTGAGCCTCACCCGGCTGCGCCTGCCCGCCCAGCCCTTGAGGGCGCTCAGCGGCGCCTTGGCCGCAGGGGCCATCGCTTGGGGCTGCGCCGTGAACGCGCCCGGCTTGACCCACCTTGGCCCTGCCTGGATCGCCGCCCTCCTCCTCGGCGTCGGGGCGCTGCGCCCGCGCCTCCACCCCCTCCTCGCCCCGGGGGCCGTGGGCCTCCTTATCCTCCTTGGAGCCGCTTAGATGGTCGATAACCCCTTTGTCCGCGACGTGCAGTTTCTCAAGAGCGCGGTCAAGCCCAGCGACTTCCCCGAGGGGACGCTGCCCGAGATCGCCGTGGCGGGGCGCTCCAACGTGGGCAAGTCCAGCCTGATCAACCGCCTCACCAACCGCCGCAGCCTGGCGCGGGTCAGCAACACGCCAGGGCGCACCCAGCTGTTGAACTTCTTTGAGGTCAACGGGGCCTTCACCCTCTGCGATCTGCCCGGCTATGGCTTCGCCAAGGTGCCGCTGAAGATCAGGCAGGCGTGGGGGCCGATGGTGGAGCGCTACCTGGAGCACCGCCAGCAGCTGCGCGCCCTCCTGCTGTTGGTGGACGTGCGCCGCGAGCCGGGCGACTGGGAGCGGGATCTGATCGGCTGGTGTACGCACTATGGCATCGCCGTCGTCCCAGTCATCACCAAGATCGACAAGGTGAGCGTCAGCCGCCAAAAGCAGACGGTGATGCAGGTCTCCAAGGCCCTGGGCTTCTCCCCCAAGCGCGGGATCGGCTTCTCGGCCAAGAGCGGCGTGGGGCTGGAAGAGCTGTGGGCGGCGATCAAGCGCTATCAAAAGGCCCGATCAGGCCCGCAGGCCGCCGAGGGCGCCGAGGACACGCCCGCGCCGCCCAGCCCTTGAGGCGCGGGGCGCGCAAAAGACCGCTTGTGCCTCGAAACATGATATGAGCGAGGTCCGCCCCAGCGGCGGCGCAACCGCGAGGAGGACGCACGATGAGTCTGACCCGGCTTCAAGAGCAGATCAGGCGCGAAGGGATCGAGTACCTCGACCTCAAATTCTCGGATTTACTGGGTTTTTGGCATCATATCACGCTCCCGGCCGAGGCCTTGGGGCACAAGCTCTTCGAGGACGGCGTGGGGGTCGATGGCTCCTCGCTGCCGGGCTTTGCCCGCATTGAGCGGGGGGATATGGTCGTCATCCCTGATCCAGAGACGGCCTTCATCGATCCCTTCTTTGACGCCAAGACGCTGTCGCTGGTGGGCGACATCTTCGACGTGGGCGCGACATTAAGCCCCTACTCGCGCAACCCCCGCCGCGTGGCCGCCGACGCCGCGCGGTTCCTCGATGAGCGCGTCCCGGGCGCGGAGTTCATCCTCGGCCCTGAGTTTGAGTTCTACGTCTTTGACCGGGTTGGCTATCACCAAGGGCCGGATCAAGGCTTCTACAAGCTCGTGACCCATGAATCGAAGGCCTACAACCCCCATGAGGCCGATGGGACGGGCTATTCCATCCCCTACAAGGGCGGCTACCACGCCGCGCCGCCGTTGGATCGCACACATAACCTGCGATCAGAGATCACCACCATGCTCAAGGCGGTGGGCGTAGGGCTGAAGTACCACCACCATGAGGTCGGCGGCGCCAGCCAGCATGAGATCGAGGTGAAGTTCTCGCCGCTCCTGCGCATGGCCGATCAAGCCATGCTGGTCAAATACTTTATCAAGAACCACTGCGCGCGGCGGGGCCGCTCGGCGACCTTTATGCCCAAGCCGCTCTTCAACGAGCCCGGCTCGGGGCTGCACGTCCACCAGTTCCTCAGCCGCGACGGGATCTCGCTCTTCCATGACGCCGAGGGCTTGGCGGGCTTCTCGGAGATGGGGCGACACTTTATGGGCGGCCTCTTGGCCCACGCCGACGCCGTATTGGCCTTCACCAACCCCTCCACCAACTCCTACAAGCGGCTGATCCCCGGCTTCGAGGCGCCCGTGGCGGGCACCTACTCGGTGGGCAACCGCACCGCCTGCATCCGCATCCCAGGCTACCTCAAGGACCCGGCCACCACGCGCTTTGAGTTCCGCCCGCCTGACGGCACGATGAACCCCTACCTGGCCTTCGCGGCCATGCTGATGGCTGGCCTTGACGGCGTGGCGCGGCGCATTGAGCCGGGCGCGCCGCTGGATCGCAACCTGGACGCGATGCGGCCTGAGGAGCTGGCCGAGATTCGCCAGCTGCCCACCTCGCTGACGCAGGCGCTCGACGCGCTGGAGGGCGATCACGCCTTCTTGCTGGAGGGCGGCGTCTTTACGCCTGATCTCATCGAGGCTTGGGTGACGCTCAAGCGCCGCGACGTCGAGCATTTGCGCGTGCGCCCCACGCCGTACGAGTTTGAGATGTACTACGCGCTCTGATCTCGCCCAGCGGCCACACCGCGACATGACACGCCAACCCATCGAGTAAAGACCTTGCCCAAAGCACCAGAAATCGAGCTTCAGTTCTTGGGGGGCGCCGGTGAGATCGGCGCCTCCAGCACATTTATGCGTGTGGGAGATACACAGCTCCTCATCGACTGTGGGATTCGCTTCAAGGGCGAGTCTGCCCTGCCTGATTTGGCGCCGCTGAGCGGAGAGCGCCTCGACGCGATCCTGGTGACGCACGCCCACACGGACCACACGGGCGCGCTGCCTGTGCTCGCCGAGGCGTTCCCGGGCGTGCCGATCTACGCCACACCGCCGACGATCGATCTGGTGATGATCCTGGTTAAAGACGCGCTGAAGCTGATGAATTTGCCGGAGCGAGAGAGCGAGATCCCGCTCTACACTGAGCGACAGGTGGACAAGCTCTTTGACGCGCTCACGCCCCAGCCCGCGCATACGCCGCTGATCATCAACGACCTTGAGATCACCTTCTCGATGGCCTCGCACATCCTCGGCGCGGCGATGATCCACCTGCGCACGCCAGCGGGCGATGTGCTCTTTACGGGGGACTACAGCGTAGAGAGCCAGCGCACGGTGCCGGGCCTGGACCCCATCGACAAGCACGTCGATCTGGTGATCACCGAGAGCACCTATGGCAACCGGCTACACGAGAACCGCAGCATCGCCGAGCAGCGGATGATCAAGCAGATCAGGGCGGTGGTTGAAGAAGACGGGCGGGTCTTGATCCCCGCCTTCGCCATTGGGCGCGCCCAAGAGGTCTTGCTGATCCTCAAGAGCGCCCTCCGCGATGGCACGCTGCCCGAGGTGCCGATCTTCGTCGATGGGATGGTCCGCTCGGTATGCGACGTATACCAGCGCCATGTGAGCTGGGTGAGCCGGAGCCTGCGTCACGCCACGAAGAAAGAGGGCCACCCCTTCTTTGGCGACGACATCCTGCGCGTCAACAGCGCCAAGCAGCGCCAAAAGGTGCTTGAGCACCGCCCCAGCATCACCATCGCCTCCAGCGGGATGCTCACGGGGGGCGCCTCATCCTTCTACGCCGCCCACCTCGCGCCGGATAAACGCGACGCGATCTTCCTGACGGGCTACCAAGACGAAGAGAGCCCGGGGCGGAGGCTGATCAACCTCACCAAGGAGACGGGGCCGCGCGTGCTCCAGCTTGGCGAGCAGACCGTCAACGTCGAATGTCGATTTGACACCTATGGCCTCTCCGCGCACGCCGATCGGATGCAGATGATTGGCTTCCTCGACAAGCTCAAGCCGCGCACCGTCGTGCTTGTTCATGGTGACAAAGAAGCCAAGGAGAGCTTCGCGGCCAACCTGGAGGCGCCGGATGTGGTCATCGCCGACAACGGCGACACGCTCAAGCGACGCTACCGCCTCCGGGGGGAGCGGCCCAAGGCGCTGGCCCAGGTCATCTACGATCGCACGCTGGAGGCGCTGGGCTTCGACGAAGCGCGCGAGCTGCTGGGGCCGCCGGGCACGCCCATCAACGGACGACGTGTGGCCGAAGAGTGGTTTGGCAGCCCGCCGCCGCACGATCTCTTCAACGCCTTTATCAGCCGACTTGAAGCGTTTGAGCTGATCGCGCGAGACGACAAGCGTCGCTCGATGCTGTGGGTCTTAGCGCCAGGCGAGACGGACGCGCTGAGCAACGAAGCCGAGCTTGAGCGGCTGATCAAGTCGGAGAACCCCAAAGGGCGGCTCTTTGAGCTTTGCCAGCGCCTTAAGATCCCGCTGCCGGAATTCCAAGAAGAGATCAGCGGCGCCCACTACGTCGTCCAAGCCCAAATTCTCATTGGGGCGCGGTGTCACGACAGCGGCGCTTGGCGGGCCGCCGCGCAGAAGACCGCCGAGCAGCTCGCTTGCCGTGCGCTCCTGGGCAAGCTCACGGAGATCGACGACGGCCCCAAGGTCATCCGCGTGCTCCCTGAGCGCCAAGCCGAGTTAACGGAGAAGAACCCCAAGGGCCAGCTGCTTGAGCGGCTGATGAAGCGACCAGACCTCAAGCTTGAGTTAGATCTCCAGCCGACGCCCAAGGGCTTTCGTTGCCAAGCGCGGCTGGCGGACCTTGAGACGGCCTGGTACAGCGCCAGCGGCAAGCGGCTCGCCGAGCAAGGGGCCGCCGATGCCATGCTTGCCTTAACCGATGAGCGTCAACTCTTTCGCCAAGCCAAGCAGCCAACCCAGCAGCCCCAGGCGCTCTCTGGCGCCGAAGATCCCCGCACCCGGCTCAACCTTGCCCGCCAAGCCAAGGAGATCCGAGACTTTGGCTACACAGCCATCGAGGCAGCGGGCGAGCCACACGCGCGTATCTTCACGCTCGCGGCTTGGGCCACGACCCATCGTGGCGAGCGCCTAGAGGGGGAGCGGGTGAGCGCTTCGAGCAAGAAGGAGGCGCAGCGTCTCGCCGCCGCAGCCTTGCTTGAGCGGCTTGGCGGGTGAGCATGGGCTTTAACGCGGTGGCTGCACGGCGAGGTCATTGAGCTTAAGATCGCGCGCGGCGCGCCACATTCGCCAAGGTGAGCCCGAGGCGGGGGCCACGCTCAACGCCGCTCAAGGCCCCGCCTCGCGCCGCGCGGTTTCGCTTACGCCTGCGGCGGGCTATAACCCTTCGATGCCCCCGCTTAATCACGCCCGCGCTTGGCGCCTCCTCTTGACCCTCTCGCTGAGCTTGATGGCTTGCGCTCACCCCGATCTGAGCGCAGGTCGCGCCGCCCTCGGCGGCGGACGTTATGAGGAGGCCACCTGGGCCTTTGAGCGCGCCTTGGCCGATCGCGACGCCGCGATAGATGCCCTGCGTGGCTTGGCCGCCGCTTATCGCGGCCTCGGTGGGCAGGCGCTCAGGGCCAGCGATTGCACCTCCGCCCGCGCGCACTTCGCCCTGGCCGCCGCCCTCTCTA
>JAHJCH010000190.1 GCA_018813065.1 Myxococcota bacterium
AAAAAGGCCGTCAAATTTCGTAAAAGCTGAATTACTACAAACAGTTAAACGAAAAGAGGCGGCCAATGTCAGATTCTCACAAGTTCGAGCTTTCGACCAGCAAAAGCTTTCAAGCACTCCGAGAGGCGGTAGAGGCGCGGAGGATCGACAGCGAAATTTCGAGATCAGGGTGGGGTTCAAAAACGCGCTCTTTTTGAGCCCCACCTACACAGAAAATCAGAATATTGGGCTAAGCATCGGAACGCCAGAGCATGTGGTTAAGGAGCACAAAAAGCGACGTAATCAGGCGGCGATCGAGGCGGGCGTTCTCGCCGCTCATCGCGGCCAGCGCCGCTCAAAGGCTTGGCTCAGGCCCGCATCCTCTAGCGCCTCAAAGTAGCTCGTTAGCCGCTCAAAGATCGCCTCCGCTGTGCGGGCGTGGAGTAGGTCATCGCGCAGCTGTGCCCCCCACGGGATGTGCGTCAGATAACCAATGTGCTTCTTCATCCGCCCCACCGCGACCCCCTCAGTGGGCGCCCCTTCTAAGAAGCCACGCAGCAGCCCTAAGAGCGCACCATGGCGCGCCTCTAGGCTCGGTGAGGTCGGCGCGCGCCCCGCAAGGTCGTCGGCGATCTGTCGCAATATCCACGGATCACGCACAAGACCACGGCCCACCATCACGCCGTCGGCGCCCGAGGCGCTCAGCGCCGCTCGCGCGTCTCCCGTCGTCAGGATGTCGCCGTTGATGATCAGCGGGATCTGGATCGCAGCGCGCACCTCGGCGACGGCGCCCCAGTCCGCTTCTCCACGGTAGAGCTGCTGGCGCGTCCGCGCGTGGACCGTCACCGCCGCCGCCCCCGCCGCCTCGGCCCGCCGGGCAATCTCAACGGCGTTGCGCGTCTCCTCGTCCCAGCCCAGACGCATCTTCACCGTCATCGGCGCCTTGATCGCCCCCATGACCGCTTCGAATATCTGCGTCGCTCGCTCAGGTTCGCGCATCAACGCCGCCCCCGCCCTCCCCCCCGTGACCTGCTTGCTGGGGCAGCCCAGGTTGAGGTCGATGATGTCCGCCCCCCGCGCTTCGCAGGCCGCCGCCGCCGCCGCCATCAACGTCGGCTCGCGACCGTATATCTGAAACGCGATCGGTTGTTCGTCCTCGGCGCGCCGCAGCACACGCGCCGCGAGGGGGTTGCGCGGCGTGACATGGGCGCTGTGGATAAACTCGGTGCAGGTCAGCCCACAGCCCCCTCGTGCGCGGATAAGCGCTCGAAAAGGAGCGTCGGTGATGGCCTCCATCGGGGCCTGGAGCGTGGGCGCGCTGAGCTTGATCGGGCCGATGTTCATGGATCTCTGTTCAGTTTGCTCGCCAAGCCCTCAGCTATAGCATGTCCGCTCCACTCCCTTTGATTTTTTGAGGAGCCCCCCTTGCCCATCCCGCTCTTGGATTTAGAGGCGCAGCACCGCGAGATCCGCGATGAGCTGCTTGAGGCGGTGATCCGCGTCATTGATAGCCAGGGGTTTATCATGGGACCCGAGGTCACCGGCTTCGAGGCGGAGCTGGCGGCTTGGACCGGCGTGCGCGCCGTCGCGGGCGTCTCCTCCGGCACCGATGCCCTCCTCGCCGCCCTCATGGCCCTCGACGTGGGGCCAGGGGATGAGGTGATCACCTCCGCCTTCACCTTCTTCGCCACCGCCGGCGCGCCCCGCCGCCTCGGCGCGATCCCCGTCTTCGTCGATGTCGATCCCCATACCTTCGATCTCACCGAGGAGGCCGTTCGCGCGGCGATCACCCCACGCACCAAGGCCATTATCCCCGTTCATCTCTTCGGTCGGCTCTGTGATCTGGGCGGGCTGTATGATGATCCCGACGCGCCGCCCATCATCGAGGACGCGGCGCAGTCCCTCGGCGCGCATTTGGGGGAGCTGCGGGTCGGTCAGCTGGGGCGGATCACCTGTACCAGCTTCTTCCCCGCCAAGAACCTGGGCGCCTTTGGTGATGCAGGCGCCATCCTCTCCAATGATGAGGCGTTGATGGCCAAGGTGCGCCTCCTGCGGGTCCACGGCAGCGCGCCCAAGTATCATCATCAGCTCGTGGGCGGGAACTTTCGCCTCGATGCCCTTCAGGCGGCGGTCCTGCGGGTGAAGCTCAAGGGCCTCAACGCGCAGATCTCGGCGCGGCAGGAGAACGCGGCGCGTTATCGCGCGCTCTTTGAGGCCTCCGGGCTCATCGAGGAGGGCAATGTTGAGATCCCAAGGCTGCGCCCCGATGAGGGCCATGTCTTTAATCAGTATGTTATCCGCGCCGCTCGCCGCGATGCCCTCGCCGCGCACCTTCAGGCGCGCGGGATCAGCACCGCCGTTTATTATCCTACGCCGCTGCATCTTCAACCCTGCTTCGCGGATCTGGGTTATCCGCCCGGCAGCCTCCCCGAGACAGAGCAGGCCTGTCGCGTGGTCCTGGCCCTGCCCATCCACCCCACCCTCACCCCCGAGCAGATCGCCGAGGTGGCAGGGGCCGTCTTTGACTTCTATCGCACCCCAGCCTGAGCCGGTCCTTTTCTCTCGCGTCCCCCCTCGGCTTCTGAAATAATAAGCCGCCTTGATCGCGCTGTACGTTCCTTTTCAGCCGATCCACCCCCCCCCAACTTCTATGATTCGGCGGTTGATTCACGATGAGGCTGTCTCAATTCATCCAACGCACGAGGGCGCTCGGGGACGCAAAGGTCCCCCCCGCTGAGATCGACGCGCTCGGCGAACAGATCGAGCGAGGCGCCGAGCTGGGCGCGATCTTGGCGCAGCGCTCAGAGACCTTGACCCCAAGGTTGCTCTTGGGGCTGTGGCGCGCGGCGGCACGGCATCGCGCCCACCTGGCTTATCTGGAGGAGGTCGCTTCGCGACGCGCGCAGACCGGGCAGTGCGCCATCCCCTCAACCTTGCTCAAGCAGACCGTGACGCGTCATGAGGTCGGCGTCTTGGAGCGCGCTGAGGCCCTCTCCCCCCCCGGGCGCGTCGCCGAGCACCGGCGCCGAGATGGCATCAAGGCCAGCCTCTCGCTGTGGAATCACTGCCTGCTCGTCGCCCGCCGCGAGGGGGTCGTCTCCGTCTCCCTCGATCATGATCATCCCGAGCTTGAGGCCTGGGCCGAGTCGGCGGAGATCGTCGAGGGGCAGACCCTCCTCAGCGTGCTCCCTGAGGAGTGGCTTTATCTGCGCCGTGGGGTCGCCGCTGGCGTCGTCACGCTCGATCTGATCCTGCCGCCAGAGCGCCTCATCGGCTTCGTCCAAAGCAAGGGCGCTGAGATCAACGCCATCTCGGGCGGGCGCTCGCCTCAGGCGCTCCTCGATGAGCTGGTGATGTGTGATCTCGCCGAGTGGGCCATGCGCCTCAAGGATGAGGAGGCCCAGCTCATCACCATGCGCGCCGCTTCAGAGCGCTACCTAGAGCGGATTAAGGCGACTCGGCCCACTCAGCAGGTCTACGCCTTCGTCTGGGTGGAGCCCGATGAGGTGGGCGTCGTCGTCGCCCTCCGCGACGGTAAGCGGCTCGCTCACGGGCACACGCCCCGTGAGGCGGGCGATGATCTGGTCAAGCTCATCGAGGGCCTCATCAGTCATCATCCCGTAGAGGCCATCGTCATCTCAGAGCAGCTCGATGAGGTCACCGCCGCGCAGATCAAGGCGGGCTTCGCCGCCCTGGAGATCATCGAGGCCGATCCCACAGGCGTAGATGAAGGGCGCTTTCAAGATCTGCCCGTCAGCGAGGGCCGCGCTTCCAACCTGGGGCGTCGTCGGGTGCGGCCTCTGAAGTACATCGGCTTGATGGATCCCCTGGCGCTTAACCTCGTCGAGCCCGCGCTGGCGATCCCCGAGGCGCTTCAACAGGCCGTCTTTAAGGAGATCCACGCCTTCGGCGCGGCGGGCTTCGGCGTCAAGGATCTGCAACGTCCCCCCCCACCACCACCCAAGCCCGCCCCCAAGCCGCAGCGCGTGCTTAACCCCACGATCAAGAGCGTGGAGGATCTGCGCCCAGGGATGAACGTGGAGGGGATCGTCACCAACATCACGCAGTTTGGGGCCTTTATCAATATCGGGCTCAGCCATGAGGGCCTGATCCATATCAGCGAGATGAGTGATCAGTATGTGAGTAAGCCCGAGGAGGTGCTCACCGTGGGTCAAGAGCTGACCGCGCGGGTGCTGGGCATCGATCGTGGCCGTAAGCGCATCTCCCTCTCCCTCCGCTCCGGGGAGCGGCCCGCCCTGCGCGAGGTCGGCGGCCCCCCCGCCGTCAAGGGCAGCGTCCGCTTGGATGATATCCCCGGCGGGCGCGGCGCGGCGCGGCCCCGTCGCCCTCACAGCGGCGGCCACGGCGGCGGC
>JAHJCH010000191.1 GCA_018813065.1 Myxococcota bacterium
CATCGGCTTGTTGGCCGTGCGCTTGGCCGCGTCCAGCTCAATGACCAGCGAGTGCCCCTGGGTCTTGACGGCGTAGCGGGCGTCCTGCTCCAAGGTCACGATCAGCCGCGCCACATGCACGACCTTGTCTTGGAACTGCAAGGGCGTGATCCGCTCAATCACCCCGTTGTCCACCAAGACAGGGGCCTTGAGCGCGGAGATGTCCGCGTTGGAGAGGTCGATGAAGACGCGCGCAGGATCGTTGAGCTTAAAGACCGTAAAGGTCGGCTTGGCGTCGCCATGTACGATCACACGCGTGACCTCGGCGGCCTCCTTGACCTCAAGGCCCGTGATGGTGTTGCGGGCGGGTTGCTCAGCCCAAGCCGCGCCGAGGAGCACGCTCAGGCTGATGAGCGCGCCGACAAAAGACCGTGTACGCAGACGGCCTTGAGAACCTAAACGCATGGGGTTCCCCTTATCTCTCTTCACGGAAGAACCTCCGCGAGCTCCTCTTGCGAGAGGAGGACTTTTTGGACCTCTTTGCCCGCGTTCTTGTCATTGGAGAGGGGGCGGAACACCACCTCATTGCGGGTGATTCGCGACACCCTCATCGGGGTCCGCCCCACGACCTGCCCTGTCCGAACGATGTGCCCCACCCCGCTGGGATCGGTGAGCATGGCCTTGTTGACCGCGCCGCCGGTGATGATCCCAATGAGCGCCATCTCCTGCACCTCGAAGTTGCTGAGGTAGACGTTGCTCTTTTTGCGGTTGTCGTCCTTCTTACCGCCCCGCTCATCATTGTCTTCGGGCTTGACGCCCAAGAGATCGCCGACAGAGGGCATAAAGGGATCACGCAGCTCTTGGTTTTGATTGACGCGCGTCGGCGCGCTCCAGTCGGCCTTGCGCAGCTTCTCGGGCAGGTTGGAGAGATCCAACGTCGGGGCGCCGCTGCTCTTTGTGGCCTTCTTGGCCTTCTTGGTGACGCGGCTGCGGGTGACACTGGGGGCGTCATCGCCGCAGCCGGAGGTAAACACCGCGCCGCTGAAGGCGACGAGGGACGCGAGCAGGTAGATCTTACGCATCAGTGCCCACCTCCCTTGGCCTTCTTCTTTTTGCCACCCCGCCCCGCCGGCGCTTGCTTGGGCGCGACGTACTGGAAGGTGGTGAGGTTACACAGCGCGGTTAAGTGCGTCTTGCCGTCCTCGCGCTTCGTCGCTGTAAAACTGATGTCCTCTACATTGACGATGCGCTTGAGCGTGCCGACGTAGAAGAAGAAGGTCACCAGCTCATTAAAGCTCCCCTCAAGCACCATCTTGACGGGGATGCGCGCGTAAAGCTCCGCCATCTCTTCGGGCTGACGCTCAAAGCGCATGATCCTGAGCCCAGCGATGGTCTTGGCCTTGCCTTCGATCTTCTTGAGTAGATCTGCGATCTCCGCCTTCTCAGGCAGGCGAGAGCGCATCTCATCGCGCTCCCGTCGCAGTCGATCAATCTCAAGCTTAAAGGCCTCAAGGTTCTTTAAGAGGGCTTTTTCATTTGAGAGTTCTTGAGTCAGGCTCGGCGTCTTGGCGCGCTCGGCGACAATGTTGTTGTAGATCTCTTCGTAGAAGGTGAAGTACCAGCCCGCGCCGACTAAAGCAGCGAAGACCAACACGATCGCCAGCTTAGAGCCTGCGGGGAGCGCGAGAAACTTATCGAAAGAGCTGTCCATTTGAGATTATTTCGCTCCCCTCTCAGTGTCCGCGCTTCTTCTTCTTGGAGACACCCAGCTCACCGACCGCCAGGCGCTTTACATCGCCTGGGCCGTAGATGGCGAGCGACTCAATCTTGAAGTTGACAAACTGGGCCTTGTTGAATTGGGCCAGCTCGACCGCTTCAGAGATTTGAAGGCGCGTCTGTACAAAGTGCTTGGAGCTCTCCAGGCGATTGAGGAACTCGGCGACGTCATTGTTGTTCCTGGCGTGGCCGGAGATTTTAAGGACACGACTCTGCTCGACGAAGGTGTCAACCCACAGCCGACGCTGATCCCAATCCACGGTCCAACCCATATTGCGCGCCTTGAGCTTCTCTTCTGGGTCTTCGATCGGCGAGAGGATGCGTGAAAGCTCATCGAGAAGCTTGACTGGCCCCGATTGACCTTCCTTAAGGGTCATCAAGACACGCTTTTGCTTCTCAAGCTCCTCTTTCTCTGCTTCTAGGACCTCAACCTGAGCCGTCTCTTTTTGGATCTTGGCGATCTCCGCGCGCAGATTGGTGTTTGTCTTCTGAACCTGGCTGAGCTCTTCTTCTTGGCTCATCTGGAAGGAGTAGAGGCCCACAGCCTCGATCCCCAGGACGATGATGAAGATCAAGAGGACCTTCAGCCCGCCGCCGCTGCCGCCGCTCTTGGCCGGGAGGAGGTTAATCCGAATCATGATTTATCTCCCCCCTTCCTCAAGCCAAGGCCCACCGCCACGGCGGCGAGGGGTCGGACGTTGTCGATGTACTTGAGGTCGAAGAGCCGACCATCGATCTCGATGTTGCGGAAGGGATCGAGGATCTCAACGACGACGCCCACCCGGTTCTCAATGCTGCGGGCGAGGGCCGGCACCTTGGAGGCGCCGCCCGAGAGGTAGATCCGCGAGAGGCGGCCCTCGGAGGCGGTGGCCAAGTAGAAGTCTAACGACCGCTGGATCTCACCGGTGATGGTGTCGCTGACCTGGCTCATCACCCGCTGAACCTCTTGAGGGATGACGCTGTCCACGTCCGCGCCGCGCTCGCCGCCGAGCTTGTACGCCTCGGCCTCGTCATAAGAGACGTTGAGCTGCTTTTGAATTTCTTCGGTGAACTGTTGGCCTCCCATGGTGATATCGCGCGTGAACGTCGTGATCCCGTTGGAGATGACGTTGATCTTGATGGTGCTTGCGCCCACATCAATCAGCACGATGGCTTCGCCTGGAGGAAAGCCGTAGCCAATCTCGAAGACATTTTGGACAGTAAAGCAGTCGATATCGACGACGACTGGGATTAACCCGGCTTCTTTAACGACGCCTGTGTATTCGTCAACGATCTCTTTTTTTGCCGCGACAAGGAGGACATCCATCTGTCCTTGCTCTGGCCGCAACTGTAAGATCTGATAGTCGAGATAGACATCATTTACATCAAATGGGATATATTGCTCAGCCTCCCACTTGATGCTGTCATCTAACTCTTCTTTCGTCATCGCAGGCAGGCTGATCTTCCTGATGATCACAGAGTGACCGCTGATGCTGACCGCGACTTCTTTGTTTTTGAGTTTTTGTGACGCGACGAGCTCTTCAATGGCGCTGACGACCGCTGAGGAGTTCATTAAGGCACCATCGACAATGGTCGCTGTCGGTAAGGGCGCCATCGCGAAATGGGCGAGTTGAATGCCTTTCTTGGATTCTTTGAGCTGGACCAGTTTGACCGAACTGCTCCCAATATCTAATCCAAGGGCGTTTTTGCGTTTGGCCATCTAGTCCCCACCAAAGGCGCTACTTTTGAGGAGTGTCGAACAGTCGAGTCGGGGCGTCAAGATTGATACCTTTTCATTTCCCATGTGTTTAAAATTCTTCAGGAAAGATTCAGAACTCAGGGTTCAATGCCGTAGTCCTTAATCTTGTAGAGCAGCGCACGATGCGAGATCTCAAGCAGCTCCGCGCTCTGCTTCCTGTGTCCCCCAGTTTTCTTCAAGGCGCGCCGAATCAGCTCTTCCTCGATCAAGCGCTGGGTTTTTTTAATGCTTAACTCGCCGCTCGCCAAGGCTGTTTGTACGCGATCGCTCGACGCCAACACCCGCGAGGGCAGATCCTCCTCGCGCATCTCTTCGCCCTCAGCGAGGATCATGGCCCGCTCCACGGCGTTCTGAAGCTCGCGGACGTTGCCAGGCCAGGCGTAGCGCATCATCACCTTGATGCAGCCCGCGCTGGCGCCGCTGATCTCCAGCTTGAGCTTGCGGTTAAAGCCTTGAATGAAGTGCTCGACGAGCAACGGGATGTCCTCGGCGCGCTGACGCAGCGGCGGCAAGGCGATGGGCAGCACGTTGAGCCGGTAGTACAGATCTTCACGAAACCGGCCCGCCGCGACCTCGGCGCGCAGATCACGGACCGTGGCGGCGATGATGCGCACGTCCACGGCGCGCTCGGCGCTGTCACCCACGCGGCGGATCTGCTGCTCTTGGAGCACCCGCAGCAGCTTCACCTGGAGGCTAAGAGGCAGCTCCCCCACCTCATCAAGGAACAATGAGCCCTCATGGGCCTCCTCAAAGAGCCCCCGCCTATCCCGCGAGGCGTCGGTGAAGGCGCCCTTGACGTGACCAAACAGCTCGCTCTCCAAGAGGGCCTCGGGGATCGCGCCGCAGTTGACGGCGACAAAGGGCTTGCCGCGCCGCTCGCTGCTCTGGTGCAGCGCCCGCGCCACCAGCTCCTTGCCCGTGCCGCTCTCCCCCACCAACAACACGGTCGTTTTGTACTGCGCCACCTTGGTGATGAGCTTGAAGACCGCGGCCATGGCCTTGGAGCGGGCGATGATCTCGGGGAAGGGGGCCAAGGCCTCTTGGAGCTGATCCACCTTGGCCTTCAAGGCCCCACGCTCCAGCGCGCGGCGGACGCGGAAGCGCAGCTCATCGACGCGGTAGGGCTTGGGCAGGTAGTCCACCGCCCCCGCCTCGATGGCCGCCCAGGCCGTGGCCGCGTCGGCGTGGGCGCTCATCATGATCACGGGCGGCGCCCCGGCGGGGAGGGCCTTGAGGAGCCCCAGGCCATCGAGCCGGGGCATCACCAGATCAGTCAGGATTAAGTCACAGCGTTGCAGCGCCAAGGCGTCGAGGGCCGCGCGCCCGTCCTCGACGGCCTCAACGGCGTAGCCCTCGCGCTTGAGGTTGAGCGTCAACCCAAAGCGGATCTCTTCCTCATCATCGACGACTAAGATCCTCTGGCGCATGGTCGGGGAGGATAACCCAGATGGCGCTAAAGGCGAACTTCTACGAAGGCCTTCTCTTTCAATGACGCGATCCAGCGCTTGAGCTCTTGGTTGAGGCGCTGATCCATCAGCTGAACGCGCAGCTCAGCCTTCATCTCCTCGAAGCTCGGCGTGGGGCGCTTGCGGTGGGCGACGCACTTGAGGATATGCCAGCCAAAGCGGGTGCGCACCGGCCCGCCCAGCTCGCCCGGCGCCAAGGCAAAGAGGGCCGTCTCCAAGACAGGATCAAAGCGGCCGCGCTGGACGACGCCGAGGCCGCCGCCGTTCTTGGCGCTGCTGCCGTCGCCGTGGGCCGAGGCCAAGGCGGCGAAGTCCTCGCCCGCCCTCGCCCGCGCCAGGATGGCCGTCGCCTCGATCCGCCGCGCCTCGATCTCTTGGGGGCTGGCCTCGGGCGAGAGGCTGAAGAGGATATGCGCCGACTCCACGTCGAAGCCGCTGCTGCTGCGCGTCAGCTCCTCCTTGTAGAAGGCCTCAAGATCGCCGTCGCTGATCCGAATCCGCCCCCCCACCAGCACCCGCACGGTCTTTTGATGCAGCAGCTTCTCCTTGACCTGCGCGCGGAAGAGATCCACGTCGAGCCCTTGCCCCGTGAGGTAGATCTCGAGCTTGGTGTCATCCCAGCCCTGCTGGGCCTTGACCCGCTCTAGGTAGGCGTCCACGTCATTGTCGGTCACCTCGATGCGGCGCGACTTGGCCTCTTGTTCGATGAGCTGCTGGCCGATCAGCTCCTCCAAGGTCTGCTTGAGCTGACGCAGGCGCTGCGCCTCGCGCAGGCTCGGATCGGCGATGGACTCGATCTCAGCGATGAAGGGCGCGGTGGCCTCCTCCAGCTCAGACCAGGTGATCACCTCATCGTTCACCACGGCGACCACCTTATCGATGATCCGCCCAGGCTCGGCGGCGAGCGCGCCGGTGGAGATCAACCCAGCGAGGGTGAGCGTCAAGGCCCTCATGTAGCTCCTTTATTTCTCTTCAGGTTGCGCCGATGGCGCGCGCAGGGGCGCGGCGGCCAAGGCCGCCTCGTTGATATCAAGCTCGACGGCGGCGCGCAGCGAGGCGACGAGGGCCTCGGCGGCGGCTTGTCGTCGCTGACGGGCCAGGCGGCTGCGGATGAGCGCCCGGACCTCATCGAGGGGGCGCAGCCGCGCGGGGCGCGCGGGGCCACGCAAAAGCAGAGACGCGCCGTCACGGACGGGGATCGGCGCCGAGATCGCCCCCACCTCTAAGGCGGCCGCCGCCTCGGTGATCACCTCGGGGGTGGGGCCAACTGCGGGGTAGGCCTCCGCCAGCGCGGCGAAGGCCTCGCGTCGCAGCCCTGGGGGCATCTGCGCCGCCACCTGGAGGGCGATGAGCGCCGCGCCCGCCTCCCCCTCTGAGGCGAAGCGCGCCTCGATAAAGCTGATCTCGGGCGGGGCGCGCAGGGCCTCGCGGTGGGCCTCATAATACGCGGCGATGTCCGCCTCGGAGAGGGCGGCCATGGAGACGCCCGCGACCTCATCGCGCAGCAGCCGCCGCACCATCGCCTGCTGATAGGCCAGCTTGACCTCTGGGTCCTCCATCAGCCCAGCGGCAGTGGCCTCTTGCGCCAGCAGCGCCAGCTCGACGAGGCCATCCAGCAGCTCACGCTTACGCGCCAGGCTGCTGTAGCGGGCGCGGATAAACGGGCTCAGCGCGCTGAGCTGGGCCTCGAAGCCCTCCAGCGTGATGATCTGCTCGCCGATGCGGGCGAGGACATGCCCCTTCTCCGCCTCGGTCAAGGTGCCCTCCGCGGAGAGCGAGACGCCCGTGGCGCGATCAGGGCGACAGCCAAGGGCGAGGAGGAGCAGGGCGAGGGCGATGGGGGTGTATCGCGACATGCGAGGCGCCTCTCTAAAAATCAAGACCGCTCGTTAATCAACTCTGCCAGGCGCTGCAAGCACATTCGCGCCCCCTCCATCCGCGCGGCGCGCTCCTGGGCGTTGAAGGTATAGCGGAGCTGGAGATCCCCAGGCGCGGTGAAGCGCGCGCCGGGCGTGGTGATCAGCCGCACGATCCCCTCGACGGGCGTGGGGGTGCGCGGATCAAAGATGAGGTGCAGCCCGTCGGCCTTGAGATCCACGCTCTTGAGCCCGATGTAGCGCGCCAGGACGCGCACGCGCATCAGCTCCACGAGGTTCTCGGCGGGCCCCGGCAGCGGCCCGAAGCGATCCTCCATCTCCTCCGCCACCACCAGCACATCCTCCTCGTCATTACAGTTCGCCAGCCGCTTGTAGAAGATCAGGCGCAGGTGCGTGTCGGCGATATAGGCCTCATCCAAGACAGCGTGGACCTGGAGGTTGAGATCTGGATCAAAGCTGGGCGGCGGCGTCTGCCCACGCAGGGCACGGACGGCCTCTTCGAGCATCTGGGCGTACATCTCCAAGCCCACGTCCAAGGCCCGCCCCTTCTGCTTGGTCCCCAAAAGCTCCCCCGCGCCCCGGATCTCCATGTCGTGATGGGCGATCTGAAAGCCTGAGCCCAGATCGGTGAACTTCTGGATGACGGCCAGGCGCTTGCGGGCCTCGGGGTTGAGCGTCGCCTCGCTGGGCACCAATAAGAAGCAGTAGCCGCGCTCCTTGGCGCGCCCGACCCGGCCCCGCAGCTGATAAAGAGCCGCCAGCCCAAAGTGATCTGCCTGATCGATGAAGATGGTGTTGGCGTTGGGGATGTCGATGCCCGACTCGATGATGGTGGTGGTCAAGAGCACGTTGAAGCGCCCCTGGGTGAAGTCGAGCATCACCCGCTCCAGCTTGGCGGGCTCCATCTGCCCATGCCCCACCACGATGCGCGCGGATGGGACGAGCGACTGTAGCCAGCTCTTGCGGGCCTCGATGCTGTGGACGCGGTTGTGGACGAAGAAGACCTGCCCGCCTCGGCTCAGCTCACGGATGATCCCGTCGCGGACCACGGCGTCGGTGGCGCGGCAGACGAAGGTGCGCACGCTGAGGCGATCATGCGGCGGCGTCGTCATCATGCTCAGATCGCGCAGGCCGCTGACGCTCAGCTGAAGGGTCCGTGGGATCGGCGTCGCCGTCATCGTCAACACATCCAGCTGCGCGCGCACCTCTTTAAGCCGCTCTTTATGCTTGACGCCGAAGCGATGCTCTTCATCCAGGATCAACAAGCCCAGGTCCTTGAACTTGAGATCCTGATTTAAGATGCGATGCGTGCCGATCAAGATATCGACGCGGCCTGTCTTGATGTCCTTAAAGAGCTGGCGAGACGCCTCCTGGGTGATCAGGCGGCTGAGGAGCGCGACGCGCAGGGGGTAGGGCTTGAAGCGCGCCTCGAATGTCTGAAAGTGCTGCAAGGCCAGCACGGTGGTGGGCACCAAGACCGCCACCTGCTTGCCGTCAAGCGCCGCCTTCATCGCCGCCCGCAGCGCCACCTCTGTCTTGCCAAAGCCCACGTCCCCGCACAGCAGCCGATCCATCGGGATGGGGCGGGCCATGTCCTCCAAGACCTCCTCGATGGCGCGGGCCTGATCGGGCGTCTCCTCGAAGGGGAAGGTGCCCTCGAAGGCGCGGAAGTCATCATCGGGGGGGCTGAAGGCGTAGCCCTCCACGGTGCGCCGCTGTGCGTACAAGCCCAGCAGCGCATAGGCGTCCTCCTCGGCGTTGGCCTTGGCCCGTGATCGTGTCTTTTGCCAGGTGACCCCGCCGAGCTTATCGACCCTCGGGTTGGCCCCGCCGATGTACTTTTGCAGCCGCCCCAGCTTGTAGACCGGCAGGTAGAGGGTGTCTTTTCCGGCAAAGTGGATGATCAGGAAGTCCGACTCGGCGCCGCCGATGATCAGCTTCTTGAGCCCCTCATAGATCCCAATCCCGTGGTCGGCGTGGACGACGTGATCGCCAGGCTCCAGCTCGCGGAAGCTCTGAATAAAGGGATTGGCCTCATCCTGCCGAGCGGCGCGGCGACGCGGCGGCGCCTTGGCCCCGAAGATCTCCCCCTCGGTGATCAGCGCCAAGCCATGATCAAGGAGGCGAAAGCCGCCGCTGACGTGGCCTTCGAGCAAGACCACCCCCGCCTCGCCCACAGCGGGGGGGCGCAGCGCCTTGAGCGCGCCGCCCTCGCCGCCCTCAGCGACAGGCACCCCGTAGCCGCGCAGCAGCCGCCCCAGGCGCTCCAGCTGCGCGCGTTGTGGGCTGACGATCAGCACGCGCGCGCCGCCCTCTACCCAGTCACGGGCGCGCCGCAGCAAGGGCTCCAGGGGCGACGACTCACCCCGGCGCAGGCTCAGCTCATGGATCAAGTCTTGGTGATTGGGCACCTCAAAGCGCAGGGCCGCGCGATCCTGAGCGCCCTCGACGACGCCCAGCTCATCGACCACCGTCAGCGTGTGTGCCTGGATCAGCGTCCGCCCCTCAAGGCGGGCGCGCCACGCGGCGGGGCTCAAGGCGTGCGCCTCGGGCGGCAGGGAGGGGCGCCCCGCCTCCAAGGCCTCGGCCCGCCCGCGTGTCAGCGCCTCCCAATACGCGCCGATCTGCTCGCCGACGGCCAGCGGATCATAGATCAAGGTCAGCCGCTGCGACGGCAAGGCCTCGTCGAGCGACGAGAGGCCCTGATAGAAGGCGGGGCGCAGCGCCTCGACGCCCATAAAGGGGATCCCCGCGCGCAGATCGTTGATCATCGGGCTGAGCTTGCGGGTGGGCAGGCCCACCTCGGCGCCGGCGTCGCGCAGCGCGGCCTCGGCCTGCTCGCGATAGGGCTCGATGAGCAGCTCCTCCCGCGCGGGGGCGATGATCAGCTCACGTCGCGGGCTGCCCTGACGCCGCTGCGTCTCGGGATCGAAGGCGTCGATGGACTCCACCTCATCGCCCCACAGCTCGATGCGCAGCGGGCGCGCCTCGGTGGCGGGGAACACGTCGATGACACCACCGCGCACGGCGAAGGTGCCAGGATCCTCCACCACGCTGACGGCGTGATAGCCCCCATCGGCCAGGGCGCGCAGGAGCGCCTCGCGATCCAAGGCGCTGTGGCGGGCGATCAGCGCGCTGCGCTCGACGATGATCCCCGCCGGGACCACCCGGCGCAGGGTGCTGGCGGCGTCAAAGACCGTAAACGCGGCGGTGTCACCCCAAGCCCAGCGCGCCAAGACCCCCATCCACGCGCGCACAGCGCCGCGATCGGGGCTGAGGTGGCCGTAGGGATCGGCGAGGATCGGCGTCGGCGCGTCAACGCGGGCCGAGGGCGGGGCGAAGAAGCGCAGATCAGCGGCGAGCCGCCGCGCCTCGCCGGGCTGCGGGGTGATGATCTCGATGGGGCGGGCCAGGGCGGCGCCGAGGGCGGCGGCCACATAGGCGAAGAGATCAAGGCTGAGCCCCTCGACCTCGATCCGCCGCTGCCCGGCGCGCGCGGCGGCGAGGAGGGCCTCAAATGGGTAGCGCGCGCCCCGCTCGGGCGGCCCCTCTAGGTGCGCGGGCTGCTCACCCTCGCCTGAGTTGACTCTGCTCATCCGCTTCCTTTTGCTCGGCGACGAGGGCCTCATGGGCCCAAGCCACCCGCGCCTTCTCTTTGAGGCGCTCCATGACCTTGAGATCGGCATAAGCGCGCGTCACCGTCGCTTGTGCGGCCTCCAGCGCGGCCTGCGCCGCCTTCAGATCCGCGCGTTTTTGATCCAAGGCCGCGCGCAGGGCCGCGCGATGACGCCCACGCAAGGCCGCTTGGCGTGGATCAAAGAGGGCGCCGACTTGAGGGGCGTCGTCCACGCGCAGGGCCGCCTCATCGTCCTCGATCGCCGCCAGCAGCGCCGCGTAGGCCTGCTGATGCGCGCCCAAGGCGCGTTGGGCGGCCTCTAAGCGCGCGGCGCGCTGCTTGAGCACCGCCTCAAGGGAGAAGGTGAAGCGCTTCATAAGGGCAGGCCCGCCTTGAGATCGATCGCGCGCTCAGCGTGAGAGGTTCAGCGCGCTCCAGCCCTGGGGGGAGCGCCCCACGCCGAGCCACAGATAATCACAGCCCAGCAGCGCACACCAGGGGGAGCCATCGGGGCAGGGGCCGCCGCGCGTCAGGGCGTCGATCTGGTTGTCCAGGTTGCCCGCGGGGGCCAAGAGCTGGGCGCCGGAGGACAGCGCGTGCTCCCCCTCGGCGGCGAAGCTGGCCCCCGCTGCCTCCATGGCCTCGCTGTGGGCCCGCGCGTGATAAGACCACAGCAGGCTATAGGGCAGCGGCGTAAAGCACAGGCCCGCCGCGCGCTCATCGGCCAGGGCGCGGTTGAGGTTGATCCCCTCATAGAGCGCGCACTCCTCCGACGTGGGCGTGAACTCCACGCCCAATGAGGGGATCTGCCCCCCCGCGCAGACCTCCGCCGTGGGCGCGCAGTCCATCCCCACGGATGTCGAGGGCGTAAACCCCACCTGACACGCGCACACCGTGGAGATCGTCCCGTCATTGAGGGCGTGCGTCATGCACTCGCCGCGACCCGAGCAGCCCTCCCCATCGCAAGGATCATCCAGGAGGACGCACGCGCCGCCCTGATCCACCTGCCCAGCAGGGCAACGGCAGACCTCGGCGACGCAGATCTGATCTGCGCGGCAGGCCCCGCCGCAGGGGGCGTCAAGCACGCAGGCGTCGTTGGCAACGTGATAGCCCGGATCGCAGACGCAGCGGCCACCTTGGCAGCGGCTATGGGCGGGGCAGCTGAGGCCCAAGCAGGGATCATCCGGGGCGTCGAGCACGCACACCGCCCCCTCCATGTGATACCCCCCATCGCAGACGCAGGCGCCGCCTTGGCAGCGGGCGTGGGCGGGGCAGCTGACGCTGGCGCAGGGATCGGCGGGCCGACAGACCCCTTGGCCGTCCCAGGCATAGGGCGCGGGGCAGTAGCAGATCCCGCCCTGGCAGCGCTCATTGAGGGGGCATTCGCTGTCCCGCGTGCAGCCCTCGGCGCCCTCGGCGACGCACTGCCCCTGCGCGTTGTAGACGCCCCCCGCGCGGCAGAGGCAGATCCCATTGGCGCAGTCGCCATAGGGGCCGCAGGCCACGCCCTGGCAGGGATCAAAGACGTCCATATCTGGCGGGCGTGGCGGGGGCGCGTCGGCGTCAAGGGGGCGAGCGGCGCCCTGGTCGCGCCGTGGCCCCGCGTCGTCCTCAAGCTCTAGCGGCTCTTGCTCATAGGTCATCTGCCCTTCGATGTACTGAGAGACACAGCCACCCAGCGTGAGGGCGAGCGAGGCGTAGAGGGGGAGGGCGCGGCGCATCAAAAAAACCTTTAGAAGAAGTTCTGCGTGTTCCAGCGATCAACGTAGCCGATCCCGATGGCGCTGAAGCGGCAGCGCATGATGTTGCAGTGATGAGACAGATCGGGGCAGTGCGGCTCGCTGGGGCCGGTCATATACATGCTCATGCTCTGCTCGGGGTGAGAGGGGCCAGCGCAGTTCTGCCCGCCGGGGTGATCCGCGTGAAAGAGGCCGCCTTGATCGCGCATCTGCATCGAGTGGTTACGCGCGTGCGCCGACCAGATCACGCTGTAGCTCAAGGGGGTAAAGCACTCCGGCTGGCCCTCATGATCATGCGTCGCCCGCGTCAGGTTCACCAGCTCATACATAAAGCACTCATCCTCAGCGGGCTCGAACCAGTCCTCATTTGAGCCATCGCCGTCCACGTCATAGTCGATCGTGCCACCTCGGCAGACCTCCCCGGTGGGTACGCAGTCGAGGCCCAGGCGAGAGGAGGGGGTGAAGCCGCGCTCGCAGGCGCAGACGGGCGTGCCGTCGCGATCGAGGCACTCACCGTGGCCGGAGCAGGCTTGGCCGGAGCAGGGATCATTGGCCTCGACGCAGTGCGCGCCGCGGGTGAGGTAGCCCTCATCGCAGGCGCACTGGGCCTGCTGATTGACGACTTGGCAGACCCCGTGGCCCTCACAGGTGACGCCATCACAGGGGTTGGGCACCCCGCAGGTGCCATCGGCCAGCGTCTGTTGACCGTCAGGGCAGACGCAGCGAGGCGCTTGATCGACGACCCGACAAACGTGCCCCCCCGCGCAGGCGATCTGCGCGCAGGGATCGAGGCAGGCGAGCCCCTCGGCGTAATAGCCCGCCGGGCACTGACAGCTGGGCCGCCCAGCCGCGTCGAAGACACAAGCGCCGGGATCGCAGCGGGCGGTGGCGCAGGGATCGACGCAGACGCCGCCTTGGAGGAGGAAGCCCTCAAAGCACTCGCAGCTGCCGACGACGCAGGCCCCGCCGCCGCAGCTGATCCCCGCGCAGGGATCGACGCAGGCGTCGCCGATCAGCAGCGTGCCGGGGGGGCAGTCACAGCGCGCGCCGCCCTCGACGACGCGGCACTCACCGCCTTGGCAGGGGAAGCCTTGACAGGGATCGACGCAGCGGCCGCCGATCAGCGCCGCCTGGGGCTGACATTGACACGCGGCGCGCCCCGCCTCGATCTGACAGACCCCCAGGGCGCCGCAGTCATAGCCCTCACAGGGATCGACGGGATCGACGCAGCGCCCCTCATCGTCGAGGACGCCGCCCGCCTCACAGACGCAGGCCCCCTCGACGCACTGGCCGCGTGGGCCACAGTTGATCGCCTCGCAGGCGTCAACGCACACACCGGACAAGAGCACCGCCCCCGCCTCGCAGACGCACTCGGCGAGGGGGCCGCGCGCCACGCACGCCCCTCGGCCACAGCGGTGGTCTTGACAGGGATCGCGCAGGGTGGGGACGTCCAGCGTGGGGGCCACCGTGCCATCGACCACGCTGCCCCCCGCGTCATTGGCCCCCGCGTCCCCATCGAAGACCCACGGCACGGCATCCTCGGCCCCGCGATCCTGCTCGGCGAGGGGCGGCGCCTCATTGGGGCTGGAGATGGACATCTCGGCCACGCAGCCCAGGGCGACGAGCGCAGAGAGGACGAGGACAAGAGAAACGCGCATAGCTGCTCCGGGTGGGGGCGTGGCCCCATTTTAGGGAGGCCAAGGCGCGAAGCAAGGGCGGCTAGAGGGCGCCGTCCATCAAGCTGAGGAGATCCTGGACGGGCAGATCCGAGGTGACGGCGTAGCCGATGGGGCCGCGCTGATAGAGGGCGACGCGATAAGCGCCCGCGTCGTGAATGGAGAGATCGCGGCCGCTCACCGTGTAGCGCCGCCCCAGCTCATGCAGATCCTGACCTCGACGGTTAAAGATCAGCACTGTCATCTTATGCTGCCCCACGCCATAGAGGAGGTAAGCGGCGCGGCGGGCGCCCCCCTCGCTGCCCACCTGGCTCAGCCGCCCCCCCAGGAGCGTGACGGGGGCCTCATCACCGAAGCGCGGGGCGTGAAACTCAAAGGGCAGCTTGCCTTGGAACCAATCATCCAGCTCATTGGCCTCCTCGGCGGGCACCTCCACGGGCACCGCTTGGCAGTGCTGGGAGACGGCCTCATCGACGAGGGTGAAGCCTTGCAGCGGCGTGCTCATGATAAAGAGCGTGACGGCGGCGGCGATGGCGGGCAGCGGCAAGAGGGCGCGCTTGAGCGCGCGGCGGGCGCGGGCGGGGCGCTGCGCGGTGGCCAGCCGGGCCATC
>JAHJCH010000192.1 GCA_018813065.1 Myxococcota bacterium
CCGCGCCGCCCGCGCCTGAGGTCAGCGACGATCTGCGCCTGCCTCGCGGCCAGAAGGGCGACGCGGGTCGAGGCCGAGGGCTCCTCGCCGCCCGCTGCGATGGCTGCCACGGCGCCGCCGTCGCCTCTGTCAAACCCTGGCGTTACACCCGCACACAATGGGACCGCTACTTCGCCAACGCCCGACACACACGCCACGCCCCCCTGCGCCCTCACCTCAGCCTCGACGAGCTGGCCGACATCAAGGCCTACCTCAAGTCCCGCGCTGCGGACACCAAGGGCACCAAGGCCGCAGGTGTGCGCTGAGCTGGAGATGCCTCTTTTGCCAAGCCTGTCACCTCTCCTGGGGCGCCTCAGCCTCCTCCTCAGCCTCCTCCTCAGCCCTGCCCTCGCCAGCCCGCGCGGCGACGGCATCGAGCCCCGCCTCGACGAGCTTGAGGAGCGCATGGATCAAGTCGAGCGCCGCGCCATGCTCGATCTGGTTACGCTCGGCGGCGACTATCGCCTCATCCTCAACAGCGTCTCCTATGAAGGCCCCTCCGCCGATCCCTACGAGGTCGATCCCCAGACCGGCCGCGCCAAGCCGATCAAGGAGGACAGCGCCGAGATTTGGTCACAGCGGCTGCGGATCACCTTGTTCGGCGAGCCCTCCGAGACGCTGCGCTTCTCAGGGCGCCTGACCATGTACAAGCACTTCGGCGACAGCGACGCGCCGCCCTTTATCCAAGACTTCGCCAGCACCCGCGTGCCGCGTGACACCGGCGCGCGCTTCGATCAAGCCTGGGTAGACTGGTTCGTCAATGACTGGCTGGCCCTGTCAGGGGGGCGCATCGCCTACAGCGAGGGCAACCCCGCCGAGCTGCGCGAGAACTCCACGCGCCGCCGCGCCACCTGGGTGCAGCAGCTCGTGGACGGCGAGTATGACTCCATCAACCTCACCGCCAAGATCCCCTATCTCTTCAATGACTTCTACCTGCGCGGCTTCTACTCTTCGTGGTTCTTCGACGACGACGCCGACGCGTTTGGTGGCTTCCCCTTCCTCTCCAGTGGCGTGGACAACCTGCGCATCTTTGGCGGCAACATCGAGTTTGCCTTGCCTAAAATTGGGCGAAACTTTGTCCAGCTGGGCTATTACATTGTCCCCGAGTTTCGCCCAATGACCATGCCCATCTCCGATCCAGGCTTTAATAAAGCCGCAGACTACACACACGCGCCCGCGCCGTTAAATGGCAGTATGCTTTTCCCCTCTTATATGCCTGAATCAATGGGGAGCTACCAAAACTTCTCTTTTATGGCCGAGGTCTATGAAGTTTTAGGGCGATTTGATCTCTTTTTTGGCGCCACGCTGGGCCTCTTAAAGCCAAACGGCGAGGGCATCGCCTATGAGTTACCCACGCCAACAGGAGAGCGACAGAGCACGCCGATGATCTTCCTCGCCTCATATAAAGATGAAGGAGAGACTTACTTTGTCTTTGCAGGCGGGCGCGCGACATTACCCGTTGCGATGCTGAATCAACCTAAGCTCGGGTTTGAGTTTAATATGGGCTCAAGATATCACATCAGCTTTGCTACGCAGAATGACAACCTGTTAAATAAAATCGCCATTCGCGGCAAAGCCTATGAGGGCTATTTTATTATCCCCATGGAGCGAAAATGGTTTATCCGACTCAGCTACCTTTATATGGATCATGACTACACCGGCAGCTTCTTTGGACCCAACCCAGACATGATGGGCTCAACCGCGCCCGAGATCGACCAAGAGGTTCAAGCGATGAGCATGGTGCTCAGCGCCGAGTTCTAGAGCGCTTGTCCGCCGCTTTGACTTTCAGGCCTGCCCCAATTAACTTGCCGTGGCTTCACTCCACAAGGCGAGCTTGTTCTTATGGCGCGAGTGGTCATCACCGGGTTAGGCGTCGTCTCCACCCTCGGCTGTGATCTTGACACGGTGAGCGCCTCGCTGCGCGGGGGGCGCAGCGGCGTGGTCTTTGATGAGGCGCGCGCCGCGCTGGGCTTCGCCTCCCCGCTGACCGGGCGGCTGCTGGGCTGGTCGGGCGGCGAGGGGCTCTCACGCAAGGCGCGCAAGTCCATGGCCGAGGCCGCCCTCTACGCCACCGTGGCCGCCGAGGACGCCCTCAACGACGCGGCCCTCGATCATGAGCGCCTCAAGGGCTTTGACGTCGGCGTCATCGTCGGCAACGACTCCACCGTTGGCGACTGCGCCGATCTGCGCGCGCGGGTCGAGGCGGCGGGCTACACCGGCGCGCTGGGCTCGGGCACGATCTTCCAGGTGATGAACTCCAGCGTGACCATGAACCTGGCGACGCGCTATGGCGTGCGCGGGGCCAACTGGACCCTCTCCGCCGCCTGCGCCAGCGGCGCCCACGCCCTGGGCCAAGCCTACGCCCTGATCCACAGCGGCCAGCAGGAGATCATCATCACGGGGGGCGCCCAGGAGCTGAGCTGGGAGAGCATGGCCGCCTTCGACGCGCTCAAGGCCTTCTCCAAGCAGCGCGACGATCCCGCCACCGCCAGCCGCCCCTTCTGCGCCACCCGCGATGGCCTGGTGCCCAGCGGCGGGGCGGCGATCTTGATCCTGGAGAGCGAGGCCTCGGCCAAGGCGCGTGGGGCGCGGATCTACGCCGAGGTGATCGGCTACGCCTTCTCCTCCAACGGCAACCACCTCAGCGTGCCCACCGCCGACGCCCCCGCCTACGCCATCCGCCGCGCCCTCCACGGCGCGGGCCTGCGCCCCAGCGACGTGGACTACATCAGCGCCCACGCCACCTCCACGCCCGTCGGCGACGGCCTGGAGGGCGAGGCGCTCTTGGCGGTCTTCGGCCCCGACGGCCCCCCCGTGGCCTCCACCAAGGCCCTGACCGGCCATGAGTGCTGGATGAGCGGCGCCAGCGAGGTGCTCTACGCGCTGCTGATGATGCGCGATGGCTTTATGGCCCCCAACTACCACCTCCAGCGGCTTGATCCGGCCCTCAAGGGGCTCAACGTGCTCACCGCGCTGCGCGCCCAGGCCCCCTCGGTGGTGCTCTCCAACGCCTTTGGCTTTGGCGGGACCAACTCCAGCCTGGTGTTGAGGCGCTGGGCTTGACCTTTGACGCCCTCATCATCGGGGCGGGGATCAGCGGCCTCGTCGCCGCGCGGCTGCTCTCCCGCGAGGGCCTGCGGGTGGCCCTCCTTGAGCAGCACCAGGCCCTCGGCGGCTACCTCCAGCGGTTCTCGATCCGCGCCACGCCCTTTGACGCGGGGGTTCACTACGTTGGCGCCTTAGGCGAGGGGCAGATCCTCCACCGCTACCTCCGCCACCTCGGCGTCACGCTCCGCGCCCGGCCGATGCGCCCTGATGGCTTTGAGGCGCTCTACCTGCCCTCGGGGCGGCTCGATCTGCCTTGGGGCCATCAAGCCTACGCGCGGGCCTGGATCGCCCGCTTCCCGCATGAAGCGGAGGGGCTGCGTCGCTACGTCGAGGCCATTGAGGCGGAGGTGGCCCGCTTCCCCATGTACAGCCTTGAAGGATCGCTGAGCGAGCGCGGCCAGCCCTCGACGACGCGCACGCTGGCGAGCGTGCTGGATGGGCTGATCAGCGATCCCGCGCTCAAGGAGGCGCTGGCCTACCCCGCGCTGCTCTACTTCGTCCACCCCCGCCAGGCGCCCTTCACCCTCCACGCCTTCGTGCTCGACTCCTACCTGCGCGGCGCCTACACCCTCGATGGCGGCGGCGTGACCTTGGTGGAGGCCCTCGCGGGGCAGATCCGCGCGGCGGGGGGGCGCGTCGAGGTGGGCGCCGAGGTGGTGTCCTTGGAGGTGGACACGGCGCGGCGCGTCGAGGGTCTGCGCTTGGCCGATGGGCGACGCCTGCGCGCGCCGCTGATCATCGCCGCCCTCGATCCCAAGCGGGTTGTGCGGATGCTGCCACCCGGCGCGGCGCGCCCGGCCTACACCCGGCGGGTCTTGGGGCTGACCGAGGGCCTCAGCGCGCTGAGTGGCTACCTGCGCGTGGAGGCGGATCTGGGCGATGCGCTGGGGCGCAACCACCATGTCCTCCCGCGCGGCTGGCTCGACGCCCTCTTCGGCGGCGGCTGGCTCGACGATCCCCGCGCGACCTTCCCGGTCACGGCGCTGTTGCCGGGCTACGCCGAGGGGTTGATCCAGCCCGTACACCTGTTTACGGGGATCAGCGCCGCGCCCTTCGCCGCTTTTGAGGGCACGCGCACGGGGCGACGGGGTGAGGGCTATCGTCGGCTCAAGCATAAGCTCCTCCAGCGCCAGCTCGACGCGGCGCGCGCGGCGGGTTTGCCCGTCGATCCCCTGCGATCAAGCCACGGCGCGACCCCGCTAACCTATCGAGACTACAGCGGAAACAGCGGCGGGGCGGTCTACGGTCTGCGTCACGGCGTGGATCAGATCGGGGGGCGAGGCGCCAGCGCGCGGACGCCGGTCGGCGGGCTGCGTTTGACGGGACACTCCACGCTTTTTCCGGGTCTGCTCGGCGCGATCATCAGCGCCTACTACACCTGCGCCGAGGTCTTGGGCCTTGAGCGCCTCTACGGGGAGCTGCGACGCGCATGAGGCGGGTTGTGATCACAGGGATGGGGCTGATCAGCCCCATCGGCGCCACCCTTGAGGCGGCCACGGCGGCGCTGCGGGGGGGCCTCAGCGGGGTGCGCGCCCGCCCCACCCCGCCGCTGGGCCTGCGCGCCGTCGCCTACGCCCCCGCCGAGGTCGATCCTCAGCGGATTCCGCGCAAAATGCGGCGTGGAATGGGCCGACAAGCCCTCTTTGCCGCGAGCGCCAGCCTCGACGCGGTGGTCATGGCGGGCCTGGACGCCGCCACCCTGCGCGGTGGCCGCTGCGGCGTGGCCGTGGGCTCGACCATGGGCAGCCCCGAGAGCCAATATGACTACTACGCCCACCTGATCCAGCGGGGGGATCTCATGGGGCTCAAGGGCACCGCCTTCTTTCAGGTCATGGCCCACACCGCTGCGGCCAATGTGGCGCTGCTGCATGGGGTGACGGGGCGGGTGATCTCGCCCAACAGCGCCTGCGCCAGCGCCACGCAGGCCATCGGGCTGGCCGCCGAGCTGATCCAGCTGGGCCGCCAAGACGTGATGATCTGCGGCGGCGCCGACGAGGCCCACTTTACGGCCACGGCCACCTTTGAGCTGGTGGGCGGCGCCAGCCTCCAGCGCCCGCCCGCGCCGACGCCGCGCCCCTTTGATCGCGCCCGCGATGGGCTCGTCATCGGCGAGGGGGCGGGGATCTTGGTGATCGAGGCCCTTGAGCACGCCCTCGCGCGTGGGGCTGCGCCGCTGGCGGAGGTGATCGGCTTCGCCTCCACCTGCGACGGCGCCCACCTCAGCCAGCCCCAGGCCGAGGGCATGGCCGAGTGTATGCGCGTGGCGCTGGACTCGGCGGGGCTGCGGCCAGGGGGCATCGACTACATCAACGCCCACGCCACGGCGACGGAGGTCGGCGACATCGCCGAGGCCGAGGCCACCCGCGCCGTCTTTGGCGCGGCGATCCCGATCAGCAGCACCAAGGGGCACACCGGCCACACATTAGGCGCCTGCGGGGCGATTGAGGCGATCTTCTGTGTCTTGATGATGCGCGGCGGCTTCCTCGCGCCCACCCTGCACCTCACGGACATCGATCCGGCGGCGGCGGGGCTCGATCACATCACCGCGCTGCGCCTGCTGCGCCCTCGCAGGGTGATCAGCAATAACTTCGCCTTTGGGGGGATTAACGCGGCGCTGATCCTTGAAGCGGATTGAGCGCCTGATCGAGCGCCTGTCGAGCGCCCGAGGCTGAGGCTTGAGGCTTAGCCTCGGCGGCGGCGGCGCAGGAGGAGCCCCAGGGCCAAGAGGAGCGTCGGCGCCCACGCGCGCGGGCGGCCCGGCGCG
>JAHJCH010000193.1 GCA_018813065.1 Myxococcota bacterium
TCCAATAGGGCGTACCGGCATTGCTGCCCTCTCAGGACAACGCTGCCGTGGCCGTACAACCGAACGACGTACGGGGAGTTCAGGCGCTCCAGCTTGGCAATCTCCCTCTCCACCCGGATTGGCACGGGTCCAAGGATCGGCGGTGAGCACCTCGTCGATGGCGCGCGTCACCAGCCGGTGGATCACGCCAGAGTCCACGAAGCGGACCTCTGTCTTGGCGGGGTGGACGTTGACATCCACGGCCTCGGGCGGGATCTGGAGGTGGAGGATGACGAAGGGGTGGCGGCCACGCTCTAGGCGCTGCCCGTAGGCCGCTTGGATGGCGGCGCGGACCACCTTATCGCTGATAAAGCGGCCATTGATAAAGGTGTAGTAGTGGCGGGCGGTGCCTCGGGCGGCGCTGGCGGGGCCGATGAGGCCAGAGATGGCGTAGGCGCCGTCCACCTCCACGGGGCGCAGCGGCTCGGCGACGCTGGGGCCAAAGAGCGCGTTGACGCGGGCGCTGAGCGTGGCGTGCGAGGGCAGATCGATGCTCGTGCGGCCATCCTTGATAAAGCGAAAGCCCACGCCAGGGTTGCACAGCGCCATGCGCTGCACGATCTCATGGATGTGCGTCGCCTCCGTGGCGCCCTTCTTGAGGAACTTGCGCCGCGCCGGGACGTTGTAGAACAGATCCTCGATGAGGATCTCCGTGCCGACGGGGCCTGGGGCCTCAAGCACCTCCTTGATCTCCCCGCCCTCGACGATCACCCGCGTCGCCCCCACCGCGCCTTGGGTCCGCGTGCGGATCTGGAGCCGGCTGACCGAGGCGATGGAGGGCAGCGCCTCGCCCCGAAAGCCGAGCGTGGCGATGCGCTGGAGCTGCTCGAAGGTGTTGAGCTTGCTGGTGGCGTGGCGCTTGAGGGCCAATGTGGCGTCCTCGGGGCTCATCCCCTCGCCGTTGTCCACCACCCGCAGCCGCTCAATCCCCCCGTCGGCGATCTCGATGGTGATGGTCGTCGCCCCCGCGTCGAGCGCGTTCTCCAGGATCTCCTTGGCGGCGCTGGCGGGGCGCTCCACCACCTCACCCGCCGCGATCTGGTTGGCGAGGATGTCATCTAAGACTTGGATCCGACCCATGCGTAAACCTCAAGGCACTTTGGGGATCAGCGCAGCGGAGAGCTGGACGCGCTCGCCGGCGGGGATGAGGGCGTACCACCCTTCGAAGCCCGGCTTAGAGAGCTGAATACGGCGGGCGGCGGCGGGGATGGGCAGCGTCCCTTGGCGGTAGCCGTCGAGGCGCCCGTGATAAACCCCGTCGATGTAGATGTCCACGTCGGGCGGGGTGGCCTCGATCCGCAAGCGCCGCCCCGGCGCGGGCGAGGCGAGGGGATCGCGGGGATCGTCGATCCGCTGAATGACCCCATCCCCGCAGCCGATGAGCGCCGCGCAGAGGCACAGCGGGGCAAGCCACCTCATCGACGCCGCCCCTTGGGCTTGACCTCGGGCTTGATCCAGACCGCGACGCCCCCAATGAAGGTGAAGCCCGGCGCGAAGAGGCCAGGGGCGTCCTTGATCAAGAGGGTGCCCGGCGCCGAGAGCGCCACCCCACGCGCCTTGCGCGGGGAAGCGCCGATGTGCGCGCGGGCGTCGCGGATGTCTTGAACCCAGATGACCCCGCCGTTGAGCGGATCGAGGGGCGCGCCCACATAAACACCGCGCCCCTCGTCGTCCTTGAGGAGCAGACGCGCGGCGGGCTTAAAGTCACCCTCGACGCGGATCAAGAGCCCCGTGGGGCCAGCCTCAAGGGGGCCTTCGACGCCCGGAGAGAGGAAGGCGAACAGGCTGTGGAGGTGGACGTGCTGGCTGCCATCGCTGAAGCGCAGCGGGGGATCGGCCTGGGCCTCATCGAGGGCGCGTTTGAGCGCCTCGGGGGGCGTCACCTCGCGGGCGAGACGCAGGTGATCGTAGGGGATCGCGCCGAGGAGGCGGCGCATCCGCGCATCCGCGCCTTGGCGGGCGATGGGGTAGAGGGGCTGGGCGGTGAGATCGCCGGTGGGGGAGAGGATCTGGGGGTGCGCGGCGCCCACCACGCGGGCGCGACGATGGGTCCAGTCCAGGCGACCATCAGGCAGCGAGGTGAGGAGGGGGCTGAGGAGGAGGATGAGGCACAACACGGAGGCGTTTATAGCATCCTCAGCGGCGCGCTTGCCCCCCTCGCGTCATTATTTTTCGCCTCATGGGCTTGAGCGCTGTGTCGCGCTGTCGCCCGCCACGGCGGCCCCCAAGGCGCGCCGCTGCTCATCATAGAGATCCACCAAGATCGCGTCCCCCGAGGGGCTCACCCGCAGCCCGCCGTAGCGCGCCTGCGCGTAGAGATCCCCGCGCCCCTCCTCAAAGAAGAAGGACTCGGCGCCGATCCGTGGCTGATCTCGTCGGCGACGGTATCGCAGCCGGAGCACACCCGGCGCCAGCGGCGCGCCCTCGTCGAGGCCGATGAGGCGCCCGACCCCGTCGGCGTCCAGCGACAGCAGCATCCAGCCATCGTCCGGCCAGGAGGGCGCCACCGCCGAAGCCACGGCGTAGCGCAGGACCATATAATCCCCCTGCATCAGCGAGCGGGGGTCCACCGGCGCCAAGGCCAAGAGGACCAAGCGCCCCTCACGCCGCGTCCGCTCTCGCTCGACCACGCGCCACGCCACGGCGCCCAAGATCAGGAGCAAGCCCAGGATGATCAAGCGTCGGTTCATTGGGCCTCCGAGGCGCGCAGCAGGGTGAGGCGCAGCGCTAAGATCCCCACGCCCAGGCCCACCAAGGCCCCTGCCTTCTGCATCAGCGGCAGCTCCAGCTGCGCGTACCAGCCGTAGAGGAAGACCAGGCCAAAGCCGATGGCGCCGTAGAACAAGGCCGGGTGCGCCCGCCGTAAGCCGATCACGATCACCAAGGCCGCAGCGACGACGCCAGGCGCCTGGGGCGCCACGAGCAGCGGCAACAGCGTCGCGGCGATGAGCACCACGGCGCGCCCCCTCAGCGTCACCCCCGCCTCCTGCGCCGCCCGCCACGCCGCCACCGCCAGGACCAGGCAGAGCCCCGCCGTGCCCCCCATGAGATCATGTCCCGGTTGGCCCTGAATCGAGGGCAAGGAGAGCAAGGCCAGCGCGGCGGCCAGGCCAAAGCCGATGGGCAGATGCAGCGCGGCGGCGCGGCTGCGCTGCCAGGCCACCTCCCACTCAAAGGTCGCCGTGAGCCCCGCCGCGATGAGCACCCCCAGCAGCTCCAGGGCCCAGGGCGCCTCGATCAGATCATGGACGAGCCACACCGCCCCCAGCGCCATAAGCAGCGTGCTTAAGAAGCGGTGGACCGGATCGGGGAAGGTCAGCAGCGACAGGGCGCCCAGCGCGATCGTCGCCAGCGGGGCGATCAGGGAGGTGTCGTTCAAAGGCCCGATCACCAACGCGTGCCCGGCGAGGCTCAAGCTCAAGGTGAGCTGCGTGAGGAAGACCCGCCGCGCCTCGACGCGTCGCCGCAGGCCGATCCCCACCGCGATGGCCAAGGCGCCCAGGAGCTGAGCGCCCTCTTGACCATCGAGGATCATCAAGGCGAAGACCATCAAGAGCAGCGCGCTGAGCCAAGCCCCCCCGCCCACCAAGAGCTGGATCGGCCAGGGGCTGGCCTCGCTCGCCTCGGCGTGGGCCTCAAGCGCCTTGATCGCGGCGGCCTCATCGAGCCCCTCGGGCCAGATCGCCCTCAGGGATGGGCGGCGCATCATGAGGGCGCGCGCCGCCATCGCGCGCGCAGCCAATAGGCAGCCAGCGCCACCTGGGCGATGATCGCCACGGCGAGGGCCAAGACCCCCGACTCGTATAGGCTCAGGGCGTCAAAGAGCAGCCGCCCCAGGAGCGTGGTGGTGATGATCACCGCCGAGGCCCAAGCCAGGCAGGCCAAGACGAGATCAAAGGGGCGTCGCCCCACGAGGTTGAGGCTCCAAGCGCCCGCCGCAGCCAGGCCCAGCAGGGTCAAGAGCGGCGCGCCCACCGTCTTGGGCTCGTCGATGATCAAGATCAGCGCGCTGAGGGTCAGGCCAGCGAAGGCCGCCGCGCCGACAACCCGCAGGAAGTAGAGAGGGCCGCGCCCGACGACGCCCGCCTCGGCGATGATCCAGGCGAGGGCCGGGGCGAGGGTGGGCGCCAGCCAAGGCCAAGGCTTCTGCGACAGCAGCGGCAGCGCCCCCTGCTCCACGGCGAGGTGAAGGGCCAGCGCGATGATCCCCAGCCACTTCAAGAGCAGCGGCGGGTAGCGCGAGGCGATCACCCAGGGGATGAGGAGGACAGCCCAGGCGGCGAACAGGGTCCAAGCGTCGGCGCCGGTTTGATAGACCTGCCCATAGACGGCCAAGAGCGCGCCGAGGAGGCCGCCCGCCGCCGATAAGGCCACGCGCCCCGAGAGGCGGTTGGGCGCGTAGAGCGCCCAGGCGGCGGCGGCGCTCATCATCGCGGCGACGCCGCCGATCTTGGCCAGCCGGGGCAGCGCGGCCCAGTTGGCGGCGAAGAAGTAGATGACGCCGACGACGATGAGCCCCGCGCCCAGCTCAAGGGCGAGGCGATCGAGGTGGCGTCGCCAGCCCTCGGCGTCCGGCCCCGCAGCGGCGCGCCGTAAGAGGGCCAATCGCGCGGCCTCATCGAGCACCCCCGCGTCGTGGAGGGCGCGCAGGCGCGCGGCGGTGGCGGTGATCGCCAGGGGATCTCGCGTGTCCGTCATCTGGAGTGTCCGTCAAGTCAGGCCGCCTTGGGCTTGGCCACCGTCATGTTGTAGATCAGCAGCGCCAGCGCCGCGCCGATGCCAATCGCGCAGAAGTACAGCCATATCCGACCTGGGTTATAGAGATCATAGAGGGTGTTCATCGCTTGCAGATCGGTCATCCCTGACTTCTCCAGCAGCATGGGCCACAGCTCGTCGATCTTCAGATCCTTGATCTGCGCCGCGTCCACGCCCAGCTTGCCCTCAAGGTAGCGGCGGGCGAGCATCGCCTTGTTGCCATAGGCGCCATAGAGCCCCCCCGACAGCAGCCCCGCGAAGAGGTTGCCCAGCGCCACAGGGATAAAGCTGTAGCCCATGTAGAGCGCCTTGCGATCCCGAGGCGCGATCGAGCCGATGTACTCCGTGGACTTGGGGCTGGCGACCATCTCGCCGATGGCGAAGACGACCACGCCCACCACCACGATCAGCATCACGTTGTCCAAGGCGAGCAGGCCAATACCCGCGCCCGCGATTAAGATGCCCGCCACGATGGTCGCCACCGGCTTAAAGCGCATCACCAACGCAGAGATGAAGATCTGGAGGATGATGATCGCGCCCGCGTCGATGTTGATGATCCACTCGGGGTTGAACATATCCTTGCTGGCGCAGGCGTTGACCGCGCTTTGACCAAAGAAGTCAAACCAACACCAGACCACCGACGTGTCAATCCAATCTCTAAGGAAGAGCGGCAGGGTGATAAATATCTGGTTAAAGGCCGTCCAGAAGCCGGAGAGGATCAAGAGGAAGAGGACGAAGCGCAGATCAGAGAAGACCAGCCCAATCTCAGAGAAAACCTGGCCGATGCTCTTGCTTTCGACCTCTCCACGATCAGGCTCCTTGAAGAAGAGCGTGACCAGCACCAGGTTGAGCGCGATGGAGGCCGAGGCCATATAAAAGACGTAGTCCCAGTCGATCACCCGCAGGATGCCCGCCACGGCGGGGCCGACGAAGCCGCCGACGTTGACCATGGCGTAGAAGATCCCAAAGCCGATGGAGCCCGTGCGCTCATCGGTGGTGTGGCTGATCGTGGCGCTGATGACCGGCTTGAACATGGCCGCGCCCACGGCCACGCCGAGGAAGACCAGGAACATGGCCCAGTAGCCCTCGACTTGGCCCATCAGGAGGTAGCCGCCGGTGAGGATGGAGAAGGCCGCCAGCAGGGTCCGCTTGTAGCCGAAGCGATCGGAGAGCGCGCCGGTGAAGATCGGCAACAAGTACAGGATAAAGGGCACCACGCCTGTGATCTGCCCCCGCTGGGCGTCGCTGAAGCCCAGGCCGCCCTTGGAGACGGGATCGGTGAGGTAGATGGCGAAGACGCCATACATGCCATACCAAGCCCAGCGCTCAAACAGCTCCATGAGGTTGGCGATCCAGAAGGTGCGAGGGAAGCTCTTGAAGACCGAGGGTGAAGAGGTCATAGGCGTCCTTTTTAGTTGGGAGCGCCGCGAGCCTACTCCACCGATATCGGCGAGGCAACCCCAATGGCAAACACAGATGCTTTATGGCTTATTACAGAAGGATGTGGATTGTTTTAGTTATGCTATCGGCTGATTGTGCGTTTTATCTTAAAACAGGGGGGGCTTAACGCACGGATGGTGGGCCGGGGAGGGTAAGATTAGAGGCAGGTATTGGCCGCGCCAGGGGTCAACGCTTGCAGGGTGAAATCCAACGCGTTGGTGTCCGTGTCGGCGCCGTTGGGGCAGCGGCTGAGGCCCGCGGCGGTGCCCGCGTCCGTCGGCGCGCTCTCCAGGCCCTCGGTGACGCCGTCGATGACGCCCTCATAGCTCATGGCGTCGAGGGTCTCATGCACGCCGGGGTTGTAGATGTGTACGCCCGCGTGGAGGTTGCCCAGGGTGTAGGCCGGGAACTCGATCGACGGGGTACCCACGGGCGCAGCGGCGATGGCCGCAGCCGTGCCCAGGAGCATGTACTCGCCAGCGCCCAGCTCTACGGCGCCCGCCACGTCCAGCGCGGTGCTGTAGGTCACCTCGCCGTTGGCGTTGACGGCCTCAAAGAGCAGCCCCGCCAAGGCCACCGGGGCGTCGCCGCTGTTGAAGATCTCCACGAACTCGCCGCCGTCGGCGCCGGGCTGATCATAGTCCACCTCGTTGATCACCAAGCGGCCGCTGGGCGGGAGGCAGTTGGCTTGGCTTGTCAACGTGTAGGTGTTGCCCTCGGAGTTGCCCGCCAGGGCGACCTCGACGATGAGGTTCATGTCTTGAGCCACCGCGTAGACGATCTCCTCGCGATCCCCCAGGCCGACGCTGCTGCTCAGCTCATTGCCCTGATCGTCATAGAGGTAGATGTCCACGTCGCCGTTGCCATGCGTAAAGTCGGTGGTGATGGTGAACTCGCAGCGGGCGAAGCCCTCGATGATGAAGAAGTCCGAGTCGCCCGCGCAGACGATGGCCTCGGCGCCGTCCAGGGGCAGCTGGGCCGGGGAGGCGAGGTCGTCGTTTTCCTCATACATGTCATCGCTGTCGGGGCAGGCCAAGGGCATGGGGCAGTCGTTGCGCGCGCCAGGGGTGGGCGCGCCGGCGCGGAAGTCATCGCCGTTGTTATTGGTGTCCACGCCATCGCAGCGATACAGCGCCACGCCGTCGCCGGTGTCGGTGCCCGCGTGGGCGCCGCCCTCGGTGACCGGGATGGGGATGACGAAGGGCGCCAGGACGCCGTTGATCAGGCCCTCATAGCTCATGGAGTCCAGCACCGCGCCCGTCTCGTTGAGGCCGCGCGTCAGCGCCACGCCGTCCGGCGCGCCGTTCTGGATGACGTCTATGGCCACATGGGAGGGGATGGCCAAGGTGCCCTGGGGCAAGGCGGCCAGCACGGGCGGCGCGCCGATGACGAGGTAGGCCCCAGGGGCCAGCTCCGCGCCCGCCACCGCGAGGTTGTAGCTCCAGTAGACCGCGCTATTGCTGCCGTTGATGAGGTGGAGCCAGACCGCGCTGAGATCCGCAGGGGCATCACCGGCGTTGTAGATCTCGATGAACTCCATCGTGTCCCCGCCCGCTTGGTCGTAGTCGATCTCGTTGATCACGAGGCGCTCGGTGGGGCAAGCGAGGGTGACGTTGAGGCTGTAGCTGTTCTCGGCGTCTTCATAGCCATCGACGCGGATAAAGTAGACGCCGCCGGGGAGGGTCGCCGAGACCTGCTCATCATTGGTGCTGCTGGTGCCGCTGTCGAGCTGGGCGTTGGCCTCATCGTAGAGATACAGCTCCAGATCGCCATCGGCGTGGGTGAAGGTCAGATCCACCGTCGCCACGCAGTTGGCGCCCGCCTCAAAGCTGAACCAGTCCTCGGTCAGCGCGCAGACGTTGCCGTCGATGGGCGTGTCGATCTCGATCGCCGCAGCGGAGGCCATGTCTACGTTGCCCGCGTACATATCATCGATGCACTGCACCTCGCAGGTGGCGGAGCAGCCGTCGCCATCGACGTTGTTGCCGTCATCGCAGCCCTCGCCGGGCTCAAGGGCGCCGTTGCCGCAGACCGCCTCGATCTCGCAGGCGGCGGAGCAGCCATCGCCATCGACGAGGTTGCCATCATCACAGCCCTCGCCCGCGTCGAGGTTGCCATCGCCGCACATGGGCACGATCTGGCACAGGGCGTCGCAGCCGTCCATGTCATCGGCGTTACCGTCATCGCAGGCCTCATCGCCCTCGACGACGCCATCGCCGCAGTAAGGCACGCCGCAGTCGAGCGCGATGGTCAGGGTGTAGCCGTTTTGGAAGGTGTTCCAGCCCTCGACCTCGACGTAGTACTCAGCGGCGGCGGCCAGCGTCCTGATGATCTGCTCATCGTCGGTGACGGTGGTGCTGCTGGCGAGGGCGACGCCCGCGCCGTCGCGGAGGCGGATGTCGAGATCGCCGTCGGCGTGCGTAAACAGCGCGTCGATGGTGGCGACGCAGCCCATCTCGGGGGTCGAGAAGGCCCATAAGTCCAAGTCAGACTCACAGATCACGGCTTGGTAAGCGACGCCATCCTCGCTCAGCGTGGCGCTGGCGATGTCGTCGTTGTCCTCGAAGGCGTCATCGACGCACTCAATGACGCAGGCGGCGGAGCAGCCATCGCCATCGACGTTGTTGCCGTCATCGCACTCTTCGCCGTTGTCCAACGCGCCGTCGCCGCAGAAGCCCTCGTTGACGCAGGCGGCGGAGCAGCCATCGCCATCGACGAGGTTGCCGTCATCGCACTCTTCGCCCGCGTCGAGGTTGCCATCGCCGCAGACGGGGCAGCTGATCGTCACGTCGAGGCTGTAGCTGTTCTCCGCGTCGTTGTAGCCCAAGACGCGCAGGAAGTAGTCGCCCGCCTGGGGGGCGGTGTACTCAATCAGCTCATCATCGAGGCTGCCACCGCTGGCGTCGAGCTGGGCGCCTGCGGCGTCGAGGAGGCGGATGTCAATGTCGCCGTTGGCGTGGATAAAGCGCACATCCGTGGTGATCGTGCAGCCTGGCGCGGCGGTGGTGATCTGCCACACGTCATCATCCGCCGCGCAGATCTGCGCGGCATAGCTGGCGCCATCCTCGGTCGGCGTGGCGCTGGCGATGTCGTCGTTGTCCTCGAACTGATCGTCCAAGCACTCGACGACGCAGGCGGCGGAGCAGCCGTCGCCATCGACGAGGTTGCCGTCATCGCACTCTTCGCCGTTGTCCAACGCGCCGTCGCCGCAGAAGCCCTCGTTGAGGCAGGCGGCGGAGCAGCCATCGCCATCGACGAGGTTGCCGTCATCGCACTCTTCGCCCGCGTCGAGGTTGCCATCGCCGCAGACGGGGCAGCTGATCGTCACGCTGACGTCATAGGTGTTGTGGAGCACCTGGTAGCCGTAGACGTCGAGGTAGAAGGCGCCGCTCATCAGGGCGGTGTAGGTGATCTCCTCGCCATCGACGCTGCCCGTGCTGCCCGCGCGGCGGATCTCATCGGGATCGTAGAGCGCGATGTCGATGTCGCCATCGGCGTGGGTGAAGAGGACCTCGGCGGTGATCTGACAGCCCGCGCTGGGCACGTCCACCGTGAAGAAGTCGTGATCGTCGCGGCAGATGGCCAAGCCCTGCGCCCCCGCCGGGTCGAGCGGCGTGGCGGTGGCGAAGTCATCGTTGTCCTCCAGGTTGTCATCGTCGCACTCGATCAGGCAGGCGGCGGAGCAGCCGTCGCCATCGACGCGCGCGCCGTCGTCGCACTCCTCGCCCGCGTCGAGGGCGCCGTCACCACAGATGGCGCCGATGGCGCAGGCGGTGGTGCAGCCGTCGAGGTCATCGTCATTGCCGTCGTCGCAGGCCTCGCCGTCATCGACGTTGCCGTCACCGCAGTAAGGCTGGCTGCACTCGACGAGGCTGGAGATCGTGTAGCTGTTCCAGCGGTAGTTAAACCCGGTGCCCCAGACGCGCACGGTGTAGAGGCCCGCCGTCACCGTGGTAAAGGTGAGCTGCTCGTCATTGCTGCTGCTGGTGCTGCTGTCGATCTGCGTGCCCTGGGGATCATAGAGGCGCGCCTCGATGTCGCCGTCGGCGTGGGTGAAGAGGACATCGACGGTGAGGGCGCAGCCGGCCTCTAAGCTCAGGCTGTACCAGTCATCGTCGCCGCCGCAGGCCATCGCCGGGGCGGCGTCTACGGGCAGCGCGGCGGCGGTGGCCGCGTCGTCGTTGTCCTCAAAGGCGTCATCGGCGCACTCGATGAGGCAGGCGGCGGAGCAGCCGTCGCCATCGACGTCGTTGTTGTCATCGCACTCCTCATCGCCCTCGATGACGCCATCGCCGCAGACCGGCTCGATCGTGCAGTCAGCGGCGCAGCCGTCGCCGTCGATCTCGTTGCCGTCATCGCAGGTCTCATCGCCCTCGATGACGCCGTTGCCGCAGACGGGCGGCGCGCAGTCCACGTTGAGCGCCAGGGTGTAGCCGTTGATCGCCCCGCCATAAGCGTAGACGCGGATCTGATAGTCGCCCGCCTCCGCCGCCATGGCCTCCAGGTGCTCATTGTCATTGGAGGAGGTGCTGGAGTCGAGCGTCACGCCGCCGTAGATCAGCCGCGCCTCGATGTCGCCGAGGGCGTGGGTGAACAGGACGTCGGCGGTGATCAGGCAGCCCGCCTCCACGGGGAAGGTGTACCAGTCATCATCGCCAGCGCAGGCGACCAGATCCGTGTGCTCGCCGAGCATCAGCGGGGCGGGCGCGTCGGCGCTGTTATTGGGCTCGAAGGCGTCGGCGACGCACTCGCGGGCGCAGTCGGCGGAGCAGCCGTCGCCATCGACGCGGTTGCCGTCATCGCAGCCCTCGCCGTCCTCAAGGACGCCGTCGCCGCAGACGAAGGGGCTGAGCGTGCAGTCGGGCTCACAGCCATCAAGGCTGATGTCGCCGCCGTCATCGCAGGCCTCGCCGTCATCGACGTTGCCATCGCCGCAGTAGCCCAGGCCGCAGGTCACGACCAGCTCAAGGTCGTAGGTGTTGACGCTGAGGCCCGCGCCGTAGACCTCGATGAACATGGCGCCCGCGGCGTCGGTGAGGAAGCTGAGGGCCTCATCATCGCTGCTGCTGGTGCTGCTATCGACGCGCGTATCGCCCATGAAGAGGCGCCCCTCGATGTCGCCATCGGCGTGGATAAAGCGCAGGGCCACGTCCACTTGGCAGCCCGCCTCCACATCGAAGGTGTACCAGTCGCGGTTATCGGCGCAGAGGTAGAGCCCCTCATAGAGATCAGGCGTCAGCGTGGCGGCCTCGGCCTGGGTGTCATTGGGCTCCAAGGCGTCGGCGACGCACTCACGCTCACAGTCGGCGGAGCAGCCGTCGCCGTCCTCACGCGCGCCGTCATCGCAGCCCTCGCTGGGATCGAGGACGCCATCGCCGCAGATGGCGAGGCTGAGGGTGCAGTTGGGCTCGCAGCCATCGAGGCTGACATCGTTGCCATCATCGCAGGCCTCGCCGTCATCGACGTTGCCATCACCGCAGTAAGCCAAGCCGCAGGTCACGCTCACGTTGAGATCGTAGGTGTTGACCGCGAAGCTCATGCCCACGCCGTAGACGTGCAGGTGCAGCGGGCCAGCGGCGGTGGTCAGCGCGCCGAAGGTCTCATCATCGGAGCTGGTCAGGCCGCCAGCGAGGCGCGTCGTGCCCGCGTAGAGGGCCGCGTCGATGTCGCCGAGGGCGTGGGTAAAGGTCAAGGCCACGTCCACTTGGCAGCCCGCCTCGGCGTCGAAGGTGTACCAGTCGTCGATGTCCTCGCCGCCGCAGAGGCTCAGCCCCATTTGCGGCGCCAGCGGCAGCGTCGCCGCCGAGGCTTGATCTTGGTTGGGCTCCAGCGCGTCGAGGGCACACTCAAGCTGACAGTCGGCGGAGCAGCCATCGCCGTCCTCGCGCCCGCCATCATCGCAGCCCTCGCCGTCCTCAAGGGTGCCATCGCCGCAGACCGGGCCAATGACACAGCTGGGCTCGCAGCCGTCGAGGCTGACATCGTTGCCATCATCGCAGGCTTCACCTTCATCGAGGTTGCCATCGCCGCAGTAGGCTTGGCCGCACTCGATGACAGGCATGAGCGTGTAGAAGTTCGCCGCGTCGTCGTAGCCGTAGACGCGCACGATGACGCTCATCTCGGCGGCGACGGCGGGGTACATCACCGTCTCTTGATCGGCGCTGGAGGTGGAGGTGTCGAGCGTCGCGCCGTCGCTGTCGAGCAGCGCGGCGTCGAGATCACCGTTGGCGTGGATAAAGCCCAGCGTCGCGGTGAAGCCGCAGCCCGCAGCGAGGGTGAAGCGATACCAGTCCTCATCCCCCTCGCAGATGCGCGCCTCGATGGGCGAGAAGATCCCATCGGGGTTGGGCGCGTAGTCGGTGGCCATCTCCAAGCTGTTGTCATCGCTCAGATCACAGGCGACGCAGATCGAGGAGAACATCAGGCTGTAGCTGTTGAAGCCCGCGTCGGCGAAGTCGCCGAAGACCTGGAGGTAGTAGGTCCCCGCCTCGGGGCTCTCATAGCCCAGGATCTCATCGTCGGTAAAGCTGTTGGCGGTGGCGACCTCGACGCCCTCGGCGTTGAGGAGGCGCAGCCCCAGGTTGCCTTGGGCGTGGGCGAAGGCGAGCGTGAACTCAGACATACAATCTGCGCCCAGATCCACGGCGTAGGTGTCCACGTCCATATCACAGATGACGCCCTCGACCATGGCCTCAGCGGGCAGCGCGGCGGCGCCCTCGATGGTGTCATCCTCATTGACATCGCAGGTCGGCGGCGCCCCGCAGTCGATCATCCCCGCGCTCAGCCAATAGGGCAGCTCCTCATCGCCGGTGACTTGGAGGTGGAGGGGGCCGTCAACGTAGAGGTAATAGCTGAGGGCGGCGCCCTCAACGAGCACCTCGCCCATCTCATCCAGCAGGCTCAGCGTCAGCGCGCCGCCCTCAAAGGTCAGATCGGCCTCCAAGCGGCAGCCAGCGAGGCCATCCAGCGTGTAGATGTCCGCCGCGTCGCCCGCGCAGAGGATGCCCTCGGCGCCCATCTCCGGCAGCGTCGCCGCCGCGCCCACCTCATCATTGGGCTCATAGGCGTCATTGCCGGGGCAGAAGCTGCAACGCACCTCGATGGGATCGATGTCATAGAGCGCGTCATCCGCGCTGACCCGCAGGTAGTAGACGCCCGCGATCTCGGCGGTGTACTCCACCGTGAGATCCACCGGCATCCCTGGGACCACCTCACCGATGGGCGGCGCGGCGGCGACGACCTCACCGGCGGCGTCCACGACGTCATAGCTGATCGTGGGATCGGCGCTGTGGAGCGTCGCGCTCAGCGCGCAGCCCTCGCCCAGCGTCACCGCGTAGAGATCGGGGCTGCCTTGGCAGGCGATGGCCCGCGTCACGCCCTCGCCCGCGCCCAGCGCCGGGGCGCTGGCGGTGTCATCGTTGGGCTCATAGGCGTCATCCTCGGCGCAGGTCACGCAATCGACGCCCGCGTTGATGATATAAGGCGTGCTCTCTAAGCCATAGAGATAAACCTTGATGTAATAGTCATCGACATACTCAGCGCCAGCGAGCGCGGGGTTGATATCCCAGACGATGGACTCATTGTCCGTCGAGCTGCGGCTGTCGATGAGGGTCATGGCGTTGGTGTCGATGAGCGCCAGCTCCAGATCACCTTGCGCATGGCTGAAGAGGATCTCCGCAGAGATGCGGCAGCCAGGGTTGGCGTTGACGTGGAAGTAGTCCTCGTCATCGCCGCAGATGATGGCCTCGCTGCCGGGGAGGGGCAGCTCGGCGGCGTCCTCATAGAAGTCATTGTCCTCAAAGAGATCATCGGAGGGGCAGCGCAGCTCACCGGCGCAGACCAAGGCCACGTCGAGATCATAGATGCGCTTGTCGGTGAGCCCGGCGACCTTGATGAAGTAGGCGCCGTCGGCCTCCAGCGCGTGGGCGATCCCCAGGTTGCTCGTCGCCAGCTCGGCGGCGGCCTCATCATAGAGCGTCAGGCTGACGCCCGGCGTGGCCGTCGCCCGCAGGGTGCAGCCAGCGCGGCCCTCGACGCTGAAGAAGTCCTCATCGGCGCCGCAGGTGACGCCGTGGGCGCCGCCTTGATAGAAGAGGCCGCCCTCCGCGTTGGGATCGACCAGCGGGGTGGCTGTTGCCATCTCATCATTGTCTTCCATGGCATCATCATCGGGGCAGAGCAGCTCAGGGCACTCCCCGGTGGTGTAGCTGAGGAAGTAGCGGTTGCCGTCGCCCTCGCCCGTATAGGTGACGAGGAGGGTGTAGGTGTCCTCGGCGTCGGGCACCACCACGTCGATCTCTTGGAGGTTGCTGACGACCTCGGAGCTGCCCATGACCTCGCCAGCGCTGTTGAACAGGGCCATGGCGATGGGGCCGTCGTTATAGACCACCTCGGCGATGGCCGAGACGCTACAGCCGCGGCCCACCTCGATGGCGTAGTAATCGGCGTCGCTGGCGCAGGCGATGGCGCGGGCGCGCTCGCCCTCGGCCAAGGGCGCGGCGGCGGCCTGATCGTTGTTGACCTCATAGGGATCATCGCTGTCGGGGCAGGACAGGGGCGGCGGGCAATCCAAGCCCAGCTCGATGTCATAGACGTTGCCGCTCTGCCCGTAGACATAGACCTCAAGGGTATAGAGGCCAGCGGCGGCGGCCTCGACCTCGATCAGCTCATCATCCGTCGTCGAGGTGCTGGCGCCGATCCGGTCGCCGTTGGGATCGCGGAGGATCACATCGATGTCACCGGCGGCGTCGGAGAAGTAAAGCTGGGCGCGGATCGCGCACTCGGGCTGCGCCTCGAAGGCGAAGAAGTCCTTATCGCCGACGCAGGCCGCCGCGCGCAGGCGCTGATCGACGGGCAGGGGGGTGGCCGCCTCAGCGGTGTCGTTCTCCTCGAAGAGATCATCGCTGGGGCAGCTGACATCCTCATCACAGATCACCGCCGCGTTGAGCAGGTAAGCGCTCCAGGCGCCGCCGTCGGCGTTGCTGACGCGCAGGTAGTAGACGCCATCGCTGGGCAGCGTCGCGCGCAGCTCAGCGCCCTCGGCGGTGGCCAGCTCTAAGGCGTCGTCCAAGAGCGCCAGGCTCAAGGTCGCGTCGCCGCCTTGCTCAAAGCTCGCCCGCAGGGTGCAGCCGGCGCGGCCCTCGATGCTGAAGAAGTCCTCATCGGCGCCGCAGATCAGCCCATCGAAGGGCACGCCGCTCTCCAGCGCCGTGGCGCTGGCGCGATCATCGTTCTCCTCCGCGCCGTCATCGGTCTCACAGGTCTGCTCAAGGCAGCTGAGGGTGTAGCTCAGGGCGTACTCCCCCTCGCCGTTGAGGGCCACGGCGTAGGCGCCTGGCGCGGGGAAGGCGCTCAGCGTCATCACGCCGCCCTCCTCCATCAGCTCGCCCACGCTCACGCCCTCGGCGTCGAGGAGCGCCAAGCCCAGGGGCGCCTCGGACAAGGCCCGCGCCTCGATCTCCAGCGCGCACAGGCCCTCCACCGTCAAGGCGAAGAAGTCCTCATCGCCAGCGCAGAGGATGCCGTGGAGCGGCGCGTCGGCCTCCAAGGGCGCCGCCGAGGCCGCGTCATCGTTGTCCTCATAGAGATCATCTGCGGGGCAGCTCAGCGGCTCAGGGCAGGCGGCCTGCCAGCTGAAGCTGTAGCCGTTGGCGCCCTCGCGGTTGCGCATGAAGACCTCAAAGAAGTACACACCCGGCTCATCAATCAGGGCGCTGAAGCCCTCACGATCACTGAAGCTGGTGGCGGCCTCATAGACCAGCTGACCCATGTCATCATAGACATTAAAGTCTAGATCACCGTCGCTGTTATCAAAGTCGAGGATGGCCTCAACCTCACAGCCATAAGCCAGCTCTGCGCTAAAGAAGTCTGAGTCCTCGGCGCAGATCACGCCGTGATAGGTAGACAGCGCGCCGAGAGGCGTAGCGGACTCAAAGTCATCGTTCTCTTCTTGAGGATCATCCGCTGGGCACTCAAACACGCAGGACTGAGAGAACTCAACGCCGTACTCGATGTCATCGCCGGAGACCTCTAAGAACAGCGGGCCTTCACCGGCTTGATAAGAGAGCAGCTCATTGGACTCCACCGTATCCGCCGTCACCAGGGCCTCACCTTGCTCATCGAGCAGGCGAAGTCGAAGGTTACCATCCTCGACGGTGTAGTTGAGGTGCGCGTTCAGGGTGCAACCTGGCTGCGTGGGTACGGCGAACACATCCACGTCACCACAGATGATGCCATAAGCGCGCATACCCTCATCGAGCATGGTCGCGGCCTCAACGGCGTCATTCTCTTCATAGCGATCATCATCGGGGCAGCTGAGGGGCTCGGGGCAGATGCTCTCGATCTTCACGTTGTAGAGATTGGCGCGGTAGAACACGCGCAGGGTGTAGGTCCCGCGCGTCTGTGCGTCGTGGATGAGCTGCTCGACGTTGGTGACGCCCGTGCTGCGAACGACGATCTCGCCGGTGGGATCATAGAGGAAGGCGTCCACGTCCCCCTCGCTGTGCATAAAGCTGATCTCGATGTTCAGCGCACAGCCGGGGCGCAGATCAAAGGCATACCAGTCCTCGTCCAGCTCCGCGCCATCACAGAGGATGGCGTCGAACTCGACGTTGGGCTCGACGATGGCCGCCGTCTCGCGGGTGTCATTGTCCTCAAAGGGATCATCATCGGGGCAGACGAAGAGGGGGCCGGGCTCACCGCCCGCGCCGCCTTCACCGCCGACGCCCGCCGCGCCGCCTTCACCACCAACACCGCCCATACCGGCTTCACCGCCGACACCGGCTTCACCGCCGACACCGGCCTCACCGCCGACACCGGCCTCA
>JAHJCH010000194.1 GCA_018813065.1 Myxococcota bacterium
GCCGCCGCCGCCGCTGAGGCCCACCGCAGCGCCCCGCCCGCCCGCGCCGCCTCCGGGGACGCAGAGGAGCTGGAGCTGGCCCTTGAGGATGAGCGCCGTGATCGCCGCGCGGCCCAGAAGGCCAAGGCCAAGCTTGAGGTGCAGCTCAAGGGGCTCACGCAGCAAATCGAGGCCCTGGAGGCCGAGCTGCAAGCGGCCCGCGAGGGCAGCGCCGCGCCGACCGCCGCCGCGACGACCTCGGGGGACTTCGAGATCCTCTACCAGCAGTCCGTCGAGGCCTATGAGCAAATCAATGATCTGGCCTCAGATCTGCGCAGCAACATCGATCTCAGCCAGAGCTGCTTGGGGGATCTCAGCGGGCTCATCGAGGCCGCCGTCGAGGCCACGCAGCGCGGCCTCGACGCCAACATGGCTCAGCGCCTGCGCGTCGCCGTGGATGAGGCCGATCCCGAGTGGAACCTGCCCTCCAGCCGCGAGGCGTTGGAGAAGGCCCACAGCACCTCAGAGTCTTTTAAGAAGGCCCTGATCCGATTCCGCAAGATCCTCAAACAGTACGGCTACGAGGGCTGACGTGAGCAAGGTTGACAGCCGCACAGAGCTTGAGCACTTGGTCAAGGCGCGCTACCCCATCATCTATGTCAACAGCACCGAGGAGATGCGGGTCGAGCACAGCCTTGAGCTGATCCGCGATAACCTCAACGCCCGCGCCAGCTCCCCGCGTAAGCTGCTGCACTGGTCGATCACCGAGGGCTTTACCGGCGATGAGGAGTTCACGGATCTGCGCGATCCGATCAAGGCGCTGGACTTTATCATCCGCTATGAGGACAGCGCGCTCTTCGCCCTGCGTGACTTCCACCCTTATCTGAAAGATCCCGTGGTGGTGCGGCGGCTGCGTGACTGTCACCGCGCCTTTAAGGACTCTGAGCATCGCAAGAACGTGCTCTTGCTCTCGGGCAAGCTCAGCGTGCCGGCGGAGCTGGAGAAGGAGACGGCGGTCATCGACTTTGATCTGCCGCAGCGATCAGAGCTGGGCGCCTTGATCCGCGAGTTCTCCACCGCCTACCAGCTCACCCATGATGAAGAGGCGCTGGATCGCTTCACCGAGGCCGCCCTGGGCTTGACCTATGACGAGGCCTCCTTCGTCCTCTCCAAGAGCCTGATCCGCCACCGTGACTTTGACATCGACACGCTGCTGTCGGAGAAGAAGGCGATCATCCGCAAGTCGGGGCTCTTGGAGTTCTATGAGACCAACGAGAAGTTCGGCGAGGTTGGCGGGCTGCGGGTGCTCAAGGAGTGGCTGATCAAGCGCAAGGGCGCCTTTACGCAGCAGGCGCGTGACTTTGGGCTGCCTGTGCCCAAGGGCATCCTGCTCATCGGCATCCCTGGCTGCGGTAAGTCGCTGACGGCCAAGGCGGTGGGCGCGCTGTGGCAGATGCCGCTTTTGCGCTTGGACGTGGGCAAGGTCTTCAGCGGGCTGGTGGGCAGCTCCGAGCAGAACATCCGCAAGGTCATCGCCACCGCCGAGGCCGTCGCCCCGGCGATCCTCTGGCTGGATGAGCTGGAGAAGGGCTTTAGCGGCGTGCAGTCCTCGGGGCAGAGCGACGCGGGCACCACCGCGCGCGTCTTTGGCAGCTTCATCACCTGGCTGCAAGAGAAGTCCAGCGCCGTGTTTGTCATCGCCACGGCCAATGACGTCTCCATGTTGCCGCCGGAGCTGCTGCGTAAGGGCCGCTTCGATGAGATCTTCTTCGTCGATCTGCCCAGCGAGGAGGAGCGCCGCGACATCTATGAGATCCACCTCAAGAAGAAGCAGCGCCCGATGGAGCGGTTCGACATTGACGCCCTGGCCCGCGCCGCCAAGGGCTTCAGCGGCGCCGAGATCGAGCAGGCGGTCGTCGCCGCCCTCTATGACGCCTTCTTCGACGGCGACGACATCGACACGCCGCGCATCCTCAACGCCAGCGATGAGGTCATCCCGCTCAGCCGCACCATGAAGGAGAAGATCGACGATCTCCGCGACTGGGCGGCGGCGCGGGCGCGCAGCGCCTCGGGGCTGCCGATCGGGCCACGAGAAGAGGAGGTCGAGGGGGAGGCTGAGGGGCCAAGCGCCGAGCGCCGCAGCGTGCCGGCGGGCTTTCGCGATCTAGAGCTTTAAAGGATGCTTGGAGCGGTATCAGGATTGGGAGTTGTATAAGGATGTCGCACTTCACCAAGGTCGAGACCAAGATCAAGAACCTCGTCAGCCTCAAGGCGGCGCTCAAGGATCTCGGCTATGAGTTCACCGAAGCGGAGCAGGGCGTGGAGGTGCGCGGGTACCTCGGGGCCAAGACCAAGGCGGATCTGTGCATCCGGGCGAGCAAGACCTATGACGTCGGCGTCGTCGCCACGGCGACGGGCTATGAGTTCGTCGCCGATTGGTGGGGGGTGGAGACGACCCGAGGCGTCACCCAAGAAGAGTTCGTCAAGCAGGTGACCCAGCGCTACGCTTACCACCAAGTCCTCAGCGAGGTGGCCAAGATGGGCTACACCATCGAGACGGACGAGGTAAAAGAAGACCAAACCATCTCACTGACGGTGCGCAAATGGCAGTAAGGCAAGAGATCGAGATTCAAATCTCCCCTGACGGTGAGATCAGCCTCCACGTCAAGGGCCTCTCTGGCGAGGCCTGCCTTGAGCTGACCCAAGCCCTTGAGGCGCAGCTCGGCGAGGTCGTCGATCGACAAAAGACCTCTGAGTATTACCAACAGGAGATCGAAGCGACCACCACCGTTGAAGTAGGAGAAGACTGATGGCTTTTGGAAAGTTCTTTCGTAAGCTGATTGGCAAAAATGAGGGCGAAGTCGAGGATCTGGATCAAGAGTCCCCCTCTGAGGATGAGCGCGCAGCGGAAGCGCCTGCGCCCGTCGCCGAGGCCCCCGCGCCCATCGTTGAGGCCCCCGCGCCCGTCATTGAGGCCCCCGCGCCCGTCGTTGAGGCCCCCGCGCCCGTTGTTGAGGCCCCCAAGCCCGTCGCTGAGGCGCCCAAGCCCAAGCCCAAGCTGCACGCCGCGCCGATCCCCGGCCTCCCCGGCTTCAGCGGCTCAAGCCCGCTGAGCAACCCGCCGCAGACCGGCTTTATCCCCAGTCACCGCAGCATCAGCAAGCCCCCGCGCGCGGGCTCCACGCCCCCCCGCGCCAGCAAGCCCCCCCGCGCGCTCAAGCTCACGGGCCTCGACGGCGCGCAGGACGATTGAGCCCGCCGCCGCCCGATCTGGACCTCCAGATCCCCGCCCGCTCCGCGCAGATCGCCGCGCTTGTGGCGCGTATGCTGCGGGGAGGCGCGCGCCTGGTGGCCCTGTCTGATCGCCCGCTTCAGCGTTTTAAGTTTGATCTCCTCCCCTCCCCGCCCACGCTGCCCCTTAAGTTTGATCCCCACTTCGAGGCCAAGCCCCCCGAGGGCGCCCGGCCACAGCTGCGCCGCCCCGATGAGCTGGAGGCCGCCCTGGGCGTGGCCACGCCGCAGTTTACGCTGCGCGACACCCACCGCGTTACGCGCTACGCCGATCCCGATGATCTGGAGTATCGCGGGTTGACGCTGCGTGACTTGGCGCACGAGGCGGCGCTGGCCGAGGCTCGCCGCTGTCACTATGAGCGCCCTGAGCTGGGCGAGGCGGGCGGGGCCTTCGCGGAGGAGGTAGCGGCGAGGCGGGCGGTTGTGATAGAGAGCGCCTGGGATCAGCACTTTGGGCGCGCGGACACAGAGTAAGCCACAGATCAGCCTCATCATAGGCGCAAGCTGTGGGCATCTTAGGCTCTGTTGATGTTGACCGAGCGAGGAGGCCATTGATCAAGCCTCAAGCCAAAGTCTGATCGGTTGAGATTTTTTATCAAAGCGCGCGGCTTGACCGCGCGAGAGGCGCCGCAGAGGCGCCGAGCAATCAGGGGCGCGCAGCCCCAGGCCGCCCAAGGCGGCGGTCAGTGAGCGCGCCACGACGTTTGCCCCCAGCGCAGATCTGCGAGGGGCACGATCCAGGGAGAGCCGGATCGAGCAGCGCGTGGCGCCTCTACAGGAGAATCGAATGAGCAAGAAGATGCTCGTCAACGCCGCGCGTGAAGGTGAAGTCCGCGTGGTCATCATCCAAGACGGGATGCTTGAGGATCTCAACATCGCCCTGGCGGGCAGTGAGCAAATCCGAGGCAACGTCTACCGTGCGCGGGTCGTCAAGGTGGAGCCCAGCCTCCAAGCGGCCTTTATCGATTACGGCGGCGCCGAGAACGGCTTTATCAGCCTCAATGACATCCGCGAGGCCTATTGGTCTAAGCAGCCGCCCAAGGGCAAGCCGCCGCGCATCCAAGACGTGCTCAAGGTCGGCACTGAGATGGTGGTGCAGGTGATCAAGGAGCCCATGGGCAGCAAGGGCGCGGCGCTGACCTGCAATGTCATGCTGCCGGGCCGCTACCTTGTCTTGATGCCCTACTCCAGCAAGAGCGGGGTCAGCCGCAAGATCGATGATGAGGAGAAGCGTAAGCGCCTGCGCCAGATCCTCGCCGAGATCAACCCCCCCAGCCACACGGGCGTGATCATCCGCACGGCGGGCGAGAACCAGGATCTCACCTCGATCCGCAAGGACTACCAAGAGCAAGTGCGGCTGTGGGGGCATATCCAAGCCAAGATGGCCAAGTTCAAGGGCGTGGGGCTGCTCTACAGCGAGCCGGACGTGGTGATGCGCTCTGTGCGCGACTACTACACCGACGACATCGAGGAGGTGATCACCGACAACGAGGCGGTGCATCGCCAGCTCGTGCAGTTCTTCGAGCGTTACGTCCCCGAGTCGGTGGATCAGATCAAGCTCTACTCAGGGCAGATGCCGCTGTTCGCCAACTTCGGCCTAGAGCGACAGTTTGAGAACATCAGCCGCCCCACAGTGCCCCTGCCTGGTGGCGGCAGCATCGTCATCAGCCCCACCGAGGCCCTGATCGCCATCGACGTCAACTCGGGCCGCACGCGGCGCTTTGGCGATCACAACAGCATGGTCTTATCGACGAACCTGGAGGCGGCCGTGGAGGTCGCTCGTCAGCTGCGGCTGCGCGATCTGGGCGGGCTGATCGTCGTTGACTTCATCGACATGGACGAGCTGCGGCATCGGCAGCGTGTGGAGCAGCGGCTCGCTGAGGCCATGCAGATGGACAAGGCGCGCGTGGAGCTGGGGCGCATCTCGCGCTTTGGGCTGCTGGAGCTGTCGCGGCAGCGCATCAAGGCGCGGCTGATGCTGAGCACGCATGAGCTGTGTCCGGTGTGCAAGGGCTCAGGCCACATCATGACCACGGAGATGGCCAGCAACGCGGCGCTGCGGCGCATCCATGAGCTGGCTGTCAGCGCCCCCAAGCAGGCCAAGATCACGGGGCGGCTGCCGACCCAGGTGGCGCTTAAGCTGCTCAACCACCAACGCGGCGCGCTGGCGGAGCTGGAGTCCGAGTTCAAGGTCAACATCTCGATCACGCCTGACGCGGATGTGCATGACGATCAGGACGCCTTCAGCCTGAGCTTCCCCGAGGGGCGGCTGAGGGCGCGGCGCGGCGCGGCGCCACAAGAAGAAGAAGCGCAGCGGCGTGGTCGGCGTGGGGGCGCGGCGAGCCGGATTCGCGTAAAGAAGGCGCCGCAAGAGGCGGATGAGGCCGAGATCCCCTATGAGGCGCCGAGGGTGGTGGGCTTTATCCCGCCGGCCAAGCTGGCGGAGGCGGATCGCCGTGTGGCGGAGCGAGAGATCAACGAAGAGATCGTGGAACCTGAGGTCGCGGTGATCGAGGCGCCGCCGCGCGTGGCGGAGGCGAGGCGGGCGCGTGGCGGTCGTCGTGGTGCGCCCCGACGCGCGGAGATCGTGGAGGCGGTGGAGGCCGCCAACGAGGCGC
>JAHJCH010000195.1 GCA_018813065.1 Myxococcota bacterium
GCCCAGGCCGGGCCAGGCCCCGCCAGCGCCCGCGCCGCCGCCCACTGGCCGCCCGTGGGCGCGTCGTAGAGGCTGTGGATGGTCACCTTGCGGATCTGGGCGATGGCCTCGGCGGGGCCGACGAGGTAGCCGCAGCGGTTGCCCGCCATCCCATAGGCCTTGCTGAAGGAGTGGGCGGAGATCGTCCGCTCAGGGGCCAGCGGCCGGGTGTAGACGTGCTCGCCGCCCCAGGCGTAGTCCTCGTAGACCTCATCGGACAAGATCCAGAGATCGTGCTGGCGGGCGAAGGCGACGATGGCCTCTAGCCAAGCGCGGGGCGCGAGGCGGCCCGTGGGGTTGCTGGGCGTGTTGAGGTAGATGGCCACGGCGCGGGGGCCGCGCGCGGCCTCGAAGGCGGCGACGGCCTCCGCCGCTGAGTGGGCGACGCCGTAGAGCGGCACCTCGATGACCCGCCCACCCACCACGCGCACCGCGCCGGCGATGAGGGGCCAGTGCGGCGAGCTGAGGAGCACCTCATCGCCTGGGTTGACCAGCGCGGCGACGGCGGCGGAGAGGCCCGGCGTGGCCCCGCCCGTGATCAAGAGGTGCTCAGGGCCAAAGGCCCCCAGCTGGCCTTGGCGCGTCTCCTCGATGATCTGGCGCAGGGCGGGGATGCCCTCGACGGGGCCATAGCGGTGGAGGCCCGGCAGCGCCTCCTCGTTGAGATCCTTGAGGTGGCAGCCCTGGGGCGGCTGGCGGTAGGTGTCGCCGACGTGCAGCGGGTAGACCTTCGGCGCGCGGCTGGCGATGGCGCCGAGCTTGGAGTAGACGCTGGCGGGGATGGCGTCGAGGTAGGCGGAGAACTTCATGGGCGCCCCTTGGTGGAAAGGGCAGCTGATTAGCGCAGACGCGAGGAGAAGAAAAGGCTCAGATCCCGAGGGGCTGGTAGAGCGTCACCGGCGCGCGCGTCGTGATCTGCTCATAGAGCCGGTTAAAGGTCCACAGCGGCGCTTTTTCGCGGATCGACAAGGCGCTCATCAGCAAGTCCACCTGCTCAAGCGCCAGCTCAAGATCGGCCAGGTGCGCCCCCAGATCCCCCGCCGCCAGCCAGGCGTAGATGTTGACCTCGATGAAGGCCATCTTGGTGGCCCAGTCGCGGATCATGTCGAGGTGATGGCGCGCCTCGAACTCCATCAAGAGCGCCGCGAAGACAGGCCCAGGCGCCGCCAACTCGCCTCGGCTGATCAGGTCATTGACCAAGGCCCGCACGCCACGCCGATCTTCGTTGATCGCGCTGCGAAAGACGGTGTGATCGGCGAGGATCATCGGCCCTTCCCCTCTAGCTTATGCTCGCGGATCAGGCGCTGGAGGAGCGCCGCCGTGGCCTGATCGACCAAGGCCCACACCTCATCAAAGCCGCGCGACCCTCCATAGTAAGGATCGGGCACCTCCCGCCCACGCGGCCCCTCAAGCTCATCAAGCAGCAGCCCCAGGCGCGGGCGCGCCGCGCCCTGGGGGATGAGGCGGCGCAGATCGCTGAGGTTGCGCGTGTCCATCGCCAAGACCTCATCGTAGCTGCGCAGCGTGGTGGCGTTGACCTGGGCGGCGCGCTGCTGGGCGATGTCTACCCCATGACGACGCGCCACGGCGACGCTGCGCGGATCGGGGGGCTCACCCGCGTGGTAGCCCGCCGTCCCCGCTGAGGCGATCTCAAAGGACGCGCTGAGCCCCGCGCGCATCACCTGGGCGCGGAAGCTGCCCTCGCCGATCGGCGAGCGGCAGATGTTGCCGAGGCAAACAAATAAGACGCGGATCATCTCCCCTCCAGCTTGGCCAAGAGCGGCGCGTATTCTGGATCGCGCGTCAGCCGAGAGCAACGGCCCTGCGCCGCCCTCAGCCGCGCGCGGGCCGCCTCATAGCTCACCTCACGCGCCAGCCGCTCCACCTCGAAGAAGAACATCCCCAGCGGCGCGATGGGGTGATCCAGCAGCCGATCCAGCAGCGCGTCCTTGCGCGGGTGGCCCAGCTCAATCGCCAGGGCGCAGAGGTTGTTAAGCAGCCTCGGCCAGCCCTCCGAGGCCTCCGGCTTGCCCGCCAGCGCCTCCAGGTAGGCCGCCAGCGCCTCGGGGTAGCGCTGCGCGTCCCAGCGCGCGTGCCCCAGCCGCTCCCAGGCCAGCCACGGGTGATGCTTGAGGTGTATCTGCGCCGTGGTGTCATGGGACAGCTGGCCCAAGGCGCGCTCCAAGATCGCCGCCCTGGCCGCAGGCTGGGGCGTCGCCAGGGCCAAGGCCATGAGGACATCGGGGTGCCCTGGCGCGTGGCGCGCGGCCTCGGCGAAGCGCGCGGCCAGATCGTCGAGGGGGCGATCCAGCGCCGCGTAGGCGTCGACCAGCGTGTGTACCGTCTCCGCCAGCGGCCCCGAGGCCCCCGCCAGCAGCGCCGCCAGCGTCGCCTCTAAGACCTCCGCCGCCGCCGCCGCCGCGTCCGCCAACAGGTACTCCCGCCCCAGGTAGAAGCGGTACTGAAGGTTGTCAGGCTCGCGGGCCACCACCGCCTCGATCAGCGGCAGGGAGCGGGCCGCCTTGCGCCGCGCGGCGTAGATCTCGGGGTCATAGCCGAGGTGGACGATCTCTAAGCCCAGGTAGCGGCTGACCTGGAGCGGCGGCGCGCCGGGCTCAAGCCCCCCCAGCTGGTTATGCACGCGCCCGGCGTAGCCCAAGCGGGGATCGTTGGGGAAGATCCGCGTGCTGAAGAAGGAGGACAGCGGCGCGCCATCGAGGCGCGTGTTGGTGACCTTGAGCGCGAAGCCCTCATAGGGGGCGTGAGGGCCGGGCTTGAGGTGTGGGCGGAGACCCCGCATGGCCGCCCCGCAGAGCCGCTCATCGGCGTCGAGCACCAAGATCCAAGCCCCCGTCGCGCGCCGCAGCGTCTCATTGCGGGCGGCGGAGAAGTCATCGCGCCAGGGGAAGTGAGAGACGACAGCGCCCATATCACGCGCGATCTCGACGGTGCGATCCGTCGAGCCGGTGTCCACCACGATCAGCTCATCGACCACCTCGCGGGCGCTGGCGAGGGCCGCCTCCAAGAAGCGCTCCTCGTCCTTGACCATCATCGCCAGGGAGAGCAGGGGGCGCTGGGCGACGCTGGAGCCAGGCTTGCCCGGTCGGCGGGGCTTGCGGGGCTTGAGCCTCGGGCTCACGCGGCCTCCCCGATGCGCATCCGCGCCACCGCCTGGCGGGCGTAGATCAAGAAGGCGATCATGGCCACGCCTGCCAGCGCCTGCGTCAGCGTCGGCGAGAGGCTCAGGGCGTTGCGCGCGCCGAGGTAGAAGACGCCGCCGATAAAGATAAAGAGGAAGTTCATAAAGTTATTGACCGCGAAGGTCTGCCCGCGCATCCCCGCCTCGGGGCCGTCTTGGAGGAAGGACTGCACGGGCACCACGAAGGCCGCCCCGGCGAGCCCCACCACGGCCAGGGCGGCGTGGGTGAAGAGGAAGCCGCCCGCCCCGCGTGAGAAGATCGGCCCCAAGGCCAGCAGCGACAGCTGCGCCAGGGCCATCACCATCGCGCCGCCCATCACCAGCCGCCCAGGGGCGACGCGGCGGGCGATGAGGGGGGTCAGCGCGCTCCCCGCCATGATCGAGATCGCCAGCGTCACCATTAAATATGAAAGCAGGACATTCTCATTATTACCCACATTTAACAGGTTAGGTTCACCAAAAGCGACGATCGCTTGCTGAAGCACCCCACCATTGAACCAAAAAAACGAGTGCAGCACGACGATACGAAAGAGGCCCTTCTGCTGACGAAGAATCTTGATCGTGCCAAAGAGCCGCCCAAAGGGGCTGCGGCTGAGGCGCAGATCGGGCTTGAGGGGGCTGAGGGGCTTCATCCACAAGGCGATGCCCGTCCCCAAGAGGGCGAAGCCCGCGCAGACGAGGCCCGGCAGCCACAGCCGCGCGCTGAACTTGTCTAAGAGCGGCCCGGCCAGGGCCTGCCCCAAGAGGACGGCCATAAAGGTGGTCATGGCCACGGCGCCGTTGGCGGAGACGAGCCGCGCTGGCGGCACCAGCTCGGGGATCACGCCGTACTTGGAGGGGCCGAAGAAGGCCGACTGCGCGCCCATCAAGAACAACACCGCCAGCATCATCGGCCAGCTCATCAGGTAGAAGGACAGCGCCCCCAGGAGCATGACGAGGATCTCCAGCCACTTCATCCAGACGATGACGTCGCGCTTGGACAGCCGCTCGCTGAGATCCCCCGCGATCCCGCTGAAGAGGACAAAGGGCAGGGCAAAGATGGCGAAGGCGAGGCCCTGCACGTCCTTGCCGGGGAAGAGGACCTTGGCGGCGAGGAAGAGCAGCAGCTGCTTGAAGAGGTTGTCGTTGAAGGCGCCGAAGAACTGCGCGCCCACCAAGGCGCGGAAGCTCCCCGCGAAGCGGCGCAGGGCGTAGGCGAAGGCGCCCAGGCCGAGGAGGCCGAGGAGGCCCACGAGCGAGGCGAGGTGAGGCGTCAAGATCACTCCCTTGTGTGAGATGAAGCAGGTTTAGAGCGGCGTGAGTACCACTTTACCAAGCCCACATCACCATCAACGGCCACCTCAAGCAGCCACGATGCTCAACAGGCCAACGGCCTGTTTGCGCTCGTGGCCACTCGATCTGGCGCGCTGCTGGCGCGTGGTCGTGGCACTTTGCTACTCACGACGCTCTATCACAGCGCGGTGGCTTGGCGATGGACGAAGCTTGCCTCTGTTGAACGATGTGCTACCTTGTCCTACATAAACATACCCGCCTCGGCGCGGGAGCTGAGGTCATGATGCGCGCTCCATTTCGCCCGCTGCCGGCGCGGATACTGGTGGTGGACGCAGACGCGGTGCTCCGCGAGCTGCTGTCGGATTTTTTGCGGCTTGAGGGCCACCAAGTCCTGATCGCGGCGGACGCCATGGACGCCTTGGGGATCTTGGAGTCAGAGCGGGTGGATCTGCTCTTGGGCGATCTCCTGCCGCTCCAGAACGACGCCGTGGCTTTACCCCAGGTCCTCGCCGCGCGCTTCTCGGAGATCGTCGGGGTGGTGATGGCGCCCTTCAAGCAGGCGCGGGCGGCGATCCAGCTGACGCGCCAGGGCTTCTTCGACTATGTGCTCAAGCCCTTCAAGATCGAGGATGTGGTACACACGGTGACGCGGGGGCTTGAGGATCGGGCGCTGCGCTCGGAGAACGTGGCGCTCAAGGGCGCCCTCTCCCTCTACCAGCTCGCCGATCAGCTCACCGGCGAGGTGGATCTGACCACCACGCTGCATCTCTTCACAAGCGTCGTCTTGGAGCAGACCGCCGCCTGGCGTGTCAGCCTCCTCTTGAGCCCGCAGGAGGGCATCGACTGGCCCAGCGCGGCGCTCTGCGCGGCGGGCGAGGCGGACGAGGCGGGGCCTCTGAGCTTCGAGGATCTCAAGCCCGCCGCCTTGGCGCTGGAGGAGGCGATCTTGGCCGTGGATGGCCGCGCCTTTGAGCTGCTGGAGGTCACCCCCCGCACTGAGCCGATCACCTCGCTGCTGATCAGCCCGCTGACGGCGCGCGGCGAGCGCCTCGGCGTGCTTGTGGCGGCGCGGCGTGGGGTGCAGCCCTTTGGCGAGGGGGATCGCAAGCTGCTGAAGATCGTCGCCGATCGCGTGGGCGTCACCGCCCAAAACGCCCAGCTGATCGAGCGGCTGGAGCGCAGCTTTCAGCACACCATCGAGGTGCTCATCACCGCGCTGGAGGAGAAGGATCGCTACACGGCGGGGCACAGCAACCGCGTGGCGGAGTACGCGCGGTGGATCGCCGAGGAGCTGGGCTTGCCGCCGCGCGAGGTGGAGCTGATTCACCGCTCGGGGCGCCTCCACGACATCGGCAAGCTGCTGATCCGCTCAGAGGATCTCAACAAGCCCTCTGCGTTGACGCGCGAGGAGCTGGCGCGCTTTCGCAAGCACCCCGAGTACGGCGAACAGTTGCTGAAGCCCATCCCCACCTTCCGCGAAGTGATCCCGGGCGTCGCCGAGCACCACGAGAGCTTCGACGGCACGGGCTACCCGCGCGGCCTGGCGGGGGAGGAGATCTCCTTGATGGCGCGGATCATGGCCGTGGCCGACGCCTACGACGCCATGACCAGCCGCCGCGCTTACCGCGAGGCGCGCCCCCACGCCTACGCCATGCGCGAGCTGCGCGAGGGCAGCGGCGGCCAGTTTGATCCGCGCTGCGTCGAGGCCTTCGTCAAGGCCACCGCGCGCCGCCCACGCTTTGGGCCTGGGTGAGCGCGCCTCAAGCGCCCCCAAGCATCCTTGTCGAGATTGACAGCCCCGCCTCGCTATGCCAGCCTCGCCGCCTCGCGCTCGCTCGTCGGGCTGTGCTGAGGAGGCGACGTTGAACGCCAAGATCGCTGAGGTTGTAGGCGCGATCCTACAAACCGAGTTGGCCGTCAAGCTGGTCCAAAACGAGGCGCTGATCCGCGCCCTTATGCGCGCCTTGAGCCTCTCCTCTGAGCTGCGCGCGGCGATGGACGAGCGCATCGCGGCGGGCCTCGCCCGCTTGAACCTCGCCAGCGGCGCCCAGATTGAAGAGTTGCACGCCGAAATCCAACGATTACACTCGGAGTTATCGGAGCTGCGCCAGGCGCTCGACCGCGAGGCTCGCTGATCCCGAGGTTCGCTGCATCTTTGATCTAGATCAGCGCACGCCGCGCCCCGGACGCTAGGCTCTGGCGTGGCTTTTATGGAGGTTTTAAAGATGAACGAGAAGATGCGCCGTGGGCGCTTTATTGTGGCCCTCTTCGTCTTCGTCGGCGGCTTCTACCTCTTGCTCAGCAGCATGATGGAGGGCGGCAAGTACTTCCTCACCGTGGATGAGGCCGTCGCCGCGCCGGTCACGCACCGCCCTGTCCGCATCGTCGGCAAGGTGGTCAAGGGCAGCTGGGAGCGCACCCAAGGCAGCCAGCGCCACTTCTTCCAGCTTGAGGGTCAAAAAGAGCGCATCAAGATCGCCTTCACCGGCTCAATGCCCGACACCTTTACGGAGGGCTTCGAGGTCACCGCCGAGGGCAAGCTCAGCAGCGAGGGCGTCCTCGACGCCTCTGAGATCTCCGCCAAGTGCCCCTCGAAGTATAAAGGCGAGCCCGCCGAAGAGATCCGCCACCAAGCCACGCAGCCCTGAACCACGCCGCGCCGCGTCAAGCGCGCTGAAACAATACCCCCGCCTCGATCATCAGGCCCACACCCTCTCTCCTCATAAGGAAACCTGCTCACCCGATGTTTAACGCCCATGCCTTCGGCAACCTCCTCCTCACCGCAGGGCTCGTCGTCGCCGTGCTCTCAGGCGTCGCCGCGATCCTGGGTCGATTGAGGCGAGATGAGCGCCTGATCCTCGCCAGCGAGCGCGCGGGTCTGGCGTTGTCGTTGATGATCATCAGCGCCTCGCTCCTGCTCTTCGACGCCTTCCTCAGCCACGACTACCTCAACATCTACGTGGCGCATTACTCCGACAACAGCATGCCTTGGTACTACCTCCTGTCCGCCTTCTGGGGCGGCCAAGACGGCTCGGTGTTGTTCTGGTCTTTGATGTTGGCCCTGGCCACAGGGGCCGCGATCTTACAAAACCGCAATCAAAACCGTGAGCTGATGCCCACGGTGATCGCGGTCTTGATGGCGGTGCAGTTTTTCTTCTTGCTCCTGCTCATTGTCAAAACAAACCCCTTTAAAATTTTTATGATCGACCCTGCGCCCATAAACGGCAAGGGGCTAGAGCCACTGCTCCAAAACCCAGCCATGACCTTTCACCCGCCCAGCATCTTAGGCGGCTACGTTTGGTTTACGGTCCCATTTGCCTTTGCCATCGCCGCGCTCGTCCACAAGCGCCTCGATGATATTTGGATTCGCACCACGCGCCGCTACGCGGTGTTCTCCTGGGGTTTACTGTCGATCGGCAACCTCTTTGGGGGGATGTGGGCCTACGAAGAGCTGGGCTGGGGCGGCTTTTGGGGCTGGGATCCGGTAGAGAACGCCTCGCTGATGCCTTGGCTCTCAGCCACCGCCTACCTGCACTCGGTGATGATCCAAGAGCGACGGGGGATGCTCAAAGTATGGAATATCTTCCTGGTCCTCTTCACATACTTCTTGACCATCTTTGGCACCTTCCTGACACGCTCAGGCTTGATCGACTCTGTACACTCCTTCGCCCAGAGCGACGTCGCCGAGTGGTTTATCGTGTTTATGGCGGCCTTGGTCATCATCAGCGGCGGCTTGATGCTGTGGCGCTACTTTGATGGCTCGCTCAAGAGCACCCGCGATGTGGACTCGTTAATGAGCCGCGAGGGCGTGTTCCTGCTCAATAACTTTGTGTTAATCGCCGCCGTCGCCGTCGTGATGTTTGGCACCCTGGGCCAGAAGATCAGCGCCCATTTCTGGCAAGAGACAAAGTACGCCGCGCCCTGGTTCAACGCTTGGATGGTCCCTGGTGGCTTAAGCCTGTTGATCTTGATGGGCATTGGGCCGCTGATCCCCTGGCGTCGGGCGACGATGCGCAGCTTTAGGCGCAACTTCGCCATCCCGCTGGTGATCAGCTTCGCCTTCACCGCGCTGCTGTACTTCCTCAACGCCTATCACTTACAAGCGCATATTCAGCGCACGCATATCCCCTTTGATGGCCCACTTGGTCGCCTCGCCCTCGACGCGGAGCTGACGGGTGTCTACGCGCTGATCGGCTTATGGGCGGTCTTCTTTGTGCTTTATACGCTGCTATGGGAGTTCGTTAATGGCGCGCGTCACCGCGCCTCCTCTACGGGGGAGAATTTTATCGTCGCTTTAACGCGCATGACCTTTAAGAACCGCCGTCGCTACGGCGGCTATATCACACACCTGGGCTTTGGGCTGCTCTTCCTTAGTTTTATTGGTACAGGGCTCAAGACGACCAAAGATATGCGCTTCGATGGGGTCGGCGCGCAGCATCAAATCGATGATATTACCTTAACATTCAAAGGTTTATCTGAAGAGAAGACCAAAGAATACAATGAATTCTTCGCGGCCTTTGATGCGCGTCGTGGTGAGCAGATTTTAGGCGAGATTAAGCCATCTCAGCGCAACTATACGGGCGCGAATGTCAAAATGTCGCGGATCACCACGGAGAAAGACGAGATCTTTAACTGGAAGGCCAACGTCTATCTGACCATCGCCGCCTTCGTGCCGCGCACGAACACCGTGGAGATCACCGCCCACGTCAACCCCATGATGCTGTGGATGTGGGTCGGCGGCGGCGTGCTGCTGATCGGGGTGATGTTGGCGCTGTGGCCTGAGCGCAAGCGCTACCGCATCCTCGCCACCGCGCGCCGCGTCGCCTCTAAGGAGGGCGCCTCATGTTGATCCTCGCCGTGGCCGTGGCCCTCGTGGCCCTCTACTTCTTCTACACCGCCGCTCAAGCCCTGCTGGGGCCGCCGCTGCCCGCCCGTGGGCTCGGCGAGGACGCGGGGATGGGGTTGATCATCAAGCGTGACTTCTTGATCGAGGAGCTGCGCGATCTGGAGCTTGAGGCGGCCTTAGATAAGCTCTCCGAGGCCGATTTGGCGCAGCTCAAGGCGCGCTATGAGGTCGAGGCGATCTCGATCATCGAGGCCCTTGAGGCCCGCGAGGGCGCCTACGCCGCGCGGATCGAGGCGGATCTCAAGCGCCGCGTCGAGGCCCTGGGCGAAGGAGGCGCGGGGCAGCCCCAGCAGCCTGAGCAGATCAAGGCCCAGCAGCCCAAGCCCCAGCACAAAGGGAAGAAGGGGAATAAAGGGAACCATAGCGGGCGCTCGGTGCAGCCCAAGCAGCCCCAGCAGCCCGAGCAGCCCAAGCCCGAGCAGCCCAAGCCCGAGCAGCCCCAGCAGCCCCAGCAGCCCAAGCCCGAGCCCGAGCAGCCCAAGGCGCCAGCGGCTCAGGTCAACGCGGAGGTCAACGCGGAGGTCAACGCGGAGGTCAACGCGGAGGTCAACATGGAGGGTGAGGCGGGCTATCGCTGCCCGGCCTGCCAAGCCGCCGTCGAGCCCAAGGCGCGCTTCTGTGATGAGTGCGGCGCGCCGACGCGCCGCTGCCCGGCCTGCCAAGCGCCCAACCGGGCCAAGGCCACCTTCTGTGGTGAGTGTGGAGAGGGGTTATGATCCGCGCGCTGCTTGTCCCTTTGCTCCTCATCGGCGTCGCCCAGGCGGCGCCCAATGACATCCGCCAGCTGCGCAGCCTCGCGGATCTCTTCGCGCCGCCAGACGCCGCGCGGCTGACCAAGGTGACGCGACGCGCCAAGCCATCCAGCGGCCTGACCGTCCTGGTGACGCGCCCCGATGGCCGCCCCGTGGGCGCGGGCGTGCCCGTTCATCTCGCCGCCGCCAACGGCGCCCAAGAGGCCCAGACCGACGCCGAGGGCCGCGCCCACTTTAAGAGCACCCCCATCGGGCAGGCCACGATCATCGCCCAATACCAAGGCATCACCTTCCCCTTCTCCCTGGGCGTGGCCCCCAAGGGCGAGGAGGTGGAGATCACGGTTCAAGAGAACCTGACCAACCTCGATGGGCTGACGCTGGAGAACGCCCTGACCCAGCTGAGCCTCGATGAAGAGGGCCTCGTCGTCCGCCAGGAGTGGCGCCTCAGCAGCGCCGACACGTTTAACCCGGCGATGCTCAGCCAAGGGGCGCTGATCCTCCCCGGCCCGCCCAACGCCAAGCACTTTGGGCTCAGCGAGGAGCTGAGCGGGGTCAAGGCCATCGACGGCGCGCTGCACCTGACGCGCCCCCTCCTGCCCGAAGCGCCGCTGACGCTGCGGACCTGGGCGATCATCGCCTATGACGCCGAGACGCTGGAGTGGCGCCAGGCCATGCCCGTGGCCGTGCGCGGCGCCACGATCGTCACCCCCAAGGGCGAAAAAGCCCACAAGCGCTTCCCCTTGGCCCTCAAGACGCGCGGCGCGCTGGGTGACTTCGACGAGCGCGATGATCACTGGCAGGTGTTGATGATCAAGTCCACGCTCAAGGCCGGCGAGCCCCTCGTCTTCGCCGTCAGCGGGCTGCCCAGCGGCGCGCCCATCGGCGCGATGGTGGCGCTGGGCGTCGCGGCCTTGGGGGCCTTGGCGTTGCTCTTGGGCTTCCGCCGCGACGTGCCCCCCGCCGTCGCCCCGCGCGCCGCCCTGGAGATCGAGCGAGATCGTCTCCTCGACGCCCTCCTGCGCATGGAGCGGGCCTTTAAGGTGGGGCGGATCAAGGAGGTCCACTTTATTAAGGAGCGCGACGCCCTGATCACCCGCCTTATCGCCCTCTACGAGGCCCTGGGCTAGATGAGCGCCCCCCTCACCGTCCGCGCCGCCGGGGTCAGCCGGGTCTACGACGAGGAGTACGCCCTCATCGACGTAGACGCCGAGTTCACGCCCGGTCACGTCACCGCCCTCCTCGGCCCCAACGGCGCGGGCAAGTCCACCTTGATGGGCCTGCTCAGCACGCTCTTGCGGCCCAGCGAGGGGGTGATTTACTTCGGCGAGACGCCCGCCGAGCGCCTGGACGCCGCCGCGCGGGCGCGGATCGGCTATGTGGGGCATAAGACCATGCTCTATGGCCCGCTGACGGCGCGGGAGAACCTCCAGTTCTTCGGCCAGCTCTACGGCCAGCGTGATCCCACGCGGGTGACCTCGCTCTTGGCGCGGGTGGGCTTGGAGGGCGACGCCGATCGCCCCGCCGCGGGCTTCAGCCGAGGCATGGCCCAGCGCCTCACCCTGGCCCGCGCGCTCCTGCCCCGCCCCGATCTGTTGCTGTTGGATGAGCCTTTGACCGGCTTGGATCGCGAAGGGGTCGCTTTAGCCCTTGACATGATCCGCCAAGCGGCGCTTGAGGGCGCGGCGGTGGTCCTCGTCAGCCACGATCTCAGCGCCACGGCGACCATCGCCGACCGCGTTCTTATCCTCAAACGCGGGCGTCGCCGCTTTGAGGGCGCCGTGCAAGGGGATCTGGTGGCCCGCTATCACCAGGAGGTGGACGGATGAGCGCGTGGCTGAGCGTTTTTTGGGCCATCTTGGCCAAGGATCTGCGGGTGGAGCTGCGCTCCAAGCAGACGTTGGCGATGATGACCCTCTTTGGCTTCGTCCTCACCGCGATTTTGGCCTATGGCTTGGTCAGCGACCCGGCCACCAACCGCGTCGTCTACCCCGGCGCGCTGTGGATCGCCCTTCTTTTTACCGGCGCGCTGGGGATCGGGCGCACTTTTGCCCAAGAAGCCGCCTTTGACGCCTTCTCGGCCCTGGTGCTCTCGCCCGCGCCGCGCGAGGCCATCCTTTTAGCCAAAATTTTAGGCAACTTACTGCTGATCTTGATGGTGATGGCCCTCGTCGCGCCGCTGATCGCCGTGATGCTCCACCTCAACTTTACCGGCGAAGAAGCGGGCTTGGTGGCGCTGCATCTGCTGCTCAGCGCGCTGGGCTTCGTGGTCGTGGGCACGCCCCTGGCGGTCATGGCCACCAGCGCCCGTTTCGCCGAGGTGTTATTGCCGCTGGTGGTCTTCCCCCTCGTCTCCCCGGTCCTCATCAGCGGCGTCAAGGGCGTCGGCGTGGCCCTGGGGACCACCACCGGGGATGATCCCTGGAGTTGGATACAGTTGACGCTGGCCTTTGATGTGGTCTATGGCGCCGGCGGCCTGCTCCTCTTCTCCAAGATGGTCTCAGAGTGATGAAAAACAAGCTCTACCTCGCTGGTTTGGCGCTGCTGAGCGTGGCGCTCTTCCTGGCGCACTGGTTGGTCTTCGTCTATGTGCCCACCGAGCCCATCATGGGCGTCGTCCAGCGCATCTTTTACTTCCATGTGCCCGCCGCTTGGCTGTGCTACCTGGGCTTTATCATCACCTTCATCGGCAGCGTCGGCTACATCTGGAATCGCTCGCCGCGCGCCGACGCCTTGGCGCTGGCGGGCGCCGATATCGGCCTCGTCTTTGGCTGGATCGTCATGCTCACCGGCCCGCTGTGGGCGCGGGCGACCTGGGGCGTGTGGTGGAAGTGGGAGCCGCGCTTGACCAGCATGGCGCTCTTGGTGCTGATCTTCGCCGCCTACTGGGTGCTGCGCCGCTATGGCGGGGGCACCGAGGGGGTTCGCCGCTTCGGCGCGGTGCTGGCGATCTTCGGCGCGCCCAACATCGCCTTCGTCCACGTGGCGGTCAAGAAGTGGCGGGGGGATCACCCGGGCGGCGTCGTCGGCGGCGGGCTTGATCCTGATATGCGCCTGGCCTTCTTTATCTGCCTCGCTGTCCTTCAAGTCCTCTTCATCTACCTCTTCATCGAGCGCTACCGCGTCATCCGCGATGAGGAGGCCATCGGCGCGCTGCGCCGCAGGCTCTCACGCCTCAAGGGTCGTTGAATGAACCTATCACTGTCCGCCCTCGCGGCGCTGCTCATGGTCAGCCCGGCGCTCGCCGGCGATCTGGAAGAGATGCGTTTTCGCCATCTGTGGATCTCCTATGGCATCATCTGGCTCCTCGTCAGCGCCTTCACCTACGCCACCTGGCGTCGAGCCAAGGCCAACGCCGAGGAGCTGGCACACCTCAAGGCCAAGATGGCCGAGCTGGAGGCGTCAAAATGAGCCACATCTTGTACATCCCCATCGTCATGCTCTTTGGCGGCATCATCGGCTTCGTCGTGGGCCGCAAGGTGGGCGTCAAAGAGGGCCGCGATGAGTACCTTGGGGGCGGCTGATGCCCCTCCTCCTCCTCGCCCTCCTCCTCGCGGCGCCGTCGTCGAAGGGCTGGGGCGTGGATCTCCCGCCGCAGCCCCCCCTCCTCATCGAAGCGGGCGCCGCCCGTGACCTCCCCGCGCGCGCCCATCGCCTCGCTGACGCCCTGCTCAGCGAGGCCCCGCCGCCTCAACCCCTCATCCAGGCGCTGGCGCGGCTGATCCGTGGCTTGGCCGCCTATCGCCTGGGTGATTACGCGGCGGCGGCGGCTGATCTCGAGGCCGTGGAGGGGCTGGCCTTGGAGGACGCCGCGCGCTTCTTCGAGGCCGAGGCCCGCTTCCACGCGGGGGACTACGCCGAGGCCGAGCGCCGCTATCGAGCGCTGCTCAAGGATCACCCGCGCTCGCTGTGGCGACACCGCGCCGTCTTTCGGATCGCCGACGCGCTCCACGGCCAGGCCAAGAGCTACGCGGCGGGGCAAGCGCTGAGCGAGGCGCTCAAGGCCTACCCGGAGTTCCCCCACCCGGTCGCCGCGCGGATGATGTCGGCGCAGATCGAGCGCCAGCGGGGCCGCCCCAGGGCCGAGGCCCCGCCGCTGCAAGAGATCATCGAGATATGGCCCGCGGAGGCCGCCGAGGCCCAGGCGGCCCTTGAGGCGCTCAAGGTTCAAGGGATCACGCCCAAGCCCACCGCGCTCAATATCCGCTACGCGCGGGCCAAGGAGCTGCGGCGGCGCAAGTACTGGCCCGAGGCGGCGGCGCTGCTGCAGGGGATCATCGACGATCGACGCGCGGATCGTGGGCTCAAGCAGCGGGCGCGGATGCAGCTGGGGCGGACCTACCTTCAGATGGAGCGCTTTGAGGCGGCCCATGAGGTCTTCGCCGCGCTGTCCCAGGACGGCGGGGGGACCGGCAAGGCCGCGCGCCTCTGGGACAGCCGCGCGCTGTCGGGGCTGGGCCGAGTGGACGAGGCCATCGCCACGCTCAAGGCCCGCGAGCGCGAGCCGGACAAGCGCCCCAGCGTCGAGCTCAAGGCCCAGCTCGGCGAGCTTTACTTCGCCCATGGCCGCTACGCCGAGGCCGAAACCTACCTCAACGGCGGCGCCTGGACGCGCGCCTGGCTGGCCTACCGCCAGGGGCGCTACGCCGAGGCCTTGGAGGGCTTTGAGCGGCTGCGGCGGGGCAGCAGCAACAACGCCAAACGCTACGGCTACTGGGCGGGGCGGGCCTTGGCGCGGCTGGGGCGCGTGGAGGAGGCCGTCACGCGCTACCGCGAGGTCATCGCCCGCTTCCCCAGCACCTACTACGCCCTCCAGGCGCGAGGGCGGCTGTGGGATCTAGGCCGCACGGCGCCGCGCGCGCGCACGACGCCGATCCCCGCGCCCCAGCGACCTGAGCCCCTCCAACAGTTGGGCGAGCTGGCGCGCCGCTGGGGTGCCGTCTTGGTGGAGGGCCGCGCGGCCTATGAGGCGGAGATCCTCGGCGAGCGCACGCTGGCGACGATCTACCTCCGCGCGGCGCTCGACGCCTTGAGGGCGGCGCGGCGGGGCGGGGCCTACCGCCCTCGGCCCTTCGTCGATAACCGCAAGCCCGAGGACCAGCGCGGCGAGTGGGGGCGGGCGCTGACGGACAAGCCCATGAGCTGGGATCGCCAGACCCGCGCCTTCCTGCGCCAGCGGATGAGCGAGGGCCTCTTCAACGCGCTGCGTGGGGGCTTTGAGGCCCTCGACGATCAACACTACGTCCGGCGAACGCTGCGCCAGGGCGAGCGCCCCTCAGGCGCCGTCGATGGCGACCCGCGCTGGGCGCGCTACTACCCGCGCCCGTACCGCGAGGCGGTGGAGCGCGAGGCGGGCCGTCAGGGCATCGATCCGCTCTTGGTCTGGGCCTTTATGACCGTGGAATCCACCTACAACCCCCGCGCCATCAGCCGCGCCAGCGCGCGGGGGCTGATGCAGGTGATGCCGCACACGGGGGCGCTGATCACCGAGCGGATGGGGCTGCTCAACTTCGGCACCCCGCTGCTCTTTGAGCCTGAGCACACCATCCCCATGGCCGCCTGGTACATTCGCCAGTTGCTGACCAAGTTCCACGGGGAGCACTTGCTGGCCATGGCCGCCTACAACGCCGGGCCGCACCGCGTCGCCGCCTGGCTTGACGCCAAGCCCGCCTCGATCTACCTCGACGAGTTTGTTGAGGAGATCCCCTACAACGAGGCCCGTGAGTACGCCAAGAAGGTGCTGAGGCACTACGCGCTGTACCAGCGGATCTACAGGGGGGTCGATGATCTCAACGTCAAGCTGCTCTTTGACCACAGCTACAAAGACAACATCAACTTCTAGCCGATTACATGCAGGAGTTCCCTTCAAAGGGGATGCGCAGCGGGGAGCGTAGGTAGGCGGCGACGCGGGGGCGGGCGGCGATCTGCGCGCGGTGGCGGGGCAGCCACCGCAGGTCCAGCGCGGCCACCGCCGAGGGGAACTGAAACTCAGCGGCCATCGTCAGCTGCATCAGCATCAGATCCACATACGTGATCCGATCCGAGACGACATAGATCTCATCCTGCGCCCCTTTGCCCTGGGCGGCGACCTCCAGCGCGCGCTCAAAGAACCGCAAGAAGCGCGGGAGGCGGGCCTCAACCCACTTGGCGACGGCTTGATCCGCCGCCGCTTGTTGGCTGACATACGTCGCGTGTCGATCCACGGGGTGATAGGCGTCGGTGACCTCATACAAGAAGTCCGCGATGCACTCGCTGACCTGATCCGCGTGCGCCTCATCCTCGGGCGTGCTGGGCCAGAGATCGAAGCGGCGCCCGAGGTAGCGGCAGATGGCGGCGGACTGGTTCATCACGAAGTCACCGTCCTTGAGGATCGGCGGGGCCAGGACAGGGAAGGGCGGCTGCACCTTGCCTTGATAGAGGGCCAACACAGCCTCAACGCCGCGCTCACGCGCGACCTCGCGCCAGGGCTGCCCGGCCTCCACCAAGACCAAGCGAGGATACTCCCCGCGCCCCATAATCGTCGGCCAGTAGTACAGCTCGATCATCTCGTCGCGCCTCTCTCGTTGTGGGCGCGTCGCGCCCGTGAAGCTCGACTGAGGAGCGTAGCGCCAGGCGAGCGGAGATCAACCCGCCGATGAGGCCCGGCGTCATTCATTGCTTGAGGCGTAGATATGATGGAGACATAATCGACCAATCTTGATCGAGGAGAAAAATCACCAATGGACCATCAACAAACTTTTCACATAATTATCCTTGCAACATATTTAATTATTGCCTTATTTGAGCTGTTTTTATACTTAAATATGTCAGAAAAATACGCAAAACTTATCAGTAGATTTAAATTTAAGTTCGATTTAAGCCCAATTCCATTTGCAAAGCTAGATTTAATAGTTTCATTGCCGAATGAAACCGAAAATGCCGTCATTTATTGCGACATTGAAAATCAAATCTTAATTGCGAGAAGATCATTCTTTTTGGGCGCGAAAAGAATGCCTGCTATAGTTTATTTGAGATTTTTTGAGAAAGATGATGGGCTTTATATTAAAGCACGCTGGGGTTATATTCCATTTTTAATTGGCATCTCAATTTATGTACTTGGGGTAGTTTTTTTAATCAGTATCGCCGATCAATTTGACCAAGAGAAAATCTTTCCAATGATTTTAGGTTGGACCTTATCTATCGCCATAATCAATGGAATTTGGTTTTTAATGGGGAGACACGCCGCCCAAACGATTCTCAATGAGATTGATCAAATCCTTATCGAGTCGATTCCGCGCGACTGATCTCGAGCGGCGTCATGAGCCGTGGCCTGTCGGCCAAGAGGCGCCCGAGCGGATCAACCGCTCGACCACTTGTGGATTCACGCGCGCGTCGCTGATATGGTGCGCCCTCTTCTCTCCTTGGGACGCTGACATGAACGTCAAGCCGCACCTCCCCCTCCTCATCGCGCTGTTGACCCTCTCCGCCTGCGATGACGGCGGCGCCGCCGCCTCTGGGGACGCCGTAGACCCCCCGACGCGAGACGCCGCGCCTCAGGTCGAGCCCTATTGGGATCAAGGTGGCCCTCCAAACCCGGACGCGGGGCCATCACCCGACGCCGCACAGCCCGATCCCGACGCGGCGCGGCCTGATCCCGACGCTTCACGGCCCGATCCCGACGCTTCGCGGCCCGATCCCGACGCTTCGCGGCCCGATCCCGACGCTTCGCAGCCCGATTTCGACGCTGCGCGGCCCGATCCCGATGCTGCGCGGCCCGATCCCGATGCTGCGCGGCCCGATCCCGATGCTGCGCGGCCCGATCCCGATGCCTTACAGCCCGATCCCGACGCTTCGCGGCCCGATCCCGACGCCGCCTTGGTCGAGTGTGAGGATGATCCGCTCAGCCTCCTGGAGAATGGCGGCTTTGAGGCCTGGGAGGGTGAGGCGCCCATCGGCTTCGTGGGCGAGGAGACGAACCTCTACGCCTTTGAGCCCGGCCCCGCCCGCTGTGGCGCCCATGGATTGCGGTTGATGAACGAAGAAGATCGCCATGGCCGCTTCACCAGCGCGCCGATCTCGGCCACGGCGGGGCGCTATACCCTGATTTATTGGGCGCGCGGCGGCGGTGAGATCCGCAACGCGTTTCACGACGGCGATTTCTCCACCTACAGCGGCTATACGCGCCTCCTCGGCGGCGACTGGCGCCAGATCATCTACAGCTTCAACCTCGCCGATGACGCCGCCGCGCTGGAGATCATCTTCTCCGTACACCTCACCGAGCCCGCCGAGGGGGACGTGATCATCGACGACGTGATCCTGCGCCGCGAGGTGGGCGTCTGTGACGCGGTGGTCTGCCCCGATTGGGCCGCCTGCGATCGCGCCACCGGCGCCTGCGCGCCCCTCAGCGGTCACTGCGGCGATGACAGCGACTGCCGCGAGTACATGGCCTGTGACGCCGATCACCTCTGCGCGCTGCGCCCCGGTCGCTGCGAGCGCGTGGCCGATTGCGACGGCGAGACGCCCGTCTGTGACGTCGCCGCGCACACCTGCGTCGCCGGTGATCCCTGCCTCGATGTCAGCTGCGCCGCCTGGGAGCGCTGCGCGCCCGAGACGGCCACCTGTGTGCTCGATGAGGGGCGCTGTCGCCAGACGCCTGACTGCACGCAGGCCCTCCCCGCCTGCGATGTCAGCGATCACCGCTGCGTGGACATCGATCACCCCGCCAATGTGGTCCTCAACGGCGGCTTTGAGCGCTGGGATATGTACGACATCGCCTTCCACGGCGAGAATTGGCTGCCCGATGCTTGGTTTGGCCTTGACTTTGGCACGGATAACACGGGCGATACCGAGATCGATCCCCGCGATGTGCGCGAGGGGATGCCCCACAGCGGCCTGTTGGGCGTCCAACTCATCGGCGGCGAGGTCGCTGATCGCTTTACCAGCGAGGGCTTCGACGTGCCCGCTGGCACCTACCGCTGCGCCTACTGGGTGCGCGGCCAAGGCAGCATCCGCCAGCGCTCCTATAGCTCGTCGGGTTGGCACCCCCTGACGGACTGGGTTGAGGTCAACAGCCAGGAGTGGCTCCAGATCCCCTTTGATATCCGGGGCGGTAGCCGCGGGATGCGCATCATCTTCTACCCCAGCCGCACCGCAGGTGAGCACCTCCACGTCGATGACGTGGCCTGCACCCGCGTCAACTGAGCCAGCGAGGGAGCCACATGTCCGCGCAAGCGCGCTTTAAGCTCGCCATCCACTCCACCCATGAGGCCGCCCATAAGATCGCCGGGATCGGCGCGGTGCTCGATGGGGTCTTGCCCACCACGAGCTATCAGCGGGCCTTTGAGCGCACGCTGCTGGTCGGCCCTTATCCCCTCAACCCGCAGAGCGAGGCGCGCTTCGCCAAGGACGATTGGCGCACGGCCTTTGACTCCGGCGCGCGGCTGCCCATCGATGAAGCCCTGGCGCTGCCTGAGGCGGCGAGGCGCGCCTTGCACGACCTCAGCGCCTCGCATGGCTGTCGCCTCATCGTCGGGCAGCGGTCTATCCACGATGTCTGGGTTGACACGCTCCTCACCTGCCCCAACGGCGCGCAGATGCGCCCCATCCGCCACTTCGAGGGCGAGGTGGAGTATCGCTTCGGGGTCAACATCCGCGACTTCGCCTCATGGCCCGCCATCCGGCAGGGGGAGAGCCGCGTCCTTGAGCGCGTCTTGCTCAGCGATCCCCGCGTTCAGAGCGCCCCCGATCAGCCCATCACCGACGCGCTGCACCGCGAGCTGCCCGGCGGCGTGGCCGTGATTGATGAGCGGGCGCGCTTCCCCAAGATCGCCGCCTTGGACGCCTTCCAAGACTTCGAGCGGGCCAACCCTTATCTCATCGAGCTTCAATTTTATCTCTACGCCGCCCCGGCGCTGTGGGCGGCCACGCGCGCGCTGATGGTCGAGGCGTGGGGGATCGAGGGCGCGGCGACCGCCCTCTTCGCCCATGATTGGCTGGGCGTGCCGCTCTTCTGGGCCAGCCAGCTGGAGACGCGCTGGGGGGGCGTAGACTGTCGCCCCGCGCGGACAATCTACTTCGCCCATGAGGCCCGCTACGCGCGCCTCTTGGTGGAGGGCGTGCTGTGGGATCAGCGCTCGGCGCTCGTGGCCACTTGTCACCCCGATGGGCATGATGTGTCCTTCTACGCCCACCTCGCCCGGCGCCCCATCGGGGGCGGGCTCAGCGCAGCCCTCCCCGGCGTGGCCTTGGATCGCATCCCGTATCACCTGCTCAACGCTCAAGCGGGCCACTTCGATCGTGTCCTGGCCGTCGGCGACAAGGTGCTTGAGGAGACGCGGCTGATGATCGGCGACGGCGATAAGCTCAAGCTCTGCCCCAACGGCGTGCCCACCTCCTCCGATGGCGCTTGGGCGCCCGTGGAGGCCGCCGGTCAGCGGCTGCGGCGCTTGGCCGAGGTCAACCTCGGCTTTCGGCCCGATCAGATCTTCACCTCGGTCAGCCGCTGTGAGCTGTCTAAGGCGCCGTGGCGCAACGTGGCGCTCTTTGAGGCCTACGCCAACCGCGCGACGGCGGAGAACCCCAAGGCGACGGGGCTCCTGCTGTGGCTCTTACGCCCCAGGCCCCTGCCCACCGATGAGGAGGCGCGCGGCTGGGGGGCGCGCTATGGCTGGCCCCTGCGCCATGAGCTGCTCGATCAGGGCGGCGATCTGCGGGGAGATGAGTGGCTCTTATGGCAACAGATCGAGGCCTTTAACGCGCGCTGGGCCAAGCGTTTTCAGATCCTCTACATCAACCAGTTCGGCTGGGGCGCCGACAAGCTCGGCGCGCTCGATCCGCTGGACTCGAAGTTCACGGATCTGCGGCTCGGCACGGATGTAGAGCTGGCGCTCTCGATCTATGAGCCCTTTGGGATCTCGGCGCTGGAGCCCTTCAGCGCTGGGGCGATCTGCGTCATCTCCGACGCCTGCGGCTGCGCGGGGCACCTCAAGGCCCTCTCATCAGGGGCGACGCCCAAGATCAGGCCCACGGGCTACCTGATCGCGCCGTTTACGCAGCACAACACCCCGCCGCAGCGCGTGGATTTGAGCGTGCGCGCCGAGATCGAGCAGGGGGTCTACGCCGAGGTGGCTGAGGCGCTGTGGGCGCGCCTGCGCCAAGGTGAGCGCGGACGACAAGCCCGGCTGGCGGCGGCGCAGGCGGCGATGATGCACCTCTCCTGGGAGACCGTCGCCCGCGATTATCTCCTCCCTGGTGTGGGGTCTCCTGGCTTGGCCTCATGAGGCGCGCGTAAGCGGTGGGCGGGCGGAGGTTGGGCTGTCATGGCAGGAAGCGTGACGTTTAAGTCATTGATAAGGTGGGACTTTTACCGAACTTATTGCTCGTAGTATTCCGTCCCCAGGTGGGTGATCAGCGTCTCGCCCATCATGTGGCGGAGGTTGTTCTTGAGCTTGGTCAGCTGGATAAAGAGATCATGCTCCGCGTAGACCTCCGGCGCGGTCATGGGGCTCTTCCAGTAGAAGCTCAGCCACTCTTGGGTGCCACGCCTGCCCGCCCGCGCGGCGAGGTCGCTGAACAACGCCAGGTCCAGCGCGATGGGCGCCGCCAGGATGGAGTCGCGGCAGAGGAAGTCCACCTTGATCTGCATCGGGTAGCCCAGCCAGCCGAAGATGTCGATGTTGTCCCAGCCCTCCTTGGAGTCCCCACGCGGCGGGTAATAGTTGATCCGCACCTTGTGGTAGAGGTCGCCGTAGAGATCGGGGTAGAGCTTGGGCTGGAGGATCGAGTCAATCACCCCGAGCTTTGTCTTCTCCTTGCTCTTGAAGGAGCCCGGATCGTCCAGCACCTCGCCATCACGGTTGCCCAGGATGTTGGTGCTAAACCAACCCTTTACGCCCAACATGCGCGCCTTGAACATGGGCGCCAGCACGGTCTTGAGCATGGTCTGACCCGTCTTGAAGTCCTTGCCGCTGACGGGCACGCCGCGCTCGATGGCGAGGGTTTGCAGCGCGGGGAGATCGCCCGCCCATGAGGGCGTGCCGTTGGCGTAGGGGACCCCCTCCATCAAGGCCGCATAGGTGTAGATCATGGTGGGGGAGATGCGCGCGTCGTTGGCGTCCAGCCCCGCCTCGAAGGCGGCGAGGTCTTGGTGGACGTCGCTCAGCTCATTGTAGACCTCGGTGCTGGAGCAGTTGACGATGACGCAGCGCTCAAGGTCGTTGTCGGCCTTGAAGCGGCGGATGTCCTCGCGCAGCGCCTCGGCCCAATCCCGGCGCGTGCCCGCCTTGATATGCGTGCCATTGAGCCGCTTGACGTAGTCAGGATCAAAGGCGCCAGGCATGGCCTTGATCGCCTTGAGGTCGTCGGCGAGGGCCTCGATGAGGTTGCCATCGAGGACCTTGGCCGTCTTGCACGCCTCATAGACGTCGCCGCCGAAGATGTCCCAGCCGCCGAAGACCAGGCCGCTCATGGGGGTGAGGGGCACGAAGTCTTTGATCAGCGGGCTGCGGCCCTCCGTGCGCTTGCCCAAGCGGATGTGGCCAAGCTGGGTGAGGGAGCCGATGGGCAACCCCAGCCCCTTGTTGACGGCGATGGCGCCAGCGATCACGGTGCTGCCCACGGCGCCGATGCCTTGAAGGAGGATGCCGAGGCGGGGGGCGGCTTGTTGGACGGTCATGAGCGGGTCTCCTGATGGGTTCGGCGGGGCGCTCTTAGCAAAGAGTAGACCCGCTTGGATATGCAAAAACGCGAGGCTCGGTTGAAATGGCGAGGAGGGCTGATCATCATGGCGGCCATGTCAAAAATCACCCTCACGCTCCTCTGCGCCGCCGCGCTGATCTCCATGGCCCACGCGGCCCCAGAGGATCGCGGCCTGCGCGGCTATTACGTCGGCGGCGGGCTGGGCTTCGCCCTGGGTCAAGCCACGGACGATCTCGCCCGCGACACCGGCAGCTTCTACGGGATGAGCTATCACCTCCGCGTCGGCGAGGAGGTCTTGCCCCGCTTCTCCCTGGGCTTGGACTTCCTCAGCGCTGGCGGCGCTGGCGGCAATGACCAGTTCGACGCTGGGGGTGGAGGGTTCTTACTCCAAGCCGGATGGCGCCCCCTCCCATCCCAGGAGGGCCTCAGCCTGCTTTTGGGCACCGGCGTCGGCGGCTTCAGCGTCACGGGCAAGAACGGCGGCGAGTACGACGGCCTCGTCGGCGGGGCCATGTACCAGATCGCCGCCCTCTATGACATCCAGGTGAGCGGGGCGCCCGGCGAGCCCGGCTGGTCGCTGGCGCCCTCAATCAGCGCCCTCTTTATCCCCACCTCCAGCGGTGAGGCCTCGGCGATGATCTTCAGCTTGGGCGTTGATCTGACTTGGTTTGGGGGGCGCGGTTAGCCCATCTCGATGCGCACGCCGGGCAGGAAGCGCTTGAGGTTGGGCAAGGACTTCGTTTGCCAGCCCACGCTGCTGTCCGCCTGCACCACCAGCTGCACTCCGCCGCGCTTGCGCAGCGCGATGGCGAACTTGTACAGCGTGTTGATGCCCGAGCTGTTGAGGAACCTCAGCCCACGCATCCCCAAGACCAGCTCGCTGGGCTCCAATGCCAAGACCTCCTCCAGCAGATCCGAGATTGAGGTGAACTCACTGGTGCTCAAACGCAGGGTGCCTTCAAACCAGATGGTCTGACGCGCGGGCTCGTACCACACGCGGTAGCCCGCGTCCTTGATCTCCATCGTCTCGCTCATCGCTTCATCCTTCATGGGTCTTTAAGCACACCACGGTGCTCAAGCTGGCCTGGCTGCTCGCCTCGTCAGCGGTGATCGACCAGCCGAGCTGGGCGCTGTAGTCGGTCAGGAGCGTGAGGAACCCCAGGCCCGATTGGCTGCTGTTGGGATCGGCGGCGTTGGCCTCCACCCGCCGCACGATCAGCTCCCAGGGGTCCTCCTCGACCATCTCTCGCAGGAGCCCCTCCAGCTTGGGCACGCCCTCGCGGGGGAGATGGTTGTTGACGATCATCATCAGATCCGCGTCGATGAGGCCGACCGTCACCTCGATGCGCCCAGCCTCGCCGAACTTGATGGCGTTCTCCACCAGCTCATTGAGGGCGTAGCTGATGGCGTCGGCGACGCCCTCGCCCGCCTCGCTGAACCAGCTCGCCACGAAGTCCGCCGTCAGCGCCGCGCGGCGCCAATGCACCTGAAACTCGCCAGGGTAAAAGGTCAAGGTCAGCTGAGTGTCAAAGCTGGTCTGGCTGGGATAGTCGCCGATGATGATGTTCACGCGCCCACCTCGTCGTCTCGCTTGATCACCACCACGGTGATGTCATCAAAGACCTTTTGATCGCTGATAAATAGGCCCACATCTTGGACAATCGCGTCCTTGAGCTTGCAGGCCTTGCTTTGGTGATGGGCGACGGCGACTTTACAGAGCCGATCAAACCCATATTGTTCGCCGTCGGGCGCCTCAGCCTCCGTGATGCCGTCGGTGTAGAGCACCATCACATCACCTGGGTTCAGCGGCACCTCAAGGCGATTTAAGAAATCGCTGATGTCAAACTCAAGCCCGACAGGTAACCCCAGCGGCATCGTATCGATGCGCTCAAGCTGCCCATCGGCGCGGACGACAATGGCGTCCTCATGCTGACCGACGAGGCTTAATACCCCATCTTGGTAGTCAATGAGCGAGAGCGTCATCGAGCGGTCCATATCCGTGCGTCGGATGTTTTGATAGACCACCTTGTTAACGATGCTCATAAAACGCTCTGGATCATTCTCTTCTGCGAGCACCAGCGTGCGCACGGCGGCTTGGAGCATGATCATCAACACGCCACTCTCAAGGCCGTGCCCTGTGACGTCACCGATGCCGATCTTCAGCGCGCCCATCCCAGAGAGGACATCATAGTAATCACCCCCGACCTCGTCAGCGGGCTCCATGTAGCCAGCGATGTCAAGGCCCTTGATCGCCGACAGCTCCTGCTCATTGGGCAACACCATCAGCTGGAGCCGCCGCGCGACGTCCAGCTCAGCGCCCATGCGCAGGTTCTCTTCTTTGAGACGCTCATTGAGCAGCAAGATCTCGCGGTTGGCCTGCTCAAGCTGCCGCGTGCGTTGACGGACCAGCCCCTCTAGGTTGCGGGTGTGGGCGCGGATCTCAGAGGCCATGGCGTTGAAGGCCAGCCCCAGCTCACCGATCTCGTCCTCTGAGCGGATCTTGACCTCCACGTCATAGTCCTTGGCCATCAAGACGCGCGCGGCGTGGGACAGCTCATCCAGCGCGGCGGTCATGCGCCAAGAGACGAAGGAGATGCCCAAGAGGACCAAGAGCAGGGTGATGAGCGTGATGATCGACTGGCTGACGACGATGTTGTTGGTGCTCTTGCTGATCGAGGCGCGCGCCTTGACCAGCGAGGCGTAGATCTCGGAGGCAGGCACCACCAAGCCCAAGGTCCAGTGCTCAGGGGAGATGCCCAGCTTGCCCGCCCAGGTCTCGAAGGGCGGCAGGCGGCGGAGCACCAGCACATAGCGCTCACGGCCAATGGAGAACTCCCGATAAGAGACCTCGTCGTTATTGGGCAAGGTCAACGCGGCGATGTCAGGGTGCTTGCTGCCCGCCAGGTTGCGGTTGAGCACGTCCACGCCGCCGCTGCCGCCCTTGTCCGTCTCTTGATGTAAGCCCAGCAGCCGCTCGCCCGCCTCGTTGATCGCCAGGACGTTGCCGCTGGATTGGGCCAGGAAGGCGAAGCCTGAGTCATAGAGGCGCTGGTCTTTGATGTAGTCGATGATCTGATCGAGGGTCAGATCAATGCCCACCGCCCCGGCGAAGGTCGTACGATCCGCGCTCCACAGCGGGTGGAAGAACGTCGTCACCAGGCCGCCGCCGCCAGCGTCCTCATAGGGCGGCAGGATGGTCACCTGGGTGGGGCGCCCATCGGGGCCAAAGGCGCCGCCGACCCACTGCATCCAGCTCTCCACCAAGGTGGGGAAGAAGAAGGACCAGAAGTGGTTTTGGTTGTGCTCGGGGTATTTCTTGTCAGCCTCCTTGGCCGCTGGCGCCCAAGGGGCGATGCGCAGATAGGGGGCGTCCTCTGGGCCGACATAATAAACCTGGAGGTTGTTGGAGCCGGTGCGCTGGAAGGGCGGGACGATCAGCTCATAGAGGCTCGTCTCCTCAATCGCCTTGAGCACGTCGGGGCGGATCGGCGGGTGCTTATCCTTGGACAAGGGCTTGTCCAGCA
>JAHJCH010000196.1 GCA_018813065.1 Myxococcota bacterium
CGCGGGTGAAGAGGCGGGCGAGGCCACGGGCGGGCGGCGGCGCGGGCGGCGGCGCGGCTTGGGTGAGGATGAGGACCGGCGGGCGGGGCAGGTGGCGGGCTAAGGCGAGTACGGTGTCCACCCAAGGCCCCTCCGAAGCGGGGAGGAAGAAGACGCAGTGGCCGAGCTGGCTGGGGCCGAGGGCGCTGAGCAGCGCGGCGAGCCCTTGGCCCTCGGCGCGCGTGGCGGAGTCGATGAGCTGCTCGACGCCCTCAGCGGCCTCGCGAGTGAGCCGATCGGCGCCCGAGGCGGCGAAGAGGGCCTCTTCGCCCAAGAGCCCCTGCTCTAAGCAGGCCCGCGCCGTGGCCGCCGAGGCCTCGTCCTGGGGACCGGCGATAAAGAGGGCGATGGTGCTGGGCTGAGGGAGGATAGCCCGCTCCTCGGTGCGCACCAAGAGCTTGCGGGTGCGCGCGTAGGCCTTCCACAGCACGAAGCGCAGCGGATCACCCGCCACATAGCGGCGCATCTCCACGCGATCCCCCAGCGGCTCGCCGTCGGGGTGGGCCAGCCCCTCGCCGGCGCTGTGGCGCAGGGCCACGCGCAGCGAGGCGGTGGCTGTGGCGGGGGCCACGCGCAGCGCGGCGGGTTGACGCCGCCAAACCTCCATGGCGGTGAACCCAAAGAGATCGGCGACGCGGATGGCGCGCGTCACGCTCGACCAGCGCCCACGCCCCGCGCAGTAGATCCGCTCACGGCCATCCTCCAACTGGCGCAGCGTCACCCCCGTGGGCGCCAGCCAGCGCGCGGCGGCCTCGGTCAGCGGCCACACCGCCGCCCCAAAGCGCGGCAGCCGCGCGCCTGTGTCCAGGGGCGCGCCGACCTCCCCGTTGAGGCTCAGCGGCGGCAGCGCGCGCAGGCCAAGGTAGGCCCACAGCGCCGCCGCCAGGGTCAGCAGCAGGCACAGGGCGATGAGGGCCAAGGCGAAGGTCGCGGCGGAGAGCAGGATAAAGTCGGCGCGCTGTGCGCCGTAGCCACGCGCCCACCACGCGCCCGCCCCAGTGACGATCCCGAGGGGCGTCAGCGGCGTAAAAGCGCCGAGCCGATCCAGCCCATAGAGCGCCCGCCGCGCCCAGCCCCGTCCGCCCGGCTCAGCGCGCACAGACGCCCCGCTCCAGGGTCGGTGTGATCGGGCTGCGCTCGCAGCGCCAGCCGCTGGGGCAGTCAAGGGCCGTGGTGCAGCCCTGGGTGCAGTAGCCCACCCCGCCGTCGGCGTAGCACAGCCCATGATCGCAGCCCGCCGCGCAGTCGCCGCCCGTTGGCTCGGGGCCGTATGGCCCATCACAGACGCCGATGATCGCGCCCTGATCCGCCCGCCAGCCGTATTGGCAGAGCAGCCCCGCCGCGCAGTCATCATCTCGCTGACAGGCATGGAAGCAGAGGCCCAGATCCACGCTCTCGCCTTGGGCGACGAAGAAGGGCACGAGGCTGCACGCCATACCCTCGGGGCAGTCCGTGTCCACGCAAAGCCCGCTGCAATGGCCGACGCGGGCGAGGCACATGGCGTTGGCGCAGGCGATCTCGCCGCCGCAGGCCTCACCGACGGCGGCGCCGACGGGGTTGAGCGGGTAGCAGCGGGCGCCGAGATCCCCCTCATAGCGCGGCGGCAAGAGGGCGCACTGCTCATTGTTTATGCAGTCGGCGTTGGCGCGGCAGTCGGCGCGGGCCTTGACGCAGACGCTGCGCCCGGCGCGGATCTCACACCCCAGGGGCGCGGGGCAGGCGAGGTCATCGCAGCGCAGCGAGCAATAATGATCGCCGTAGTCATCGACGCACGGCCCCTCAGCGCAGCTCTGATCGTCGCGGCAGGGCTCACCGATGGCGGGGCAGGGCGCGTCGTGATTAAAGACATCAGACTCATCCACGGCGCCATCGCAGTCATTGTCGATCCCATCGCAGCGCTCATCGACGGGGGCGATGTTGCCCACGCAGGTCAGCACGCCGCCGAAGCACTGGAGGGCGCCGATCTCACACGCGCCGGTGTCGATCCCGCAAGGCTCATCGAGCCGGGGATCGGCCTCATCGACGCGGCCATCACAGTTATTGTCGAGGCCATCGCAGACCTCGGGGGTGTCATCGCCCGGCCCCACGCAGCCCCAAGCCCCCTCCACGCAGGCCCGCGCGCCCTCGCCGCAGCCCGCCCCCAGGGCGCAGACCTCGCCGGCGCCCTCCAGGGCCTCATCGATCTCGCCATCGCAGTCATCATCCAGGCCATTACAGACCTCATCGCGTCGCCCGATGGAGCCCTCACAGAGGCGGCGGCCCTCGACGCAGGCCCACGCGCCGACGCGGCAGCGGCCCTCGTCCACCCCGCAGGGCTGGCCGATCTCCTCGATCGCCTCATCGATCTCGCCATCGCAGTCATTGTCCAGGCCGTCGCAGACCTCGGGGCGACAGCCGGGCGGCCCGTCGAAGGCCAGGGGCGCGTCGCTGGGGCGGGCGTCGCTGAGGGGCGCCTCGCCATCGGCGGCGTCCACGCGGCCATCGACCAGGGCGGGGACGTCAAGCGGGCGCGCCCCATCGACGGAGAGCGCCCCATCAAAAGAGAGCGCCCCGTCGAGGGCGACGACGCCGCGATCCAGGGCCACGGCGTCATGGGCATCCGTGGCGTCGCCGCTGAGGCGCGCGTCACCGGCGCCGCCCCCCCCGACGCCCACGGCGGACTCGGTGCAGCCGAGCGCAGAGAGGGCCAACAGCAGC
>JAHJCH010000197.1 GCA_018813065.1 Myxococcota bacterium
ATCATCGACGCTGAGCCCATCATCGACGCCGAGCCAGACGCCGCGCCCATCATCGACGCCGAGCCGATCATCGACGCCGCGCCCATCATCGACGCCGCGCCCATTATCGACGCCGCGCCCATTATCGACGCTGAGCCGATCATCGACGCCGCGCCCATCATCGACGCCGCGCCCATCATCGACGCCGCGCCCATCATCGACGCTGAGCCCGACGCTGAGCCCGACGCGGGCGAGCAGGGGCCGCTGCGCTTGGTGATCAACGAGGTGGACTATGATCAGCCCACGGCCAACGACATCGTGGAGTTTGTCGAGCTGCTCAACCTGGGGGGCGCGGGGGCGCTGGAAGGCTACCAGCTGAGGTTCATCAACGGCGCCAACGACGCGCTCTTGGAGTACGCCACCTACACCTTCGGGCCTCAGCCCGTGGAGGCGGGGCAGCGGATCGTCTTTGGGGATCAAGCCGTCCTCGACGCGCTCCCCGCCGACGCCATCGGGATCTTGATGACGAACGAGAACATCAACACGCAGACCCCCGATGAGTTCTCGCAAATCCAGAACGGCCCCGACCTCATCCACCTCGCCGATCCGAGCGGTGAGATCGTCGATCGGCTCGGCTACGGGGGGGACAGCTTGACGTTCGGCGAGTGGGAGGGCGCGCCCGCCCCCGACGATCCCAGCGCCGAGGCCGACAGCAGCCTGATCCGCTGCCCTGACGGCCAAGACACCGACGACAACGCCGCCGACTTCCGGCTCAGCCACCTCAGCGGCGGCGCGACACCCGGCGCGCCGAACGCTTGCCCGGATTGACGCGCCGGGGCAAGAGCTGAGCTGCCGCCTCCATCCGCCCGCACAGCCGCAGCGCCTCACGCACGTCATCATGATGAGCGGGATCGTGATAGAGCAGCAGCGCCTTATGTAAACGCCGCTCGCGATCCCCCTTGGCGACATAGATCGGCTTACGCGTGCCCGGATCAATGCCCGTGTGATACATGCAGGCGGCGACGGTGCCGGGGGTGGGCGTAAAGAGCTGAACCTGCTCCACCTTCATGCGCTTTTCTTGCAGAAAGAGCGCGACATCCACCATGTGAGAGAGCGTGGTGCCGGGGTGAGCGGCGATAAAATAAGGGACGACCCCTCGCCGACGCCCCAGCCGCTCATTGCTCTCCCAAAACGCCTTTAAGAACGACTCAAAGTGGGCGTGCTTGGGCTTGCGCATCAGCTCAAGCACATCTGGAGCGATGGCCTCGGGGGCCACCTTGAGCAGCCCGCCGACGTGATGCTCAAAGAGGGCGCGGGCGTACCTGGGCTGGGCTTCGAGGAGGTCATAGCGGATGCCCGAGGCGATAAAGGCGTGGCGCACATGAGGGCGGGCGCGGATCTTCTCCAGCAGGCGCGTGGCCTGATCATCGCGGGTGTCGAGGTGCTTACAGACATGGGGGTGCAGGCAGCTGGGCCGACGACAGACGCGCTCCAGATCGGGGCGGCCACAGCGCACGCCGTACATATTGGCTGTTGGGCCGCCCACGTCCGACAGGGACTTGACCGCCATGACGTCGATCTCGCGCAGAATCGAGCCCTCGCTGCGCGACTGAACCTGCTTACCCTGATGTTGAGCGATGGCGCAGAAGGCGCAGCCACCAAAGCAGCCACGGTGTGTCGTCACCGAGTCCTTGATCTGGTCAAAGGCGGGGAGACGCTGCCCCTCATAGCGGGGGTGAGGCCGCCGCGTAAAGGGCAGATCATAGATGCGATCCAGGGCGGCGCCCTGGGGGGGCTCGATGGGGGGCTCAACGCAGACGAAGCGATCCCCGTGGGCTTGAAAGAGCCGCGCCCCGGCATAGGGGTTGGCCTCACGCTCGATGATCCGCGTCGCCTCCACATAACACATGGGATCATCGCGCGTGGCCTCATAGCTGGGCAGGAGGCGGCCCTCGCCCACCTCGCGGACCATCCGCGCCGTGCCTCGAATGTCGATCTCACGCACGACCTCGCCCTCAGCGGCGCGCCGGGCGATCTCCACGAGGGGCACCTCGCCCATGCCATAGACGCAGAGATCGGCCTTGCTGTCTGGCAGGACGCTGCGGCGGATTTTATCGCTCCAGTAGTCATAGTGGGCGAAGCGGCGCAGGCTGGCCTCGATGCCGCCGATGACCACGGGCAGGCCCTTGAAGGCGGCCTTGACGGCGGCGGTGTAGGCCAAGATGGCGCGGTCGGGGCGCGCCCCCGCCAGGCCGCCGGGGGTATAGGCGTCGTCGCTGCGGCGCCGCCGGGTGGCCGTGTAGTGGTTGACCATGGAGTCCATGGCCCCCGAGGTCACCGCCGCGAAGAGACGAGGGCGCCCCAGGGCCGTCAACGCCTGTGGATCTTGTAGATCGGGCTGGGCGATGACGCCGACGCGGTAGCCCTCGGCCTCCAAGACGCGGCCCAGCAAGGCGGCGCCGAAGGCGGGGTGATCGATATAGGCGTCACCGGTGATGAACAGCACGTCGAGGGCGCGCCAACCTCGGGCGGCCATCTCCGCGCGGCTCATCGGCAGGGGACGGGCGGCGTGGCTCATCGCCACCAATCGGGGCGCAGGGTGGCGGCGCGCTTAAAGCGGGCGGGGCCGACGCGCTCGGCGGCCTCGCGTCGCCGCAGCCAGGCCTTGAACTGCCCCGGCTTGAGCGGGCGATCCCAGATCTGGCTGTAGAGGTGACGCGCCTGGGCCGTGCGGAACTTCGGCGGCAGCATCGCCAGCGGCGCGGTGCTCTCCTGGGTCAGCCCGCGCAGCCGCGCGGTGGCCGCCTGGATGATCTGATCATGATCAAAGGCCAGCGGCGGCAGGGCCTTGAGCTTAAACCAGCCCACCTCGCGGGCGTCATCGCCCGCCTCAGCAAAAGCGCCCTCCCCGGCCAGCGCCAAGTAGGCCGCCGAGACGACCCAGCCGCGCGGATCACGGCCTGGCCCGCCGAAGGCGCCGAGGGGATGAACCTCATCAACCCCCAGCCGCGTCTCCTCCAGCAGCTCGCGGCGCGCCGCGTCGGGCGGCGGCTCATCCTGATCGACGAAGCCGCCAGGCAGCGCCCAAGCCCCCTCAAAGGGCGGACGATCTCGACGGATAAGGAGGATCTCAAGGTAGCCGCCGTGGAAGCGAAGGACGGCGAGATCCACCGTCAGGGCGGGGCGTGGGTAGTCCTGGTTTGACATGACGCGCTCTCAAGTTGAATCCGCGGCGCTTATCATGTTTTGGGGCGCCGATCAGCGTAAAGCGTGCGAGGGCCCAGCGCGCGTCCGGGCCGAGCTTGTCCAAAACGTGGATGAACACCTCTGATCAGGCTCCGGGTCCGCGCCAAGCTTTGATCAACAACTCTGATCAGGCTCCGGGTCCGCGCCAAGCTTTGATCATCAAAGCCTACAGGGCTTCAGGTCAGACTCATGCTTTGTTGGGCAATGGGGGAGGGGCGCGGTGGAGGGCTCAGCGATAGCGACGATAGAGGCCGACGACCTCGCCCAAGATCATCGTCTCTTTGAAGTCCGCTTGGCTGATGTAGATGGGCGCCATGCCCGCGTTGGCGGGCTGGAAGCGCACGCGATCACCCTCTGGGTAATAACGCTTGCAGGTCGCCTCCCCCTCGATAAGGGCGATGACGATGGCCCCGCGCTCAGCGTGGGCGGTGCGGCGCACAAAGACGAAGTCCCCGTTGTAGATCCCCTCATCGATCATCGAGTCCCCCTTGACCCGCAGGCCAAAGAGATCCTCGTGGTTGCCCATAAAGAGCCGATCCATCTTGACGGCGCTCTCGGCGCGATCCACCGCCAAGATCGGGGCGCCCGCGGCCACGTCGCCGAAGATGGGGATGTGGATGCTCTCGTTGATCATGTGGGTGGGGCGCATCGCCCGACTCTTGAGATCGTCGCGGCGGAGATAACCCTTGCGCTCCAGCGCCTTGAGATGATCATTGACGCCGTTCGTGGAGCGGATGCCCATGTGCGCGCCGATCTCGCGGATCGTGGGGGGGTAGCCGCGTTCTTGAATTGAGCGGCTGATAAAGTCGAGGATCTCACGCTGTCGGGCGGTTAGCTCTTTCACAGTTCGCCTCTCATAGTCAAATTTTCAGCTGTCCTAGATTCTGAAAATGCGTACAGCCTGTCAATTGATTTTTAACACAGGGCCGCGCCCGCGCCCTCAAGCGCACCTTACGCGAGCGATAAATTATCAAAAACACAAGGAATCCCAATGCAATATGATCTCACCCTCGCCTCCGCCTCCCCTCGACGACGTCAGCTGCTTGAGGGGGTCGGCCTGCGCCTCTTTGTTCAACCCGTCGAGATCGATGAGCGCCCAATCCCCGATGAAGCGCCCCTGCGCTTCGCGCAGCGCATGGCTCAGGAGAAGGCCGAGGCCGTGGGCGCCTCGCCGCGCCCTGTCTTAGCCAGCGATACGGTGGTGACGTTCGATGGCGTTATCCTGGGCAAGCCCCAAGATGAAACAGAGGCCGCTGAGATGCTGAGGCGGCTGTCTGGGCGTGTGCATCAAGTGATCACCGCCTGGACGCTGCTCGGCCCTCAGCCACAGCGCGGCGCCTCGATCACCGACGTACACTTTCGCCCACTCAGCGAGGCCGAGATCCAAGCGTATGTGGCCACAGGTGAGCCCATGGACAAGGCGGGCGCCTACGGCATCCAGGGCGGCGCCGGGCGCTTCGTGCGGCGCATCGAGGGCAGCTATGACGGCGTGGTCGGTCTGCCCTTGGCCGATGTGCTGGAGGCGCTGATGCGCGCAGGCGTGATCGAGCCGCCCTTCAGCGTCGCCCAGCGCGCGGCGATGATCATGGGGCGCGTCAAGGCGGCGGCGCTGGCGGCGGGCCGTGATCCTGCGCAGATCACGCTCGTGGCCGTCAGCAAGCGTCAGCCCATCGAGCGCGTCCGTGAGGCGCTGGCCAGCGGGCTCGTCCACCTCGGCGAGAACTACGTCCAGGCTTGGGAGTCGGTGGCCTTTCAGCTCGGCCCCGGCGTGGTCTGGCACTTCATCGGTCACCTCCAGCGCAATAAGGCCAAGCGGCTGGCGGGGCGGGTGGATCTCGTGCATGGGATCGATGACGCGCGCGTGGCTGAGGCGCTGGGGCGCGCGGCGGCGGCCTTGGGGCGTGAGATCCCCGTCCTTGTTCAGGTGAACGTGGCCGGTGAGGCCAGCAAGTCCGGGGTGAGCGTGGCCGAGGCTGGGCCGCTGCTGGCGGCGATCAAGGGCATGGCGGGGGTGCGCCCGGTGGGGCTGATGACCCTCCCCCCCGAGGGCGATCCCGAGGAGAGCCGCCCTCACTTTGCGGCCCTGCGCGCGCTGCGCGACGCGCTGGCGGATGAAGCCCACCCCTTGCCTGAGCTGTCTATGGGGATGTCTGATGACTTCGAGGTGGCCATCGAGGAGGGGGCGACGCTGATCCGCGTCGGCGCCGCGATCTTTGGCCCTCGTGTGGCTTGAGCGGATTTATAAGGAGCGGCGATGTTTGGCGTGATTGGCTGTGGTCAGATGGGCGGTGCGCTGCTCTCGGGTTGGCTGGAGGCGGGGATCTTGCGCCCCGAGGCGGTGCGCGTCGCTGATCCACACACGGGGGCGTCCTGGGCGGCGCGGGGCGTCGCGGAGGCCCCCGTCGAGGTGATCTTGAGCCAAGCGACGGAGATCCTCTTGGCGGTCAAGCCCCAACACCTCAGCGCCACGCTCAGCCCCTTGCGGGCCGCGCGGGCCTACGGCGCGGGGGCGATCAAGGGGCGTGTCTTCTCCATCCTCGCCGGCGCGGCGCGCGCGGATCTGATCTCGGCGCTGGGCACGCCGCGCGTCGTGCGCTTGATGCCCAACGTCTCGGCGCGGATCGGCGCGGGGGTCACGCTCCTGCTCGATGCCGGCGAGGCGGAGGATCTGGATCGCGCCGAGGCGCTCTTTGGCGCCGTGGGGCGGGTGGAGCGGCTGAGCCATGAGGGGCTGTTTTACGCAGGGACGGCGCTCAGCGGCTGTGGCCCCGCCTATGCGGCGCTGGTGATGGAGGCGATGGCCGATGGCGCCGTGGCCGCTGGGCTGCCCAGGGCCTCGGCCACCCGGCTGGCGGCGGCCACGCTGGAGGGCGCGGCGCGGATGATCCTCGAAGGGGATCTTCAGCCCGCCGCCCTCAAGGACGCCGTGACCTCACCCGGAGGCGTGACCATCCAGGGCGTGCGCGCCTTGGAGGCGGGGGGGCTGCGCGCCAGCCTGATCGAGGCCGTCATCAAGGCCGCTGAGCGCGCCGAGGCCATGGAGCGCGGGCGATGAGCGGCGGCGCGCTCTCGATCAAGCCCTCACGCGGCGCCTCGCTTTGATCACGACGCTCTTGGCCGCCGCGCTCCTCGCCGCGCAAGGCGCCGCGCCGCCGCAGATCACCACCTCCAAGCGCTATCAAGTCACCTGGGCGGAGGGGCTCAGCGGGCTGGCGGCGCAGCTGCTGGTCTGGGCCGAGGCGCATCACGATGGCATCTACGGCCCGCTGGGCCAAGAGGCGGCGGGGCCGACCCAGATCACGCTCTGTCACGACGGCGCGGCGATGCGCGCCCGCGCCTTGGCCGAGCAGGGCAGCAGCCCCCCAGAGTGGGCGGCGGGCCTGGCCTATCCACAGGCGCGGGCCATCTACCTCCACGCGGCGGACCCCAGCGATCTGGAGGAGACGCTGCGCCATGAGCTGAGCCACGTCGCCTTTGGGCAGATCGATCCGCGCCGCCGCGCGCCGCGCTGGTTCGCGGAGGGGCTGGCGATCCGTCAATCCGAGGCGTTCTCCTTCGAGCGCGTCTGGCTCTTGACCGAGGCGGCCTCCATGCAGGCCCTCCACCCCCTCGCTGAGCTGCGCCGGGGCTTCCCCGAGGGCGCCCCGCGCACCAGCGTGGCCTACGCCCAGGCCGTACACTTCGTCGGCTGGCTGCAAGGGATCGACGACGGGCGGCCCTTCGCCGCGCTGCTGCGCCGCCTGGCCGATGACACGGACGTCACCTTCGAGGTGGCCCTCGCTGAGAGCTTCGCCACGCCGCTGGAGGCGCTGGAGGCGCGCTGGCTCAGCAGCCTGCGCGTCTGGTGGGGCTGGCTGCCCGTGCTCTTGGGCTCCAGCGGGCTGTGGCTCATCGCCGCGCTCCTGCTCCTCCTCGCCTGGGGGCGCCGCCGCGCTCAAGGCCGCGCGCGGATGCGCGAGATGGCCGCCGAGGAGGCCGCTCACGACGCCCCACGCTCGCCCCCTCGCTCGCTCCCCCCGCCTGAGCGCTTCATCGATCCCTATGGGGGCCGCCCGCCGACCCTGCACTGAGCCGCGCCCCAATCAGCTTCATTGCTCACATAAAGTTCGCGGCGCGCCAAAGAGCCTCTTAAAGTACGGGCCTCGGACAGGAGGTCTTCGTGGAGCAAAGGGAGCCCATCACCAGCTGGGCGCCGGTGGAGTCGGGGGAGATATCGGCGCAGCTGCGTTGGCTGTCCCCATTGGATGAGCCCAGGCTCAAGCAGATCATCACGCGGCTGCGTCGAGAGCGCGACGCCACCCCCGATCCGCGCCGCCGGGGGCGCATTGATTGGTCGATCGGTCAAATCTATGAAGATCACCTCGGCGATGAGGCCGCCGCGCTGAGGTGGTATCAGCGCGCGCACCTCGCCCACCCCGAGCACCTCCCGACCCTCCTCGCCAGCCGCCGGATCTTCACCCGCGCGGGGCGCTGGGGCATGACGCTGCGGCTGCTCAATCAAGAGATCAGCGCGCGGCGCAACCCCGAGCACATCGCCGCGCTGAGCTGCCTCAAGGCGGGCGTCTATCTGATCCACCTCCACCGCCCCGCCGAGGCGCGGGCCTGCCTGCGCAGCGCGCTTGAGGCCAACCCCAGGGATGAGACGGCGGCGCGCTGCCTCGCCAGCGTCCGGCGTGAGCATCCTGAGCCCGAGGGCTTGGCCCACGCGTGGCGGCGAGCCGCCGAGAACACCCTCGATCCGCTGCTCAAGGAGGCCTGCGCCATCGAAGCGGCGGCCGCGTTCAAGGCCGCTGAGGCGATCCATGAGGCCATCGCCACCCTGGAGGCGTTGCCGCCGAGCCCACGACAAGGCTTGGCCCTGGCGCCCCTCTATATGGAGGTCGGCGCCCACGCCGAGGCCATGGAGACGGCCCTGCGCCTGGACCCCACGCGCGCCGAGTCGGGGTGGCTGGCGGAGCAGCTGGCGGCGCGGCTCCTTGAGGTCGATCCGGCCCGCGCGGCGGCGCTCTTGGCGGGCCGCGCCGCGCCGCGTTGCCTCCTGCCCAAGCTCGACGCGCAGCTCGCCCAAGGGGCCTATGGGGAGGCCGCCGCCACCGCCGCCCAGATCGCCGAGGGCCTGACGGCGCCAGGGGATCGCGCGCTGGCGCTGTGGCGTCAAGCCGAGCTTGAGGTCAAGGGCCTGGATGATGACGCCGCGCTGGAGACGCTGCGGGCCTTGCTGGAGATCGAGCCTGAGTGGCCGCTGGTGACGCGCTGGGCGGCCAAGCTCTACGCCCAACACCCACGCCTGCGGCTGTGGACCCATGAGGCCCGCCTCAGCGTCGCCCCCTCCAAGGCCACGCGGCTGGGCCACCTCATCTTGATCGCCTGGGCGCGCCGCGATCTGGGGGATGAGGAGGGGCAGCTGAGCGCCTATGAGGCCGCCCTGGCCATCGCGCCGCGCAGCGACTACGCCCGCGCGCGGCTCATCGAGCGCTTGGTGGATCAGCGGCGCTGGTCACGGCTGGTGGGCGTGCTCGCCCGTGAGGCCTCACCCCAGGCCAACGCCTACGCCAGCCAAGGGGCCTTGGTCAGCGAGGCCTTGGCGCGCGCCCAGGCCCTCTGCACCGACGACCCTGAGCAGGCGCTGACCGTCTGGGTCAACCTGCTCAAGCTCGATCCCAGCTGCGCGCTGGCCTTGGAGATGTCGCGCGGCTTAGCCTGGCGCCTGGAGGAGTGGCCGCTGCTGTTCAAGCTCAACGAGCGCGCCTTGAGCCTGCTGGGGGCGGGGCCTGAGGCGGCGGAGCGGCGGCTGACGCTGTGGATGTCCCAGGCGGAGATCCTTGAGCTTGAGGGGCAGCCCACGGCGGCGATGAGCGCCTACCTGACGGCGCTGGAGATCCAGCCGCTCTTCGCGCCGGCGCGCTATCGGCTCCAGGGGCTCTGCCTCCAGACACAGGACTGGGCGCCATTGGCGCGGGCCTATCGCTTGGCGTTGGGCGTCTCCGAGGCGCCGACACGCGCCGCGCTGCACGCCCTGGGGGATCTCTGTCGAGAGACGCTCAAGGACGCGGAGGGCGCCCGCTTCGCCTTTGAGCGGGCGCTGCGCGTCACGCCCGATCACGCCCCCAGCTTGATGGCCCTGCGCGCGCTGGCGGTCGAGGCGGGCAACTTCGCTCAAGAGGCGGCGCTGACCGAGGCGCTCTTGGGCTGCTTCGAGGCGCCTGCCTTACGCGCCGCGCTTTTGTGTGATCTGGGGCATCGCTGCTTGAGCGGCGATGATCTGGACGGCGCGCGCGCGGCGTGGCGACGCGCGCTGGAGGTGGAGCCAGGCTGTGGGCGCGCCCGCCACGCCTTGCTCGGGCTCCGCCCCGCTCCCGAGGAGATCGCTTGGCTGGCTGAGCGTGAGCCGCTGCTGGAGGCGCGGGTGGCGCTGTGGCTCGACGTCGCGCGCTGGAGCGAGGACAAGGCGCTGGCGCGACAAGCGGTGACGCGGGCCTTGGAGGCGGCGCCCGATCACGTCGGCGCCCTGCTCCACCGCGAGCGCCTCGCCGTCGAAGAGGGCGACGTCGAGGCCCTATACGAGATCTATGAGCGCCTCGCCCAGCTCACCACGACCAAGGAGAGCCGCTGGCGCTTCCTCCTCCAAAAAGCCCGGCTCTTTGGTCAACGTGAGGACTTTGAGCGGGTCTTCGATCTGCGCCCCGATCACCCCGAGATCTTAGAGATGATGGCGCGGGTGGCCTTTGAGGCGCTGGACGGGGATCGCCTTGATCGCGTGCATGAGGCGCGGCTGGCGGCGGCGGAGCACGCTGAGGCGCGGCTGCTGTGCTTGATGGAGCGTGGGCAGCTGATGCGCGCGGTGGGCCTGCTCGATGAGGCCGCCAGCAGCTTTGAGCGCGCCTTGATTGAGGTGGCCGATGACTACGCCACCATCGAGTGGCTGCGGGAGAGCTGCGAGGCGCGAGGTGACACGCCCGCGGTCAAGGCCCTCGCCGCCCATCAAGCGCGGATCTCGGCGGCGGCGGAGAACGCCTCAGCCTGCTTTATGGAGGCGGGGCTGCTGGCCGAGCGCCAAGACGGCGGCGCCGCCCTCGAAGCCTTTATGGGCGCGCTCTCGCGCAACCCCAGCGATCCCTCGCCGATGAACGCCATCCGTCGGCTCACGCAGCGACAAGGCGACTGGCGGGGCTGGGCGCGCGCCTTGGCCCTGGAGGCGCTGGTGGACGCCGACGCGCGCGCGTCGCGGGCCTTGGAGATCGCCGACATCGAGGCGGGGCGCCTCAATGACCCACACGCCGCGCTGCGCACGCTGCGGCGCGCGCTCAACGATCCAGGTCGCCACGCGGAGCGGCTGTTACAGCGGATCGGCGATCTCTGCACAGAGGTCGGTGACTGGGCGGGGGCCGCTGAGAGCTACGAGCTGCTCCAGGTGGTGACGCAGGATGAGGCGCTGCGCCAGGCCTTGACCTTCCGCCGCGCGGCCATCTACGCCGAGAAGCTCGACGCCCTGCCCGCCGCCCAGAGCCTCCTACAAGGCGCGCTTGAGATCCAACCCACGTCGCCCCGGCTGCTTGAGGCCATGGCCGATCTCGCCGCGCGCGCGGGTGATCACGCCTCGGCGGTCGCCTGGCTGCGCCGCGCCTCGCCCATCGAGGCGGGCGCCGAGGCGCGGGAGATCAAGCTGGCGCGGGCCTTGATGAACGCGGGCGTCTTCGAGGAGGGCTTCGCCCGGCTGCGTCGGGCCTGGATGCGCCACAAGGACGAGGCCCTCTTTGATGAGCTGGGGGAGTTCGCGGCGCGGGCGCGCCGCCCCGACTGGCTCCACGAGATCTTCGACGCCCAGCCGCGCTTTACGCCCAACAGCTTCCTGCGCTTCGTCGAGCTGCTGTGGGCGGCGGGCGTAGCGCGGCGGACGATCCGGGCCTACCTGCGGATCAACGCGCTGGGTCAGAAAGATGAGCGCGCGCGGGCCTTTGAGGCGCTGATCCTCAGCGGCACCGAAGACGGGCTAGAGGAGGCCCGCGCCATCTATGAGGCGCTGCTTGATGAGCATCCCGCCGAGATCGCCTATCTCCAGATGCTGCGGCGGCTCTATCGGCGGCTCGGCGACGCGCGGGCGGCGGAGAAGATCCAGGCGCTGCTGCGCGCGCTGCGGCGAGGACAGCGAGGCCCCCTGACCGACAAGGTCGGGCTCCTCCAGGCCGCCGCGCCGCCGCCTGAGCCCTTCGACGAGGAGGCTTGGATTGACAGCGAGGCCCCTGAGCCTGAGTTGGCGCTGTTGGCCCAGGTTGAGCGGGCCTTCCCGGCGGCCTTCCAGGCCATCCCCGCGCCGCTGAGCCCCGCCGATGAGGGCTTCGCCGAGGGCTTCGCCGAGCTGGCGCGCTGCTTTGAGCAGCCGCCGGGCGTGGGGCTTGATCCCACGCGGCCCTGCGAGGCCCCGCTGCCCACGGAGGCGGGCTGGGTGTGCAGCGCGGAGCTGACGCGGCTGCCCGAAGGCCCCGCGCGGTTCTTAATCTGCGCCGGACTCATCGCCGCGCGCTGGCACCTCACCGCCTTGATCCGCTGGAGCCCGGCGGTGCTGGCGCGCCGCCTCGCCGCGCTCTTACAGGCCTCTGGGCGCGACATCGAGGCGCTGGAGGCGCCGCCCGAGGCGCAAGCCGAGCAAGCCGAGCGCTTCGCCGCGCGGGTTGACTTCGTGGGCAAGGATGATCTCCTCGACCGGCTGGCCGAGGCCCTCCCTCGGCTGGATCTCGACGCCCTCGCCGTCCGCGCGCACACGCTGACCTACCGGGTGGGGCTGGCCTACGCGGGGGACATCGGCGCGGCGCTGGCGGCCCTCCAGGCCATCGGCGCAGAGGGCGCCCGCGACGAGGTGATCCGCTTCTGGCTCAGCCCACGCTTTGACCGCCTCGCCCTCAACAGGACCTAACACGCTCAGCGCCTCGCCGCCCTATCGCCTCGCCGCGCCTTACGGTATACCGCGCGGTGAATGATGCCGCGCGGGGAACGATGCCGCGCGGCGTCAGCGCGAGAGATGAGGAGGGCCTGAGATGTCCAGCACTGAGCGCCAAGCGGAGATGCTCTACAACCGCTTGAAGAAGAACCTGCGGCGGCTCTCGCCTTGGGCGCAGCGAGAGGGCGTCACCAACCTGCGCCTCTACGACCATGACATCCCTGAGCTGCCCTTCATCTTTGATCGCTATGAGACGGAGGAGGACGGCGCCCACCTGCACGCCTCGGAGACGATCCGCTTTGAGCAGCCCGAGGGCTGGGTTGCGGCGATGCTCAAGGCCGCCGCCGAGGCGCTGGAGATCCCCGAGGCGCGGCTTCACCTCAAGCAGCGCAAACGACAGCGCGGCGCCGAGCAGTACACCCGCCTCGCCGCCAAGGACCAACGCTATACGGTCCAAGAGGGGGGGCTGCGCTTCCTCGTCAACTTTGATGACTACCTCGACACGGGGCTGTTCCTCGATCACCGCGTCTTGCGGGGGCGGGTGCGTGGGGAGGCCGAGGGCCGCAGCGTGCTCAACCTCTTCGCCTACACGGGCGCGTTTACGGTCTACGCCGCCGACGGCGGCGCCGCTGAGACGACAACGGTGGACTGGTCCAACACCTACCTCGACTGGACTGAGGACAACCTCCTGCGCAATGACATCCGGGGACATCACCACGAGCTTGTCCGCGCTGACGCCCTTGAGTTTTTGGAGGGCGCCGCCCGCGCGCGGCGACGCTGGGACATCATCGTGTTGGACCCACCGACCTTCTCAAATCGAAAAGGGCGCGCGGTGTTTGATGTCTCACGAGATCATCGTGTATTGATCCGCGCCGCGCTGGCGGTGCTCAGCCCAGGCGGCCACCTCTACTTTTCAACGAACGCCTTGCGATTTCGCCTCGACGAGACGCTCTCGACGAGCGAGTCCATCCAAACCACGCCCCGAGATTTTTCAAAAACACCCCATCGGTGTTGGCGGTTTAGTAAAGCATGAATCCAAAAATCCGCAAAAACCCCTTCACTCGGCCAAGACCGCTCTTTGTCACCTGCGACGCGGGGCTGATTGAGCTGCTCGTCGCGGAGCTGGGCGAGCTGGGCCTCGAAGAGATCGAGGCTTTCAGCCGAGGCGCCCGTGTCCAAGCCACCCGTGAGCAGATGTGGCGGATTAACATCGAGAGCCGCCTCGCCCATCGCGTCTTGATGCCGCTGGTGGAGTTCCCCGCCCCCGATGAGGAGGCGCTCTACAAAGGCGCGCGGCGGATCGACTGGTCGAGCTGGATGCGCAACACCCAGACGATCTCCGTGGACACAACCGAGGTGAACTCGGCCTTTGACAACACGATGTTTGTCAATCAGCGTGTCAAGGACGCCATCTGTGACTTCTTCGTCGATGAGACAGGGCGGCGCCCCAGCGTAGATCGCCAGCGCCCTGACGTGCGGATCAACGTCCACCTGGAGGGTGAGCACTGCGTCATCAGCCTCGACAGCAGCGGCGAGCGGCTCTATCGCCGTGGCTATCGCCGTGAGCGCGGCGAGGCGCCCCTGCGCGAGACGCTGGCGGCGGCGATGATCAAAGCCTCGGGCTGGACGCCGGATCGCCCGCTCCTTGATCCGCTCTGCGGCTCGGGCACCCTGCTCATCGAGGCGGCCCTGATCGCCCGCGACGTGGCGCCGGGGCTTGTGCGGCTGAGGAATGGCCTCGACTTTGGCTTTATGCGCTGGGTGGGCCATGATCGCGTGCAGTTTGATCGGCTCTTGGAGACGCTGCGGGCGCGGATCAAGGCGCCTCATGAGGTCTGGCTGCCCACCCCGGCGCCCTCCGTGGTCCCTGAGATCGCGCCGTCGGCCAAGGTCGCCTCGCAGACCTTGGATCGTGAGGATGAGAGCCTGGATGAGGCTGAGGGCAGCTTCGATGACAGCCTCAGCGGCACCGATGACAGCCTCGACGACGCCGAGGACAGCCTCGACGACGCCGAGGGCAGCCTCGACGACGCCGATGATAGCCTCGAAGACGCCGATGATAGCCTCGAAGACGCCGAGGGCAGCCCCGAAGACGCCGAGGGCAGCCTCGAAGACGCCGGCGATGCGCTTAACCCCATGACGGGGTGGATGACGGGCCTGGACAGAGATCCCCAGGTCATTGAGATCGCGCACCGCAACGCCCGGCGGGCGGGCGTGCGCTTGGATCTCCGGGTCGGCGATGTCTTAGAGGCCACGCCGTTAGAGGCGCGCCCCGGCGGCGTGATCATCAGCAACCCGCCTTACGGCCATCGCCTCCGGCCCGAGGGCTTGCTGCGGCTCTACGAGGATCTGGGCGCCCACCTCAACGCGCGCTTTATGGGCTACAAGGCGGTGTTACTGGTGGCGGAGGACGCGCCCGATCTGGGCTTTGAGGCGCGCGCGCGGATGAGCGTCTTTAACGGGCCGATCCCCTGTCAGATCCTCCAGATTGATCTCCCAGCGGCGCGCCAACCGGCGCGCGCGGCGCGTGTGAGTGGGGGGGATCGACCCTTCAGGCGCCGTGAGGCCCGCGCGGGCGGGGATCGGCCCTTTAAGCGCCGCGATGACCGGGGCGAGGGCCGCCCACAGCGCGATAACCGCGATGAGCGGCCTTTCCAGCGCCGCGATGACCGGGGCGAGGGCCGCCCACAGCGCGATAACCGCGATGAGCGGCCTTTCCAGCGCCGCGATGAGCGCGCCGAGGGCCGTCCACAGCGCGATAACCGTGGGGATCGCCCCGCGCCGCGCCGCGATGACCGCGCTGAGGGCCGCCCACAGCGCGATAACCGCGATGAGCGGCCTTTCCAGCGCCGCGATGACCGCTCCGAGGGTCGTCCACAGCGCGATAACCGCGATGAGCGGCCTTTCCAGCGCCGTGATGACCGCGCTGAGGGCCGTCCACAGCGCGATAACCGCGATGAGCGGCCTTTCCAGCGCCGCGATGACCGAGGCGAGGGCCGTCCACAGCGCGATAACCGTGGGGATCGCCCCGCGCCGCGCCGCGATGACCGCGCTGAGGGCCGCCCACAG
>JAHJCH010000198.1 GCA_018813065.1 Myxococcota bacterium
CGGCGTCGGGGAGGGGCGCGGCGGCGTCTGGGAGGGGCGCGGCGGCGTCTGAGAGGGGCGCGGCGGCGTCTGGGAGGGGCGCGGCGGCGTCTGGGAGGGGCGCGGCGGCGTCTGGGAGCCGCGTGTCCTGGGTCATGGCGTCGAGGGGCGTGGCGCCCTCGCCGTCATCGCAGGCCCAGGGGAGGAGCCCCCCGATCAGGAGCGTCAAGTAGAGCGTGTGTGTGTGTCTCATGGCCCCAGTATGGGCAAGGCGCGAGGCAGGGCCAGGGGGAAGGGGCTCTAGGGCGCGAAGGCCTTGTAATCTCGCCACGCTTGGGGGCTCGTCGGCGCCTCTTGATCCGGCCCCTCGCCGTGACACTCATCGCAGATCGTCGTCGTCGCCAAGGGCTGACCGTCCTTGAGCGGGCCGTGATAGTTCTCGCCGTCATGGCAGGCGTCGCAGGCGAGATCGTCGCCGCCATCGCCGCCGAGGTGGGGGCTGTGGGCCTCCTTGGGCGCTTGTAGGATCGAGTCGATGTGCTTGCGCGCGTCGATGATCTCACCCTCCAGATCGGCCACCTCCAGGTGGCAACGCCCACAGCCCTCGTCTTGAGGGTGCGGCACGGGCGGGGGCATCCCGTGGCATCCGCCGCAGTCGAGGGCGCCAGGCGTCGTCCATGGGGGGCTGGCGCTGGGCCGTATCCGCATAAAGCCGCCGTGGCAGTAGACATCACAGCGCCGCCCCTGCATCTCTGGCGCGCCGCCCGCGCGGGCCAAGCCGGAGAAGACCACGTCCGCTGGGCGCGCCGCGTCGATGTGGCCCGGATCATCAACGGTCTCAGGCACCACATGGCAGTGCGCGCACTTGACGGCGCCGCGCCACGCCGCCGGGCGCATATGGGCCGCGTGGGCGCCGACGCCCGGCGTGGTGGGATCGACGCGCCCCTCTAGATCAGGCGGCGGCGTGGGATCATCGGGCGCGCCGTGGCAGGCGCCGCAGGCGGGGGGCGGGGCAGCATCCACAACAGTGGGCGGCGCGGCGTCCACGACAGGGGGCGGCGCGGCGTCCACGGCGGGGCCGCCCGAGGGGCTCGACTCTTCAGCCGGGGCGCAGGCGGTGAGCAGGCCCAGGAGGAGCAGGCTCGGGGACAAGCGCATCAGTAGAAGAGCACCATGTTGATCTCGATGGGGATGCTCTGGCCGACGTGATCGGCGGGCTCCTTGGGGTCGATGTGGCCGAAGAAGGCGCCGAAGGTCGCAGGATCATTGTTGACGGGGAAGGTGTCGGCCTCACGCTGGGCTTGGGAGAAGGACATCTGCGCGCTGGCGCTGAGATCGACCTTGGCGAGATCGATGATCACCTCTCCCTCACTGGAGACCTCGGAGGTGTAGGTGATGCCACGGTGGGGGCAGGTGCCTTGACCCATGGCGAACTCCAAGGTCCAGTCAGGGTTATCCCAGGTCAGCCAGGTGAGGATGCGCTTGACGCCCGGCTCGGAGGGCACCATCACGCGGGTGTGATAGTCCACGCTCTGATAGTCCTCGGGCACCGTCGCGACGGGGCTGGGGATGTACTCCACCACGGCGCGCTTGCCGTTGTTGACCACCACGCACTCGACCGGATCACTCTCGACCTCACGGCCCAGCTGGTCGATGGCCTTGAGGTGGATAAAGCGCCGACCATCGGGCAGCAGCGCGGCGCTGAGGGGGACGTTGTCCACGCCGTCGGTGGTGGCGATGACCTCGCCCTCATAGATGACCTGGACCTCGGCGGGGTAGGCCTCGTCGAGCTGGAAGGGCAGGTAGGTCAGGCCGCTGAGGATGGGCAGCCGCTTCATCTCGAAGACCAGCGCGGGGGGCGTGTTGTCGATGTCAACGTCGAGGGCGGGGCTCTCGATCCCGGCGGCGTGGGCGGTCAGGCGGTGCGGGCCGTCGCTGATCTGCGTGGTGTCGAGGCTCAGCGTCAGCGCCGCCTCGCCGTTGGCCTCGCCCTGGGCGACGGTCACGCCGTCGAGGCGCAGCTCTACGGCGCCGCCCGCGCCCCGCAGGCCAATCTCCACCGACTGCTCGCCTTCGAGGATCGCCGCCGCGAGGGGCTCAATCCAGATCTCGCCGCCGCCCTCGCCTTCAAGCTCAGCCGTGGCGTCGGGGATGTTTGATACCTCGCTGGGATCGTCGTCGCCTTCGCAGGCCCAGAGTAGGAGCGCGAGGCTCATCAGGCTCAGCCACTTCATGTCACACCGCCTTGGGGCTTCTACAGTTCACAGGAGCGAAATGGAAAATTGCGCAATCGTCGTACGCTTTTTGGCCCCTAAGCGCGCGGAGGGCAAGGAAAAAAAAGGCGGCGCCCCCTCGCCAGACTGGCCCCGCTAGAGCCCGCCCTTCTTCACCGTCACGCCGCCGATCTGCTCATGGCCATCGGAGGCGCGGGCCTCTGGGTGGGCGGAGACGCCGTAATGTGTCAGGTGTACGGTGGCGAGGGAGAGCCCCTCCTCGTTGAGCGCCGCCTCCCACGTCTCCATCGGCGCGCGCTGGCTCCATACCTCGCGGACCCGCCCTTGCCAGCGCCTCGCCGTGGTCTGAAGCGCCGCATCGCGGCTGACGATCTCGGCGAGGGTCAGCGCGTGCATGGCCTGCGGCAGCTCCCCCCGCAGGAAGCTGCGCAGCCCCAAGGCCAGGTGCTGCTCGCCCGTCACCGCCATCCCGCCCTCAAGGTGCTCGACGGGTGAGGGCGTGGCCGCGCGCGCCTCCAGGCAGAGGTTCTCCGCCGACTGGGACTTGAGCCCAAAGAGCCAGTTGCAGTGGCCGCAGAGGATGCCCTCTTGGGCGAGGTCGTCGAAGCGACGCTCAGCGTGCCCTCGACGGAAGGCGCGGTAGGCCGGTCCGTTCCACAGCGCCATCAACGGCGTCTGCGTGGCGTCGCCGAGGAAGGCCTCCTCGTAGGCGTCGCCGACGCAGTAGCCCAGCTTGCCATCCCAGTGAATGACCATCATCACCCACGGCCAGACGCAGGCGGGCATGTCCGCCTGCTTGAGCCGATCGAAGACCTCCAGGTCGAACTGCGGCAGCACCCCTTGGAAGTTAAAGGGGAAGTGGACGCCGACATTGAAGGCGGGGTAGCGCGCTTGTAACAGCGCGAAGATCTCTTCGGGGCTGAGGTGGGCGTTGTGGGCGTTGCGCACCACGTCGAAGTAGATCTTGGGCCGCCTCTGTGCCCTTAACCATCGCTGGTAAAACGCCTCGACGTTGGCGTGGAAGATCTGGAAGTCGTCCTTGCCGTGGGCGGCGGCGTAGCGCGCCTGATCAAAGCCAAAGATGGACAGCGAGAAGAAGTCGGCGCAGTCGATGATGGTCTCGACGATCTCGCCGCGCAGCTTGCTGGCGTTGGTGTGCAGCGCGATCTCGTAGTCCGGGCGCGCGGCGCGCAGGTAACGCAGCATCTCGCCGATCTGCGGGTGCAGCAGCGGCTCGCCGGTCTTCTGGAGGTAGATCCGCCGCCGCCCCGGCGGGAGCTGGTCCACCAGCCGCTTGAAGAGATCCAGGTCCATCACCCCACGGTTGCCCCGGCCCGCGCGGATGGTGACCGGGTTGGCGCAGGTGATACAGCGGTGATTGCAGGCGTTGGTGGGGCAGAGGTAGATGATCTGCGGCGGCGCGGCGGTGTCGCGGCCCGTGGCCCAGGCGTTGAGCGTGCTGGCCTCGGCCTCGGCCTCCAGCGCCGCGATCTGCTCTCGTAAGATAGGCTCGTCCATGATCCCTCTCGGTGGTGTCCGATGACGATTCAGTATCAAGGCGACAAGGTTCGTCTCCGCCCCCTGCGCCACGCGGATCTGCCGCTGACCTTGGCTTGGCATAATGACCCCGCCGTGCGCGATCCCATGATGGGTTTTCGCGGCCCCGTCACCGAGGCGCAAGAGGCGCGCTGGTTTGAGGCGCTGGCGCAGGATCAGCGCCGGGCGGTGTTCGGCGTCGAGGCCCTGGCCGACGCGGCCTTGGTGGGCTACACCCAGCTCAACGATCTGGACTGGATCAGCCGCACGGCCAACCTCGGGATCGCCATCGGCGCGGCGGAGCGACGCGGGCAGGGCTTGGGCGCGCAGGCCCTCGATCTCCTCATCGCCTATGGGGCGGCGGCGCTCAACCTGCGCAAGATCTACCTGCGCGTCTTGGCGGAGAACCCCGCCCGCCGCCTCTACGCCCGCGCTGGCTTCGTCGAGGAGGGCTGCCTGCGCGCGCATCACTACCTCGAAGGGCGCTACCACGACGTGATCTTGATGGCCCGCTTTCTATGAGCCCCACAGCGGCCATGCCCCTCGCCGACTTTTACAACCACCGCCGCCTACGCAGCCTCGGCTTGACCTTCGACGTGGACTGGGCGCCCGAGCCCGCCCTGCGCGCCCTCATCGACGTCTTGAGGCGCCGAGGCCTCCACGCCACCTTGTTCGCCACCCACCCCTCACCGGCCCTGCGCGATCTCCCCCCCCAGATCGAGGTGGCGTGGCATCCCTTCTTCTCGCCCCAAAGCAGCCAAGGTCCCAGCCCGCAGGCGGCGCTGGATCAGCTGCGCGCCTGGTACCCCTCGGCCATCGGCGCCCGCACCCACTGTCTCATCCAGTCCAGCCCGCTCTTAAAGCAGATGGTCGCGGCGGGCCTGCGCTATGACAGCAGCCTCCAGCTCTTTGATCACCCTCACCTTGAGGTCTTCTCCACGTTCATGGGCTTGGCGCGGCTGCCGTATGTGTGGTCGGACGCGGCCCACCTCGCCGACGAGCGGCCGCTGGCCCTGGGCGCGATGCACTTGGAGCAGCCTGGGCTGAAGATCCTGGCTTGGCACCCCACGCAGTGGTTCCTCAACTGCGCCGATGAGGCCCCCTACGCGGCGGCCAAGGCCCTGGGGCCGCTGTGGGCCTTGACGGCGGCGCAGCTTGAGCCGCTGCGACGCCCCGGCGCGGGGTTGGCGCGCTTGTTTGATGATCTCTGCGCGCTGATCCAGGCCCGTGGCCTGCGCACCTACACCCTGCGCGCGCTCTTGGCGGCCTTCGAGGCGGCGCCGCGCGCCCCACACCGCGCGACCCTCGACCCCCAGGCCTGGATGTGACACAGTGCGGCGCGTACGGCCTCAGTGTGAGCCCTCATGTCTGATCTCCTCGCGCAGCAGCGCGTCGCCGTCCTCGTGGACACGGCCAACCTCTACCACGCCGCGCGCGCCCGCGCCGCTGGGCGGGTGGATTATCATAAGCTCCTGCCTCACCTGCTGAGAGGGCGCGCCCTCAGCCGCGCCATCGCCTTTGTCCTGCGCGGCGAGGACGTGGACATGACCCCCTTCATCGACGCCCTGGAGGGCGCCGGCTTCGAGGTCTGGCTCAAGCCCCTCAAGCGCCGGGCCGATGGCTGCCCGCGGGGGGACTGGAGCGTCGGGCTCACCGTCGCCGCCCTGAGCCTGGCCCCCAAGATCGACGTCATGGTGTTGGTCACCGGCGACGGGGCCTTTCTTGAGCTGCTCGCCCCACTCAAGGCGTCCGGCGTGCGCGTGGAGATCGCCGCCTTGGAGGGCGCCGCCGCCCGCGAGCTTGTCGCCCAGGCCGACGCCTTTTATCCCATCCAAGGGGCCTTGCTGCGCGCCGCCAGCCGCTGATCGCGGCGCCGGGTGAGATAGATCCCAAGGCGCTCGCCTCGTAAGGACCCAAGGCGCTCAAGACGGAGGGGGGAGCCTGGATGAAGCGGATCGGTGTTTGGACGCAGCGGGCCGGGGCCGCGCTCTTAGTGGCCTTGGTCGTGGCCGCGCCGCTGGCGGTGGGCGGCACGCGGGATGAGGCGCGGCTCATCGGCGCGCTCTTGGCGCTCGTGGCCGCCGCCGCGCTTGCCTTGGGGCGCGGCGCGCGCCGCCTGCGCTTGGCCCCCCCCCTCTTGGGGCCAGCCCTCCTCACCGCCTGGGGGCTGATCCAGCTCACGCCCCTCCCTCAGTGGCTCCTGGCGCTGCTGAGCCCCGAGGCCATGGCCGTGCGGCGCTACAGCCTCGACCACATCGGGCGCCTCGACGGCCTCCACCCCATCACCCTCGATCCCGCCGCGACCTGGATCGCCTTGGCCCATCAGGCGGCCTTCACCGCCCTGGCCCTGGGCGCCTTGAACCTGCGCCGCGCCCAGCGCCGCTGGGCCTTATGGGCGCTCTTGGGCGGCGCGACGCTGGTGGCCCTCATCGGCTTCGGGCAGTGGGCCTTGGAGGCCCCGCGCGTGCTGGGCCTGTACACCTCCCTGCACCACGCGCAGCTCAGCGGCTACTTCTCCACCTTCATCAACAACAACACCCTCGCCGGCCTGCTGCTCCTCGGCGCGCTCCTGGGCCTGGGCGTCTTCGTCGAGAGCGAGCACGCCTTGGCCCAGCGCCTCGCCTTTATCAGCGCGGGCCTCTGCGGGGTGGGCGTCTTCGCCTCGGGCTCTCGTGGCGGCCAAGCCGCGCTGCTCATCGGCCTGCTGATCTGGGCGGCCCTGGCCCACTCCAAGGGGCGCCGCCCCGCCGACAGCCAGCGCGATCGCGCGCGGATCGTCGCCAAGCTGGCCCTGCTCTCTGCGCTGATCGGCCTGATCCTCTCGCTGGTGCTCCTCCCTGACTGGCACACGCTCCTGGATGACACGCGCCCTGATCAGAAGCTGGTGAGCTGGGAGGCGGCCTGGGCCTATGCGCGGCGCTACTGGCTGGTCGGCAGCGGGCGGGGCACCTTCGAGTACGTCTACCCTCAGTTCCAATCCAGCCTCTTCAGCGGCACGGTCACGCACCCCGAGAACATCCTCCTCCAGCTGTGGTGTGAGTGGGGCCTGCTCGGCGCGATCGTGGGCATCGGCGCGGGGATCTGGGGCGTCTACGCCCTGATCCGCTGCGCAGGGCGGGCGACGGCCCCGGTGCACTGGGCGCAGATCGCCGGGCTGACGGCGGTGGGGCTCCAGCAGCTCGTGGACTTCGGCTTGGAGAGCGCGGGGTTGGCCTATCCGGTGGCCGTCACCTTGGGCCTGGCCTTCTCGCGTTGTCAGCCGCGCTGGCGCCCTCGGGCCTGGGTCGTCGTCGCCCCCGCGCTGCTCCTGCTCATCGCGCTGGGCCTCGCTGGCCCCAAGGCGCTGGCGGCGGACCCCGATGAGATGCTCAAGCGCGCCGCCGTCGAGGATGTTGTCGCCGCCCACCCCGCCGACTACCTCACCCCGCTGCGCGTCGGCGCCGCCGAGGGCCGTATGCCCTTGGCCACGCGCCTGGGCTGGCTTAACCGCAGCATGGCCCTCTTCCCCCTCGGCGCCGCCGCGCACCTCCAGGCCGCGCGGCTCCTCGCCGCGCACGCGCTGCCGCTCCAGGCCGCCTTGGAGTATCGCTTGGCGATGGAGCGCGCCCCTTGGCGCGAGAGCGCCTTGCTGGAGGAGGTCGAGGCGCGGCTCAAGATCCGCGAGGCCCTGGCCATCGCCACGCCGCCGACGCCGCGCGCGCGCTGGCGGCTGGGCAACATCCTCCTCGACGCGCGCCGCGCGGCGGACGCCCGCGATCTGACGCGCGGCTTTATGGACACCCACGCCCTCCACGGCGAGCCCACGCCGCCGGAGCTGCACCGGGTCTTGATCCGCGCCTGCTATGCGCTGAAGGACTATGCCTGCGTGGATGAGAGCGCCCGCTGGCTCATCGCCCACGGCGCCCCAGCGGTGGGCTATGCCTTTGAGGCCCTCTCGGCGCTGCGGCGCGGGGCCTTGGAGGAGGCCCGCGAGGCCATCGCCAGCGGCGCCGTGGAGGGCCGCGCCGATCCCGACTATCAGCGCGTGACGGCGGAGGTGAGCGAGGCGCTGGGGGATCTCACCAAGGCCCGCGCCGCGCTTGATCGCCTCTGGCAGCTCCAGAGCCACTGGCCGCGCCGCGCCGCGCAGGCGCTGGGGCTGCGCGCGGCGCTGGAGCTGCGTCATCACAAGCCCAACGCCGCGCTGAAGATCTACCGCGAGGCCCTGGCGCTCGATCCCCACCCACGCTACGCCCGCGCGATCATCGAGCTGCTGCGCGCGGCGGGGCGAGAGGGCGAGGCGGCGATGGAGCAAGGGCGGATGGAGGCGCGCGCCCGCCGCGTGGGGCGCGGCCTCAAGAGAGATAACGAGGAGTGAGCATGCACGTCTTACTTTTGGCCCTCAACTACGCCCCCGACAAGCTCGGCAACGCGCCGCTGATGACCGGCTTGGCCGAGGGCCTCGCCGCCCGAGGCCACCGCGTCAGCGTCGTCTGCGCCTTCCCCCACCATGAGACGGGCCGCGTCGCCGAGGGTTATCGCCGCCGGCTCTTTAAGCGCGAGCGCCGCCACGGCGTCGATATCCTGCGCGCCTACATCTACACGCCCAAGGGGGGCGGCAAGCTCGGCAAGGCGGCCACCTACGCCACCTTCACCGCCTCGGCCTTGACGGCGGCCCTCAGCGTGCGCCGCCCCGACGTGATCTTCACGCCCTCGCCGCCGCTCACGCTCGGGCTCGTCGATCAGCTCCTCAGCGCCTTCAAGGGGGTGCCCTTCGTCTACAACCTCCAAGACCTCTTCCCTGAGGCGGCCATCCGCCTGGGCGTGCTGACCCACCCGCTGTTGATCACCGGGCTGGAGCGCCTGGAGCGCCACGTCTACGCCCGCGCCGCCCACCTCTCGGTGATCAGCGAGGGCTTTCGCCGCTTCCTCATCGAGCGCGGCGTGCCTGATCGCAAGATCTCCGTCATCCCCAACTACACCGACGCGGGCTTCATCCAGCCGCAGCCCTCTGCGGCGAACCCCTACCGCCTCACCCACGGCTTCGAGGATCGCTTCGTGGTCCAGTTCAGCGGGCGGATGGGCTACAGCCAGGGGCTTGAGACGGTCTTAGAGGCCTGGGCGACGCTGGATGACCTGCCTGATCTGCGGCTGATGATGGTCGGCGACGGGCAAGCGCAGCCGATGGTGGCCCGCGCCCTGCGCGATGATCCGCGCGCGGTGGTCCTGCCCACGCAGCCGCAGGCCAACCTGCCCGATCTGCTCAACGCCGCCGACGTGGGCCTCGCCCCGCTGCGGCGCGGCATGGCCGGCACCAGCGTGCCCAGCAAGCTCTTTGGGATCATGGCGGCGGGCAAGCCGGTGATCGCCGGGGTGGACGCGGGCAGCGACGCCGAGGCGATGATCGAGGCGGCGGGCGCGGGGCGCGTCACGCCGCCGGAGGACGCGCGCGCCTTGGCCGCCGCGATCCGCGCCTTGTACGCCGATCGTGAGGGCGCCAAGGCCATGGGCATTGCCGCCCGCGCCTATGTTGAGCGTCACCACACGCAGGCGGTGGTGGTCGATCAGTACGAGGCGATGCTTGAGCGGGTCATCGCCGAGGGGCGGGCGCGATAATGTGCGGGATCGTCGGCTACGCGGGCCGCGCGCCCCTCGTCACGCGGCAACGGCTGGTGCATATGCGCGATCAGCTCCGCCATCGAGGCCCCGATGACGCGGGGATCTACCTCCACGCGCGCGGCGGCGTCGCCGTGGGGCTGGCGCATCGCCGCCTCTCCATCCTCGACACCCGCGAGATCGGCCGCCAGCCCATGTCCTTGGGCACGCTTCACCTGATCTTCAACGGCGAGATCTACAACTTTAAGGCGCTGCGCTTGGAGCTGGAGGCGCAGGGGCACACCTTCCAGACAGAGACGGACACCGAGGTGCTCCTGCACCTCTATCAAGCGCGGGGCATCGGCATGCTCGACGCCCTCAATGGGATGTTCAGCCTGGCGCTGTGGGATGAGCGCAAGCGCGCGCTGTTGCTGGCGCGGGATCGGCTGGGGATCAAGCCGCTCTACTACGCCGAGCTGCCCCAGGGGCTGCTCTTTGGCAGCGAGCCCAAGGCGCTCTTGGCCTCCAAGCTCATCAGCGACGCCCTCGATCTCCAAGCCCACCACGACTACCTGGCCTTGAACTACACGCCTGGGCCGCGCAGCGCGTGGCGTGACGTGCGCAAGCTCCAGCCCGGCGAGGCGATGATCTGGACGCCCGAGGGGCAGCGTCGTTGGCGCTACTGGAGCCCCGTCGCCGCCTTCGCCGCGCCGCGCCGCCCGGCGCCGACCTTCGACGAGGCCGCCGAGGAGGCGCTGTCGGCCCTGCGCGCGGCGACGCGCCGCCGGATGATCGCTGATGTGCCCTTGGGGATGTTCCTCAGCGGTGGGATCGACTCCACCGCCGTGCTGATGTGCATGAGCGAGGTCGCCACGGCGCCGATCAAGGCCTTCACCATCGCCTTCGAGGAGGACAGCTACGACGAGTCTGCCCACGCGGCGGTGGCGGCGCGGGCCTTTGGGGCGCGCCACTACGTCGAGGTGGTCCGCCCCGAGCCGGAGGTCTTCCTTGGGCCGCTGACGGAGGCCTTCGACGAGCCCTACGCCGACAGCAGCGCCATCCCGCTGTGGTACCTCTCGCGCTTAGCCCGCCAGCACGTCACCGTGGCCCTGGGCGGCGACGGCGGCGACGAGGTCTTGGCGGGCTACCGCACGCACACCGCCTGGCGCCTGGCCCAGCTCTACCGCCAGCTCCCCGCCCGCCTGCGCGATGAGCTGATCCCCAGCCTGGCCCAGCGCCTGCCCGTCAGCCACGACAAGATCAGCTTCGATCTCAAGGCCCGCGCCTTCAGCGCCGCCGCCGCGCTGCCGCCCGTGGAGGCCCACTACGGCTTCAAGGCGTTCCTCAGCGAGTCAGCGCGCCGCGCGCTCTTGGGCGAGGCGGCGATGGGGCTGGAAGACAGCGTCGCGCGCTTTCAGGCCGTCGCCGACGAGGCGGGGCTCAGCGGCTTGAGCGAGATCCTCAACCTCGATCAGCAGATCTATCTCCCCGATGACATCTTGCTGAAGGTGGATCGGATGAGCATGATCCACGGCCTTGAGGCGCGCGTGCCCTTCCTGGACCATCAGCTCGTCGAGGCCCTCAACGCGCTCCCTGCGGATTACAAGCTGCGCGGCCTGACCACCAAGGCCCTGCTCAAGCGCGCGCTGCGCCGCCGCGCCCCGGCCCAGATCCTCACGCGCGGCAAGGCGGGCTTCAACGTGCCCATGGCCCGCTGGCTCTTGGGGCCGCTGCGGGCGCTGTCGCGAGATATGCTCAGCCCTTCGAGTGTCCAAAGGCTCGGGCTGTGGGAGCCGAAGCGCGTCACGGCCCTCCTCGACGCGCATGAGCGGCGCGAGGCCGATCACAGCCGCCCCATCTGGGCGATGCTGAGCTTTATGCTCTTCAACGAGCGCTTCAGACGAGGTCGAGCCGCATGACCCGAGACAACCTCCTCCACGCCACCCGCGCCTGGCTCGGCGTCGAGGCCCGCCGCCCGCCGCCCCCCCCGCGCCGTTGCTTCCCCTCGACGATGGCGCTGCCCGACAAGCCGATTTATGACCGCTTTACGCGGATTTATCAGTTTATTGGCGTGTTGATCGGGCTCCTCTTGCTCAGCCCGCTGATGCTCCTGATCGCCATCGCCGTCAAGCGCACCTCCTCAGGCCCTGCCCTCTACAGGGGCGCGCGGGTGGGGTTGGGCGAGCGCGTCTTTTACATCTATAAGTTCCGCTCCATGTATGTGGGCGCCGAGCAGAAGATCGGCCAGCGCCTCGTCCGCCAAGACGAAGATCACTACACGCCGATCGGCAAATTTCTGCGCAAATATCGCCTTGATGAGCTGCCACAGCTCTTTAATGTGCTCAAAGGTGATATGAACTTGGTCGGCCCTCGGCCTGTTCGGCCGATCTTCTTAGAAAAGCATCGCGAGAATATCCCAGGCTATGCGCGACGCTTCTTGGTCAAACCTGGGATAACAGGACAAGCGCAGGTGCGCGGCGGCTACTACACTCGCCCTCGCCACAAGCTCTTCTACGACACGCTCTACATCGCGCATCGCTCAGTGGGGCTCGATCTCAAGCTGATTGTGCTCACCTTCCTGCGCGTGATGACGCGCATCTTCACAACCACGGCGCTCTTAGCCTGGCTCGTGATGATGGCCGTGGTCCTCCCCGATGACCTGCGCTTGTACTTTACATTTAACCTGTGGGGGCTGGGCTTAAACGTCCTTTATCTCATCCCGCCGCTGATCGTCCTGGCCTACCTCTTTCGCAAGAACGCCGCCCGCGAGCGCGTCTACGCCCTCAAGACCCCTGTGGATCTGCCGCTGCTGGGCTTTATCCTCTACACCGCCCTGCTCATCCCGCTCAGCCGCTTCCCGCAGATCTCCGCCCGTGGCCTCCTGTGGTACCTCTGCAACGGCGTGGTGGTCTTCTATGTGGTGATGAACTCCAAGATCGTCACTGAGAAGCGCCACCTCTGGGTCAAGCTGATCATCGGCGCGGTCCTCACCGTGTCGGTGGCTTCGGTGATCCACGCCGCCTGGGTTTGGCGCGCCGCGGGCTACTTCAACCGCCTCGATGGGGTCTTTGGCCGCCCCATCATCCTCACCACCCTGCTGGTCGTGGCGCTGCCGTTGACCCTCAGCCGCGTGGGGCGGGGGCTGCGCGATGGCCGCTACCGCCTGATCGCCGTCGCCTTAGCCCTCACCGCCATGCTCACGCTGACCCGCTCGGGGATCATGGCCGTCTTCATCACCCTGATCGTCTACTACTGGGGGGATCGGCGCCGCGTGCTTCAGCTCATCGCCCTCTTCGCGCTGCTGCTGGTCCTCTCGGCGCAGATCAAGGGCGGGCGGATGCACCCGCGACAGGCGTTTGATGATCTCCAAGCCCTCTCGCTGCACCAAGCGCGGGTGATCAACGACATCACGCCCACGCGCCGCCTCATCGGCGTCGGCGCGCGCACGCTCCCCCAGCACATGAAGATCGCCCAGGTGCATCGCTACACCAAGGCGCGCGCCGCGCGGCTGGCTCAGCCCCGGCTCGACAACACCTACATGACCTTGTTTATCGATCATGGCCCGCTGGGGATGCTGTTCTTCCTCAGCTTTTTGATCGGCGGGCTCGTCTACATGAAGCGCGCCCAGCCGCTGATCGAGGCCCCCGAGGCGCGCCGTGATCTGCACACGATCTTCGCCTCGATGGTGGGGATGAGCGTGCTCTTGGCCTTCAGCGATGGCCTCTACTACCTGCCCATCATGCTGATCTTCTGGTCCACGATGGGCCTGGGCGTGGGCATCGCCGCCCACCACCGCAAGGGGCCCAAGGCGACCTACAAGCTGATCAGCAACCGTCAGAAGCTCTGAGTGGATCACGCGGGCTTCAGCGCCTTAGCGGGCTTCGTCGCCGCCACGCTCCGGGGCGAAACGCCGCCGCCGCTGCCCGAGGGGATCGCCGCGTTGGCCCAGGCTCACCGCCTGGCGGGGCTCCTCCACCACCACCGCGCGCCCCTCCACCCCGCCGACGCGGCGCGCTGCGCCGAAGTGTGGCGCCGCGCGCTGTGGGCGCACCTGCGCCGGCTCAAGACTTGGCGGCAGGTCTGGCCCGAGGCGGCCCCCGCGCCGCTGCTGATCAAGGGCGCGGATCTGGCGGAGCGGCTCTACCAAGATCCGGGCGCGCGGCCCGCCAATGACCTTGATCTGCTGGTGACGCCCGCCGCCTTTGAGCCCCTGCGCGCGGCGCTGAGCGCCCAGGCCGATGAGATCCGTTCGGCGCGCTATGAGCGCCACCCTTGGGAGCGGGCCTACTCCCTGGGCTTCCTCTTCGACGGCGCCTTGATCGAGCTGCACGCGGGGTTGCTGCCGCCGCACCGGGGCGGCCCCAGCGCCTGTGGGCTATGGCATCGTGGTGAGGCGGCGCGGCTCCAGGGGCGGGCCATCCGCTACCCGACCCCCGTGGATCGGCTGCTCATCACCTTGACCAACATCGCCAAGGATGGGGGGCGCATGGATCTCCTCAGCGCGCTGGAGCTTGGGCTGCTTTTGAGCGCCTCGGGCCTGGGCCGCCGGGGGCTGGGCCTGCTGGCGGCGCATCATGGGCTGGGGCGTGTCGCTTGGCTCTCGCGGGCGCGCCTTGATCTGCTCCTCCGCGCGCCAAGCCACCCGCGATTGCCTTGGCTGTTGACTGACGACGTCTATGAGCCCAACCACGCCCTCCTCACCTTGGGGCGCGCCGCGCTGACCCCCACCAGCGGCCTATGGGGCGCGCTACGCCGCGCGGTCCACCGCCGCCCATAGCCACTTTTTTTATACCCGCCCTTGAATTCACGCCGCGCCGCGTGCTTGATGAGCGCGTCATATCGCATATCGACGATAAACGAAACGACGCGAGGCCCCATGCCCCCATGCACGCCACCCACGCCGCCTCCCGAGGGGGAAGCGGAGGCCAACATCGAGCTGGCGCGCTTGGCCAAGGCGCTCAGCCACCCCGCGCGGGTGACGATCCTGCGCGCGCTCCTCCGCCGCGACACCTGCGTCATGGGCTCCATCGTCGATCTCCTGCCCTTGGCCCAGTCCACCGTCTCCCAGCACCTCAAGCAGCTCAAGCAGGCGGGCTTGATCCGAGGGGAGATCGACGGCCCGAGGGTCTGCTACTGCGTCGAGCCAGAGGCGATTGAACGACTCAAGGCGCTCATCCAAGCGCTCTAACGAGAGAGAAGCCTATGCAAGCCACCGCCGCGCGCGCGCTCGTCTTAACAGGGATCACCGCGCTGGTCATCGGCGCCTTCCTCCTCCGAGGCCAGGCCTCGACCTCCGCGCCGACCTCCGCGCCGACCTCCGCGCCGACCTCTGCGCCGACCTCTGCGCCGACCGCCGCTTATGCGCCTCGGGCGCGCTTCATTGATCTTGGCTCTGATCGCTGCCGCTCATGCCAAGCGATGATCCCGGTCATCGCCGAGCTGAAGGAGAGCTACCCCGAGACGCTTGATGTCACCTTTATCGACGTCTGGGATCACCCCGAGCAGGGCAAGGCCTACAACGTACGGACGATCCCCACCCAGATCCTCCTCGATCCCGAGGGCAAGGAGCTGGAGCGTCATGTCGGCTTCTGGTCAACCCAAGACATCATCGCCCGCCTGGAGGCCCTGGGTTACCCGCAGAAGCGCGCCGAGGCGCGGTGATCATGGATCTCGCCTCGCTCAGCCAGGCCTTGGAGCGCGCCACCTGGATGACCCCCCTCGCGGCGCTGCTGTGGGGCCTCGCCAGCGTCGGCCTCAGCGCCTGCCACCTCTCCAGCGTGCCCCTCCTCGTCACCTTCCTGGCGCGGATCGACGGCCAGACGCTCTCACCGGCGCGGCTCAGCCTCCTCGTCACCGTGGGGATCTCCCTCAGCCTGGCGCTGATCGCGGCGCTGACCTGGAGCTTGGGGCGGATGCTGGGGGATCTATGGGGCCTGGGGCCGTGGCTGATGATCGCGCTTTTGCTGCTGGGCGGCCTAAACCTGATGGGTGTCCTGACCCTGCCCTCAGTGGGGCGCCTCGATCCCAACAAGGTCAGCGTGGGGCCGAGGAGCGCGCTGGCCTCGGGGGGGATCTTAGGGCTCACGCTTGGCCCGTGTACCTTCGCCTTCTTCGCCCCCGTGCTGGCCCTCACCGGCGCGCCCGCCAGCGGCGCGCTGATCGCCGCCGCCATCGCCGCCTTTGTCCTCGGCCACCTGGGCTTGACGTGGCTCTTGGGCGTGGCGGGGGCGGCCCTTGGGGCGCGGCTGGCGCGGGGGGCGCGGCTGGCCAAGCTGTTGAAGGTGAGCGTCGGCGTCGCCGCCGTGGCCTTCGCCCTCCACCTCATCCGCACGGCGCCTTAGGAGCCTACGTTGTTTGATCAGCTCGCCGCTTGGCTCACCTATGATCTCTTTGGGCTCAGCCCCAGCGGCGCCCTGGGCGCGGCGCTGCACTTCTTCATCATGGACACCACCAAGATCTTCGCGCTGCTCCTGGGCGTCATCTACGCCATGGGGTTTTTGCGCGCGACGCTGACACCTGAGCGGCTGCGCGCCTATGTGCGCGGCAAGCCTCAGTGGCTGTCGCGGCTCTTGGCGATCACGCTCGGCGCCGTGACCCCCTTCTGCTCCTGCTCCTCCGTCCCCCTCTTCATCGGCTTCGTCGAGGCGGGCATCCCCCTCGGCGTGACCTTCTCCTTCCTGATCGCCAGCCCGATGATCAACGAGGTGGCCGTGGTGGTGCTGGCCCAGGTGCTCGGCTGGCGGCTGGCGACGCTCTATGTGGTGGCGGGGCTGATCGTGGCCTACTTCGGCGGCGTGGCCATGGGGCTGACGCGCCCGGAGCGCTGGGTGGAGGGCTACGTCTGGGATCTCAAGGTGGGCGAGGCGGGTGTACTCGCCAAAGTGACGGGCTTCGCCCAGCGGCACGCCTTCGCCGTCCACGAGGTTCGCGAGATCTTGGGGCGGATTTGGAAGTGGGTGCTCATCGGCGTCGGCGCCGGCGCGCTCTTTCATGGCTTTGTCCCCCAAGCGTGGGTGATCGCCCACCTCGGCGGCGATAACCTCCTCGCCGTCCCCGCCGCCGTGCTCATCGGCGTGCCGCTCTACGCCAACGCCACGGGGGTCATCCCCGTCGCCGAGGCGCTCTTGAGCAAGGGCGTGGCCATGGGGACCGTCTTGGCCTTTATGATGAGCGTCGCCGCGCTCTCCTTACCTGAGATGCTCATCCTGCGTCGGGTCATCCGCTGGCCCGCCTTGGCCCTCTACGCCGGGCTCCTCGCCGTCGCCTTCACCTGCGTCGGCTGGGGCTTTAACCTCTTTGCTTTATCACTGGGAGTCACACCATGACACACACCATCAAGGTCCTCGGCGGCGGCTGCCGCAACTGCGTCGTCACCGCCAAGCTGCTCCAAGAGCAGGTTGATCGCCTCAACGCGGCGGCGGTGATCGAGAAAGTCCAGGACATGCCCTCGATCATGGCCTACGGGGTGATGAGCACGCCTGCTGTGGTGATCGACGAGGTGGTCGTCCACGCGGGGGGGGTGCCCTCGCGCAAGCAGGCGGCGGCCTGGGTCGAGGGCTTGGAGGGCTGAGCGTGCCAGCGCCCTTCCAGCACGTCCTCTTCCTCTGCGTCGCCAACTCGGCGCGCTCACAGATGGCCGAGGGCCTCGCCCGTGACCTCTTTGATCCATCGATCCGCGTTGAGTCGGCGGGCTCAGCGCCCTCGCGCCTCAACCCCTACGCCATACGCGCCTTGGCTGAGCTGGGGCTCGACATCCGCGCGCACCGCTCGAAGCCTGTCGAGGCCATCGACGCCGCCTCGGTGGACTTGGTGATCACGCTCTGCGCCGAGGAGGTCTGCCCCGCCTTCCTCGGCGCCGCGCGGCGGCTGCACTGGCCGCTGCCCGATCCTGATCGCCCGCATGAGGATCTCAGCGATGAGGCGCGCTTGGCGTATTTTCGGGCGGCGCGGGATGAGATCGCCGCGCGCCTACGCGCCTTGCTGGCCTCGGTGTAGCCTCACGCGCCGCCTCTCGGGCGCCAAGCTGCGCCACTTAAGCTCAGAAAAACTTTGAGTTACAGCGATTTAAGGCGCATCTGCGCCGCGACGTGGCCCGCAGATTATTCGTCTTTAAGGGCGCGAGGCTGCTATCATCCGCGCGTTTTTTTAAGCCGGAGTCGCCGCGATGTGGATCAGAGCTGCCCTCTTCAGCGCGCTCCTTTGGGGCTGCGCGGAGGATAAGAACCAACCCCCCGCCCTCTTACCCGTGGGTGACTTTGAGGTGCGCGTCAACGAGGACTGCACGATCACCATCCGCGCCACGGACGAAGATCGCGATGAGCTGGGCTACGCCTTCTCCATCGATCCCCCCCCATTAACCCAGACCCAGGGCCTCGCCGCCCAGCCGACGTTGACGCGGATCAGCAACAACGAGGCGCTGTTCACCTGGACGCCTGGGATCGCCGACGCGGGCGGCGAGGATCTGCGCATCTACCAGCTCACCTTCGAGGTCGTCGATGAGCACGGCGCCTTGGACGCGGTGACGATCAAGGTGACGGTCGTCAATGACGGCGGGGTGATCCAGAGCACGCAGCTGCGCTTCGTTGAGCCCTCCGGCGCGGGGATGGCGGTGGACCTGGCGGAGTCGCCCTGCGTGGAGTTCAACGTCAAGATCAAGGCCGATCAGGTGCCCGAGGACGAGGTGCTCTTGGATATCCTGCCGCCCACCCCCGAAGGGGCGACCTTGACGCCCGCAGATCGCCCCGCCAAGGAGAAGCGATTTAGCTGGTGCCCCACCCCAGCGCAGCTCGACGCCTCGCTATCGCACCTCGTCGAGCTTGCCGCCCGCCGACTCGGCGGCGATGAGCGAGTCATCAAGCGATTTCAGGTCCGTTTCAAGCGCGAGGCGGCGGTCGGCTGCCCTGGTCAGCCCCCTGAGATCATCCACACCCCGCCGACACGCTTCGAGGGCGCGCTCAACTATGAGATCACGGCGACGATCCGCGATGATGTGGGCTTTAAATCGCCGCCCGCGCTCCTCTATGTGATTGATCCGCCTCAAGATCCGCGAGACGCCGCGCCCGCCTTTGGCGACTGGTCGCTTGTGGAGTTTTATAGCCAAGGGGGCGATGTTTACACCGCCTCCATCCCCAACCCTGGCCTCAATTCTGGGGCTGAGGCCTCGATTTTTTATGTGATCATCGCCACCGACAACGACGATCCCAACGCCACCCGCTGTGATCACAGCGTGGAGAGCGAGATCTTCGCCGTCGAGGCGCGCGGCGGCGGCGAAAGCGAGACATACGGCTACTGCCACGGCTGCGTCTCCGACGATCAATGCGGTGGCCCCGACGATCTCTGCGTGGACCTGGGCGGGGCGGCCTTCTGCGTCGCCGCCTGCGGCGCCCAAGGCTGCGGCGAGGGCCGCCAGTGCGTGCAGATCCACAGCGTCGAGGGCCGCGCCCTGAGCCAATGCCTGCCGGTGGACATGAACTGTGGTCAGCGCTGCCTCGACGATCCCTTTGATCAGGGCGCGCGCAACGACGACGAGGCCCACGCCACCTTGATCGAGCCCGGCGACTACGCGGGGATGACGATCTGCGGCGAGGATCAGGACTTCTATCGCTTTGATATCGCCGCAGGGCAGCAGGTCAGCGCGCGGATCACCTTCGAAAACCTCAAGGGTGATCTGGATATGGCCATGGCCCTGCCCGGCGCGCGTACGCCCGAGGGCCTGCCCGCCTACAACTACCAGAGCCTCAGCGGCGATCAGGACATCGAGCAGGTCCGCGAACACTGCGCCCAGGAGAGCGGCGAGGTGCTGCTGTGGGTCGGGCCGTATAACCACAGCCACAACGACTACGATCTGCTCATCGAGGTCGGCCCCGGCGAGTGTGATCGGTTTTGCGAAGACGATCTCTTCGACTACGAGGCGCCCAATAACACCCCGGAGACGGCGACCTCAGCGGAGCCGCTGCCCTTCTTTGTCGAGGATCTGGTGTTGTGTCCTGGCGACGTGGACTACTTCAGCTTCCACGCCCAAGCGGGGCAGCTCATCAGCGTCGGCGCCAGCTTTACGCACAGCGAGGGGAACCTCGACTTGGCCCTCTATGACTGGATGGGCGGGCTGATCACGGGCGCCTACGGCTTCTTTGACGGCGAGATCTTGGAGGTGGAGGCCACCGCCGACGGCCTCTACACCGTGGCCGTCTACGGCGCCACGCCCTCGGCCTCGGCGCCCTACACCCTCTGGATCGAGGCGGGCATCCCCAACGCCTGTGAGCGCACCTTGTCCTGCCCGGCGGGCGCCTTCTGTGACGGCCAGAGCTGCGTCGAGGCCGCCTGCGCCAGCGGCGTCGAGTGCAGCGCGGGGCACCTCTGCGCGGCCTATCGCGTCGGCAGCGATCCTGCGGCCAGCGGCGGGGAGTGCGTCGCCAGCTGCGCCCACGATCTGGAGTGCCGCGTGGAGGCCGAATATCGCTGCAAGCGCTTCGAGGACTTCACCCAGGCCTGCGCGCAGGCGGGGTTGGGCGGCGTCGGCGCGCGCTGCACGAGCTACCAGGACTGCGACGGCGCCTTGGTCTGCTTCCCCACGCCGGGCGGCTACTGCGCCGAGGGTGGCTGCGCGCCCGACCTGCCCTGCCCCGAGGGCACGGTGTGCCAAGCGTTGGGGGGCTACATGGCCTGCGCGCAGCGCTGCGAGGTGGACGGCGACTGCCGCGCGGCGGAGGGCTACCGCTGCCTCGACGTACAAGGGGGGCGAGCGTGTCTCCCGCAATGATTCACCGCCTGGGGCTCGCCCTGAGCCTCCTCACCGCGCTGCTGAGCTGCTCTGACGAAGAGGGCCGCCAAGGCCCTGATTTAAGCCCGCCGACCTTCCCGTTGCGGCTCAGCCGGCTCGACATCGCGCTGATCCTCCCAGGCAGCGCCGCGCGATTGGAGGGCAGCGGCTTCGTCGAGGACGCCGACTACGAGGTCTGGCTCGACGGCCAGCTTGAGGCCACGCCCGCGCGGCTGCGGCTTGACGCCCGCTTCATCAACCACAGCCAGCTTGAGGTTCAAGCGCCCGTTGGGGCGCTCACTGGCTGGCCCGAGGGCCACTTCAACGGCCAGATCAGCGTCAAGATGACCTTGGGTGAGGCGCGCGGCGAGGCGGCGCTGAGCGTCCAATTTGAGCTGCGCCAGCAGCTGACCCCTCAGATCGAGGCGCTGCCGCGCGCCGTCTACCCCGCCAGCCCCGTTGAGATCTTCGGCGCGGACTTTATCCAGGGCGGCGAGGGCGAGACGTACTTCGAGCTTGAGGCGACCCATATCGATGAGGAGACGGGCGTCAGCACGATCCTCACGGTGCCCCGCGCCGTCGGCTACAAGCCCCAGGGCGCGTGGGCGCGCGATCAAATCCTCTTTGACTTCGATCCCAGCTGGGTTGGCATCCGCCCAGGCCGCATCACGGGTCAGATCCGGGTGGTTAACGAGGGCGAGGGCTGGTGGGCGCGGGGTGAGTGGCTGGCGCTGGACTGGTCGTTGATGCCGCCCATCGTCGAGTACATCCAGCCCGCCGCCAGCCGAGGGCAAGCGACCATGATCGAGGGGCAGGGCTTTATCGGCGGCCCCCACGCGGGCCTGACCCTCCTGCGCTTCAGCGGCGACTTCCACGCCGTGACGGGCACGCGCAGCGTCACGGCGGAGATCACGCCGGACTGGATCAGCGGCCGCGCCTTGGTCTTCAGCATGCGCGTCCACTACGACTACGAGTGCCGCAGCGACGATCTGGGGGCGATCCCGGGGGTGCTCATCGGCGAAGTAAAGCCCATCATCAGCTGGGAGGGGCAGAGCGTTGAGGGGTCAGCCACGCCGATTCAGTTTGAGATACTGCCCACGCTCCAGGTCGTCTGGCTGCGCTTCCTCCCCGCGTTTATTGACTCGCTGCGGCTCTTTGGCCTGCGCAGCTACTCAGGTGAGGTGCAAGCGCGCATCATCGACGTGATTGAGCGAGACTACGAGCAGGTCAACCTCGAAGTGCGGCTTACGCAGCCGATGGACTTCAAAGATTACTCCGTCGTTGAGGTTGGCGGGCCGGACCCAAACGCGCAGAACCTCTTTGGCCTCGACAACACGCCGGGGCTAGACAACTGCAATGAGCGCTTAGACGATAACCTCGCGGGCCAAAACGCAGACAGCAATGGGGCCTTTGGTGGGGTCTTCGTCGAGTCCTTTTTACAGCTCTCGCCCAGCTATGGAGACACAGACAACCCGCTGGCGCATCCCGCCTTTGATGACATCTTCGCTGGGCTCATCGAGGAGCCGGCCACCCCGGATGACTTCCCAGGGGGGCCGAGGGCCGAGGAGGTCCGCGAGGCGATCCGCGTGCTGGGCAACCTCATCGGCAACACCATCACCCATGAGCTGGGCCACTCCCTTGGCCTCTCAAGGCTGGGCGGCTGTGGGCGCTATCACAACGCCGACGGCCCCTACCAGATCATGGACTGCGGCAGCGATCGCCCCTTCGAGGAGCGCGCCGAGCTTGAGCCGGGGCGCTATCAAGAATGGCATGGCGAGAACCTCACTTACCTAAAAGCGATCTTGCCCAAACCTTAATTCTACGATGATCTAAAGCTGCGCAGCGCCATCACCGATGGCAAGCCCCAGCGATCCAACACGGGAGAGTCACACATGCAGAGGTGGTCGGGGCGCGCGGCGCGCGTCTTCTTCGTTGAGACAGCGATGCATGTCACGCTCCTCGGCGAGATCACGCGCCTTGAGGGGACGCGGCTCTCGATCCGCTGCATCCCGCCACGCGAGCTTGAGATCGGCGCACGCTGCACCCTGGCGATGGAAGAAGATGGGCAGATATTTCGCGCGCGTGGCCACCTTGAGGCGCGCAGCGACGTCCACGTCACGGTGCGGCTCAATGCGCTGCCCAGTCGAGTGGAGCGCCGGATGTATGGGCGGGCGACGCTCTTCGCCCGCCTACGCGCGCGGCGCGAGGGCGAGGCGGAGTTTGGGCCTTGGCGGCTGGAGGCGGTGGAGCTGAGCCCCTCTGGGCTCAAGTTCGCTGAGCGCGGCACGCTGTCGGCGCGGGGTGAGCTGAACCTCGATGAGCGCGTCACGCTGGGGCTGCACATCCCTGGCCCCGCCAAGGGGATCTGGTTTGAGCTGCCAGCGCGGGTGACGCGGCTGTCGAGTGATAGCGAGGCGCCCTTTATCGTGTTTCAGTTCATCGACCTCAGGGGCGCGGTGCTCTTAGAGATCGTCGATGTCATTGATCAGCGGCTCCTCGGCATCGGCCAAGAGCGGATCGAGCTTGCCTAGTCGGATCAACGTCTCCAGATCGGAGCAGCCGCCGATGCTGTCTTCCCCGATAAAGATCTGAGGCACTGTGCGCTGCCCAGTCACCCGCAAGAGCCGCGCGCGCTGCGCCTGATCGCCATCGACGCGGTGCTCCGTGAAGCGCACACCGCGCGCGGCGAGGAGGGACTTGGCGCGATCGCAGAACCAGCAACCTTGAATGGTGTAGATATCAACGGGCTTCACGAAAACTCCTGGGCCTGAGGTGCATCCCCATAAAGACGCCGGGAAATTGCTCGGACCCAGGGCTTTTGTCCAGATTAAAGCTAGACGATTTCAGAGATGTGATTAGGTTGAGGCAAGGCCAATGACCTGGTCACGACCTGCCCCGAGAGGAGATGTGAGATGCTGGATATCTATATCATCGAGCAAATCCGGAAGAGACAGGAAGACCAACAGCGCATCTACGAGCGCCCGGCGCTGCGGCTGCCGTTGCCGCTGGAGCCAGCGCCCCGCCGCGAGGAGGCGCCGTCGGTGGAGCCCGAGCCGGCGCGCGTGATCATCATCGATCTCTGAGGAGGGGCGCGGCTTAGAGACCCGCGTTGAAGACGAAGGGGAAGCGAATCTGACACATACCGCCCTCGGGGCGGGGGAAGCTCCAGCGCTCGATGTTGCGCTTGATGCAGCCCTCGACGGCGATGTTATTGAGGGTGCTGCCCTCAACGATGACCTTCTGCACCTTACCATCTAAGGCGATCCGCCAAGACATCGTGACCTTACCGCTCAGCTCTGGGTTACGCGCCAGCTCCTTCTCATAGCAATACTGGATGCCGCGCTGACGGGCGTTGACCACGCGCACGATGTCCTTCTCCTTACAAAAGCCGCTCATCCCCAGCTTGCCGCGGGCGACGCGGACCTTCTTCTTGGTGGCCTTGCGCCCACGCAAGTTCGCCTTGGTGCCGCGCCCACCGCCCGTGTCAACGCGGCCCATGCCGTGGATGCGGCCAAAGCCCTCACCGCCGCCGCCGCTGCCGGTGCCGCGCATACCCATGCCGCCCATGCCGCGGCCCATCACCAGCGGCCCATCGCCACCAGCCATGGCCGCGCTGAGGCTGTCGCTGAACTGATCCTGGTTGCCGAAGACGTTGGACAGCGCGCCGGAGCCCATCAGGCTGGTGTTGAGGGCCTTGTGTACGCCGATGTCCTTGATCTTATCGACCATCTGACCGTCGCGCTTGGGGACCTTGGACTCCTCAATCTTATCCGGCTCGCCGAACTTGCCCTCCTCGCCGCCGGCCTTCTTGCCCACGTCCTCATCCTCCTCCTCGGGGATCTCCTTCTCCTCCTCGGCGGGCGGATCGGGCTCCTCCATCAGGATGTCGAGGAAGCGGTTATTGTCGAGATCCAGCTCCATCAAGGAGGCGTTCATATCCCAGAGCATGAACGCGGCGATGAGGACGCCGAAGTGCAGGACCAGGGCGGTCAAGAGCGAGCCCAGGACGGACGTCTCGATGGTCCCCCAGATGGGCCGCTTGGGCATCCGCTCCGGCTCACCGTTGAACTGGAAGAAGAAGGCAAGCTCGCCGAGATCCACCATGCCCCAGTGAGGCGGCTCAAGGTTGATATGCGCCCCGTGCTTGGACCGCGCCGAGGCCAGATCCATATCCTCGCTTAAGTGCAGATCGCCCCCGGACATCTCGCCGGTGAGGTTCAGCGTCACGCTGCCGGGGCCGTTGGGGCTGATCACCTCATAGCTCTGGCCCACGCCTCCGAGATCGGGGATCATCAGGGTGTTCTTGGGGTGCGTGCCAATGGTCACGGGTTTGCGGGGGTCAACCGTCGCCTCTGTCACGAGCGTGTCGTGCCAGAGGACCGCGACCCGGAGTCGTTCTTGCGCGCTCAAAGCCTTAAAATCCTCGGGTAAGCATGGTGGCCGCCCCTGGTGAGATGCGTGACGACCCAATCAAAAAATACGGCAGGTTAGCGCCCCGCGAACCCGAGATCAAGGTGGCCGCGTGGGGCGGCGCTAAATGGACGCCTCATAAGGAAAGCGGAAGTGGAAGCGCAGCCAAGCCTGACCGATGTGCCAGATCGAATCCTTGATATCGCCCAGCGCCAAGAAATCGCCGTTGATCTCTTGAGGGAGATAGAGCGCCGAGGACCAGCCGACATCGACGAGGAAGCTATCGGAGAAGGGCACCTCCAGCGCCGCGCTCAGGGAGAGCCCGGGGCGGAAGAAGTGCATCGTAAAGGCCTCATCGGGGACATCCTTGAACTCATCCTCGCGCTTTTGATTTACCCCGTTTGGGTCTGCGTCGATGAAGAGGTAAGTTAAGATCACGCCTAAATCAATCGAAAGACGAGGTGTTTGAAGCGGTGTAAGCCCAATCGTGAGAGGATTAAGCGTTACACCATACAGGCCCGTATTGTTTGTCTTTGGAGAGATATACAGCGTATCAGGGATGAACATTGAGGGCGAATAGCGAATCTCATGCTTTGTTGAGACATACTTGCGATACTTCTTTGGGATCTTCTTATGATGCTTCTTGATGATCTCAGGGGGGATGATCGCCTGGACGGAGATCTTGAGCCCATAATGGAGCATTTGATCTTCTTGAAACGGCCCCGTGAGCATATGCACGGCGGGGCCGACGCCGATATCGACCGGCACCGTCTCCTTGATCTTCTTGCGACCCTTCTTGGGCTTCTTGGTAGCCTTCGCCGCTGGCGCAGGCGCCTGCGCGCCCGCCTGGGGAGCCGCCAAGGCCACGAGCCCCAGCGCCAAGACCACAGATCTCATCGATACGCTTCCCATCAGCGCCCTCACTTTTCGAGACGCACGCCGCGCGCGTGCGGCCCACACTAAAGCGCGTTGACGGATTTGACGCCAGCGGTTTGGGGGAGGCTACAGGGCGATCCCGCCGTCGATGCCGATGGTCTGGCCGGTGATATAGCCGCTGTCGGGGCCAGCTAAGAAGGAGATCAGCGCCGCGACCTCCTCGGGCTGACCAAAGCGCCGCAGGGGGATCTGCTGCTTGATCTCCTTCTCGGCGGCCTGGCGCACCCGCGCGCTCATCTCTGTCTCGATGATCCCCGGCGCCACGGCGTTGACCGTGATGCCCTTGCGGCCCATCTCCACGGCGAAGGCGCGGGTAAAGGACTCGATGCCGCCCTTGCTGGCGGCGTAGTTGGCCTGCCCGCGGTTGGGCCGCTTGCCTGAGACGCTGCTGAGGTTGATCACCCGCCCGTACTTCTGGCGCAGCATCACGCTGCCCGCCGCGCGGCAGGTGTTAAAGATGCCTGAGAGGTTGGTCTGGATGACGTCCTGCCAGGCCTCATCGCTCATCTGAATCACCAGGCCATCGGCGGTGATCCCCGCGTTATTGACCAAGACATCCAGGCGACCGAAGCGGGCAACGCAGGCCTCCACGGCGGCCTTGGCGGCCTGCGGATCGCTGACATCGGCGGCGTAGATCTCGGCCTCACCGCCGGCCTCAACGCAGGCGATCTTGGCGGCCTCGGCCTCCTCGACGCGGCTGCGATAGACCAAGAACAGCTTGGCCTGATGGTCACGGGCGAGGCGAACGGCGGCGGCGCGGCCGATGCCACGGCTGGCGCCGGTGATGAGGGCGATCATGGGTCAACCTCCAAGGCGAGAAAGGTGCTCTGTCCGCCGATGCCTGCGGCGTGGATCAGCGCGCGTCGGGCGGGGGCTTGGCGGGGCGCCGTGACCAGATCCAGGCCCTCAGCGATGGGGGCGCGCGTAAAGGGCATCGGCGGGAGGCGGCCTTGACGCCCGGCCTCCAGGGCGATGGCCACCGAGAGCGGGCCGCTGGCGGCCACGGCGTGCCCGATCTGCGCCTTGGCGCTGGTGATCGGAGGCGAGGTCGCGCCGAAGACGCGCGCCAGGGCGGCGGCCTCTTGCGCGTCGAAGGCGGTGCCGGTGCCGTGGGCGATGAACAGATCGGGGCGCGCCCAGCCCGCCTGGGCCAAGGCCGCCTCGGCGCCATAAGCGATGGCCTCGAAGTCCCCCGCCAAGAGCCCCGCGCCCGCGCAGGTGTCCTTATAGCCGACGATCCGACCCAAGACCCGCGCGCCTCGGGCTGCGGCGTCTTGGGGGCGCTCAAGGCTAAAGAAGGCGGCGCCCTCACCGGGGATAAAGCCCGCGGCCTCGACGTCAAAGGGGCGCGCGGCGGTGGGATCATCCCCGGCCAAGAGCAAGCCCAGGCGCCCAAAGCCGGTGAAGTGAGCGGGGTTCACCGCCGAGTCGGCGCCCCCGGCGATCAGGGCTGCGGCGCGCCCCTCCATCAAGGCCCAGGCGGCCTCACCGATGGCCTGAAGGCCGCCGACGGCGCTGTTGCAGTAGTTCTGATTAAAGCCCCGCGCGTCCAGCTCGGCGCTGGCGAAGCCCAGCACGTTATTGGAGAGGCCCTTGATGAGCCACAGCGGGTTGATCAGCTTCTGGGCCGAGGCGAAGCGCGCGCTGGAGAAGCCGCCGCCCTCAAAGCCCGCCTCCAGGGCGGGGATGAGATCCACCGTGTCGCCGAAGGCGGCGCCGTTGCCGACCAGCAAGCCCAGGCGATCGGGATCGACGCCCTTGAGGGCCGCGTCGGCGTAGGCGCGCTTGACGGCGGCGATGCCATAGCGCACGGCGGGGGTCATCAGCTTGAGGTTCTTGCGCTGCGCCACCCAGTTGCTCGCCTTAAAGCCCGTCACCTCAGCGCCCAAAGCGCAGGGGAAGGGGGTGACGTCGAAGCCGGTGACGGGCGCGGCGGCGGTGTGACCCGCGCAGAGGGCGTCGAGGAGCGCGGCGGGGGTGTGGCCGAGGGGGGCGACGAGGCCCACGCCGGTGATGGCGATGTTGAGCTTCACTTCAGCTCCTCCAACAGCGCGTCCAGATCGCGCGCGTCGTCCAAGGACGCCATCGGGGCCTTACGGCGCAGGCGCTTGACGTGGGTGAGGTTGCTGCGACCAGGCCCCAGGTGCAGGAAGCGCTCGACGCCGTGCGCCAGCATCAAGGCCAAGCTCTGACGCCAGCGCACGGGCTCGACGACCTGGCGGACCAAGCGGGCGCGGATGGCCTCGGCGTCGCTGATCTCGATCCAGGTGGCGTCCACGTTGTCCACATAGGGGCAGCGCAGCGGCGCCAGGGGCACTTGAGCCAGATCCGCCGCCAGCTGATCGGCGGCGGGGGCCAAGAGCGGGGTGTGGAAGGGCGCCGAGACGCTCAGCGGCGTGACGATGCCCCCGGCGGCCTCCAAGGCGGCCATGGCGCGCGCCACCGCAGGGGCCTCACCGCTGATGACGATCAAGCCAGGGGCGTTAAAGGCGGCGGGCACGCAGACCCCGCCCGCCGCGCGGCAGGCGGCCTCGACGACCTCATCCTCAAGGCGCTGGATGGCGGCCATGGCCCCTAGGCCCTCGGGGGTCGCCGCCTGCATATACGCGCCACGGCGGCGGGTGAGGCGAGCGGCGTCCTCCAGGGCCAGGGCCTCGGCGGCGACGAGGGCGCCGAACTCACCCAGGGAGTGCCCCGCCACCACCGTGGGCGTAAACCCTCGGGCGTCGAGGACGGCCCAGGCGGCGCAGGCCACGGTGAGGACCGCAGGCTGCGTATTGGCCGTCAGGTTGAGGCGGGCCTCGGGGCCTTCAAAGCAGAGCGCAGAGAGGCGCTCGCCGAGGGCCTCATCGACGCGCTCGAACACCGCGCGGGCCTCGGGGAAGCGATCATAGAGGGCGCGGCCCATGCCCACATACTGCGTGGCCTGACCGGCGAAGAGTAAGGCCGTCTTCATAGGTACTCTGGGGCGGCGATGATCAAGCTGGTGTTCTGCCCGCCGAAGCCAAAGGAGTTGCTGAGGGCCACTCTGGGCGCGCGCGGGAGCCCCTCGGGGGGCACGAGGTGGACGTTGATCTGTGGATCGGGCTGACTCAGGCGCGCGTTGGGGGGCAGCCGCCCCCCCGCGAAGGCCGCCAAGCACGCCGCCAGCTCCACGCAGCCTGCGGCGGCGATGCTGTGACCGAGCTGGCTCTTGGAACTGCTGACGGGGACCCCCACGCCGAAGACGCGGGCGATGGCCGCCGCCTCGGTGACGTCGTTGAGGGGCGTGGCCGTGCCGTGCGCGTTGATGTAATCGACGCGGTTGGGGGCGATCCCGGCGTCGCTGAGGGCGCGGCGCATGGCGCGCTCGGCGCCGAGGCCCTCGGGGTGCGGGGCGGTGACGGCGTGGGCGTCGCAGCTCTGCCCTGAGCCCAGGATCAAGCCGTAGATATGGCGCTTGGCGGCGCGGGCCGCCTCCAGGGGCTCAAGGACGAAGAAGGCCCCGCCTTCGCCCATGATAAAGCCATCGCGATCCCCCTCGAAGGGCCGCCCGGCCAAGGCCGGATCGGGCTGCGTGGAGGTGGCGCCGAGGAGGATAAAGGGGATCAAGCCAAAGGGCAGGATCATGCTGTCGGAGGCGCCGACGAGCACCTGCGGGGCGGCGCCTCGGCGGATCAGATCGGCGGCGTGGGCCAGGGCGGCGCCGCCCGCCGCGCAGGCGCTAAAGTGAACGGCCTCGGGGCCGGAGAGGCCGAGGTGTCGCTTGAGGAGCCGCGCGGGGCGATCCACCTGATGCCGCTTAGGCGCCAGGGGGTGACGTGGGGTCGGCGCGGCGGCGAAGGCCGCATGATCAAAGCGATCCCCTTGAAGATAAGGCAGGCAATCCTGGGCCAGCTCCGTCTCGGTGACGCTGGTCAAGCCCGTGGCATAGACGATCCCCGCGCGGGGATCCAAGGCCCCGTGATCGGCCACCGCGTCCAGGGCCGCGATCAGGGCCATCTCCGCGCGCCGATCCTGGAGCCCGCCGAGGGCGAGGGCCAAGGGCGGCGGCAGGTGGGCCAGGAGATCACGCTCACGGACCTCACAGGCGTTGCGCGAGGGGAAGCGCGCGGCGTTAAAGGCGCGGATGGGCGCGGCGGCGACCTCGCCATCAAGGAGGCGGCGGGTGAAGTCCTCGAAGCGGCGGCCCAGGGGGGTCAAGAGGCCCACGCCGGTGATGGCCACCGCGCCGCGCGGGGTCTTGAGGAGGGCAGGGGCGGCGGGGCGGATGATGGGCTCCAGCCCCACGGGCTCGAAGTAGGCCGCCTCGCCAGCGCCCAGGCGCGCCGCCGCGTTGACCAAGGCGCCAGCCGCGCCGCAGTCGCCGAAGAGATCGGGGATACGGGGTGGCCCCTGATAAGGCGAGACGAGGCCCCAGATGTGAGCGCCGCGCGCCGTCGCCGCGCTCAGCGGCTCCAGGACGAAGAAGACGCCCGCCTCGCCCTGTGTTGTCTCCGCCCGCCCCATTCGGCGCGCCGAGACGCGCTCGCCGAAGGACGTGTGATCATCCGCCGCGCCGGCCAGGGCCAGGGGCGCCCGCCCATCGACGATGGCCGTCGCCGCCTCCAGCAGCGCCCGCGCCCCCGCCGACGGCCCCGAGGTCAGCGCCTGCGTCGGCCCCATCAAGCCCAGCTGGATCGCCACATGGGCCACCGCCATATTGGGCAGCGTCTTAAGCGAGGCGATGGGGTTCATGTGATCGACGCCCTCCGCCATCAGCCGATCTAGATCCAAGCGCCCGTCATCGCCGACGCTGCGGCTGAGGCAAGGGACGATGTCCTCCAGATCGCTGGGCTCGCGGCCAACGCCCATAAACAAGCCCGCCTCAGCCCAGCTGGCCTCGGCCAAGCCCGCCGAGGCCACGGCCAGCTTGGCGGCGGCCACGGCCAGCTGACTGGGGCGGGCCATCAGCTTGAGATCCTTGCGGCGCTTAAGGAAGTCGCGGGCCTTAAAGTGAGGGGGGACGGGTAAGATCCAGGGGCGGGCCTGATCCTCGGCGGCGGGCTGAGGCTGGAGGGGCTGGCGCAGGGCGGCGAGGTTGGCCTCCAGGCCCACGCCGCCGGGCGCCACCAGCCCGATCCCGGTGATGGCGACGCGCATCAAAAGCGCCCCACCAGCAGCGAGCCGTTGCTGCCGCCGAAGCCAAAGGCGTTGCTCAAGGCCACGTCCACGCGGGCGGGGCGGGCCTCATTGGGCACATAATCCAGATCGCAGATGGGATCACGATGCTCATAGTTGATGGTGGGGGGGATGACGCCGTGGCGGAGGGTCTGAACACAGGCGATCAGCTCCACGGCGCCGCAGGCGGCGACGAGGTGACCCATCATCGACTTGGTGGAGGAGACGGGCAGCTTCAAGGCGTGGGCCCCGAAGGCGCCGTGGATGCCTGCCGTCTCTGAGGCGTCGTTCTGCTGAGTGCTCGTGCCGTGGGCGTTGATATAGTCCACGTCCTCGGGCGCCAAGCCCGCGTCCTCAAGGGCCGCCAACATGGAGGCCCGCGCGCCGCGCCCATCGGCGGGGCTGTCGGTGATGCGCCAAGCATTGGCCGAGGCGCCGAAGCCCAGCAGCTCGGCGAGGATCGTCGCGCCGCGGGCGCGGGCGTGGCTGAGCGTCTCCAGCACCAACATCCCCGCGCCCTCACCCAGCACAAAACCATCACGGGTGCGATCAAAGGGCCGCGAGGCGCGGTGGGGCTCATCATTCCGGGTGGACAGGGCGCCGAGCAGGTTAAAGCCGAGGACCATCAGCTCCTCGACGAGCCGATCCGCGCCGCCGGTGAGCATGACCTCAGCCTCGCCGCGCCGCAGGGCGCGCGCCGCGTCGCCGATGGCCTGAGCGCTGCTCGTACACGCCGTGCTCGTCGTCAGGTTGGGGCCACGGGCGTTGAAGTAAGCGGCGAGGAGGGAGGCGGGGAAGGCGGCGGACATGACCACGAAGTCACGCGGCGGTGTTTGATGATACGCCGTCGCCGCGCCTTGAGACTGGATCACCGCCGCGCGCTCGGCCAAGACCCCCAAGCCGGGGCGGGACACCTCCGCGCCGACGCTGACGCCCAAGCGATACGGGTCCATCGCCGCGTCGAGCAGGCCCGCCTGCCCCATGGCCTCGATGGCCGCCGCCAAGGCGTAGTCCCCCTTATCATCGCGCCAGCGCGAGAAGCGCCCGGAGAGCGTGGGGGGGGTGAAGCCGGTCAGCTCGGCGCCGAACGTGGTGAGGAAGCCTGTGGGATCAAAGCGGCGGATGGGGCCGACGGCGCTGCGGCCGCGCAGGAGCCCATCCCAGGTGGCCTCTAGGTTCAAGCCCAGGGGGGTGACGCAGCCCATGCCGGTGATGACGATCCGCTCAGCGCTCATGGACCCACGCCTCATAGCCATCCCAGAGCATCTTGAGGTTCTTGCGCTCCAGCGTCTCCAGATCCAGCTGCGCTTGATTTGTATCGAGCCCCTCGGGGTTAAATACAAAGAGCAGCTCCGCCTCACTGACCTTACGACCATCGACCTCAGCGACGACGCCACAGATGGCCGACTCCTCGCGCAGCTCCTTGAGCGTAGACTTCAGGATCACGGTGTCACCGGGTCTGACAAAGCGACGGAACTTCGCCTTACGCACCATGCTGAGGATGGGCCACATCCACACCCCTCGCTGATCGAAGATCGTGACCTCCACCAGCTTGCCTGAGAGCTGCGCCAGCGCCTCGACCTGGACGACGCCAGGGAGGACCGGGAAGCCCGGAAAATGATCCGTGAAGTAGTCTTCACTGGACGCGACCCCTTTGCGACCCACGGCGTGGGCCCCTGAGATCAGCTCATCGATTCTGTCGAGAAACCACCAACGCATAAGCGGAGAAGATAGAGCCCGCCGCGCGGCTGCGCAAAGAGTTTACGCGCCAGCGTGACACGGCTGAGCTATACATAGCCACAGCCCTGAGAGGAGAGAGAGATGAACGAGGTCCAACTCTGGCGAGGCAAAGTCGAGGATCTAGGGCGTCGCGTGCGAGCGCTGCTGATCAAGGACGCGGCGGTGTACTTCCAAAAGGCCGTGCGAGAGGCCGTCGCCGCCTCCCCCGCGCGGATCAGCGCCTGCGACCGAGCGGCGCTCAAGGCGCTCAAGGCCCAGACGCAGGCCGCCGAGGCCCAAGCCATCGCCGCGTTAGAGGCGGCGTTGACCGACGCGGTCTTCTTGGAGGAGGGCGTGGGGGGCGAGTCGATCAAGAGCCTGCCGCGCGTCGCCGAGGCGCTCAACGGGCTGGAGGCGGCGGCGCGGGCCTGCCTCAAGGCGGGCGATCTCACCGAGACAGAGGCGGCGCGCTACCGGCTGCCTGTGCGCTTCATCGACGGCGAGGATCTGGTCACGCTGACGCGGGCGCTGTACAAGGCGCGCCGCCAGCTCGCGGCGGCGACGGCCAGCGCCGCCGTCGAGGAGGCCCAGGCCGTCCAATCTGAGGCGCTCAAGCGCTGGGATGATCTCTGAGGCGGGCGCCGCTCAGCGTGGCGTCAGCTCCAAGAGGAAGGCCCCGCCGACGTTCGTCGCGTGATCAACGACGATAAAGTGATCCCCCTCCGCCAGCTCAACGGAGCGCTGCTTGATATAGCCACTACCGGGGGGCAGGGCGCCCAAGCACGCCGCTTGGGGGTGACAAGCGTCCAAGATCATCAAAGCCGCGTTGGGATCATCGGAGGACAAGCGCACCTCGACGGTCATGGGCTGATCCAGATGAACGCGAAAGACCTGATCTGGGGAGCTGGCGCCGACGAGGCCATCACAGGCCTGGAGGTGATCGACGCGCCCCCGCGTGGTGCCGACGAACTGGCTGGGCACGCTCAGCGCGATGGGCTGATCACAGGACTCCCCCGCCGCAGCGGGATAGAGCGACGCCACATACGGCCCGAAGTCGCTGGCGCTCCAGCTGTCAACGATCAGGTGATAGGGCTGCCCGGTGAGGGTATAGCGCTGCGCGAAGGGTGTCCCCAGGGGATCGGTGTAATCGGCGGAGCTGGCGGGCAGGTTGGAGCAGCTGCGCAGCTCCCCGACCTCACAGCCCTCATTATTAAGCCATGAGAACATCTCGATGGGCGCCTGAGGCGCCACGGCGATGACATACTCCCCTGCGGGGGGGGCCAGCTCAAAGAGCTGATCGGGGCCCTCCAAGCCAGAGCCGCAGAGGGGGCGCTGATAGTCATTACGCAGATCGGTCGTGTCGCCCCGCCAGACCGTCCCCGGCTCGACACGTTGTGCGGTCCAACAATCATCCCCGCCGCAGGCGCCGCCCTCATCGATCTCGCCATCACAGTCATTATCCACGCCATCACAGATCTCCTCGCTGGACTCATCCGCCGCGCCGCCGGGCTCGGTGCTGCACAGCCGCGCGCCGTCCTCAGCGCAGGCCCAGACGCCCGCGCCGCACACGCCCAGCCCCTCACAGGGCGCGCCCACCTCAAAGCCCTCATCCGTGGCGCCATCGCAGTCATTATCCAGCCCATCGCAGATCTCCGCGCTGGGGCTTGGCCCTACATCGCTGACGCAAGCGGGCGTGCCGTGTACGCAGGCCCACAGGCCCGCATCGCAGACACCCACGGCGGGGCAGGGGGCGGCCACCTCGAAGCCCTCGATGGCCGCAGTGCCGCCCACGTCCGTGCTGCACCGCAGGCCGCCGAGCGCATCGCACTCGGTCAGGCCGGGCGCGCAGGCCCCGGCGCCCTCACACGCGGCGCCTGCGCCGAAGTCCTCATCGATCTCGCCATCACAGTCATTATCCAGCCCATCACAGCGCTCGGGCGTCGCCGCCGAAGCGCTGCCGCCGAGATCCACGCTGCACCGCCGCGCGCCGCCCTCGCCGCACTCCCAGCGCCCCGCGCCGCAAGCGCCGACGCCTTGACACGCCTCGCCCAGATCGAAGCCCTCATCCACCTCACCGTTGCAGTCATCATCGCGCCCGTTACAGACCTCATCCGTGGGCGTGCTGTGAGCCCCGCCGGGATCAGTGGAGCAGATCAGCGCCCCGCCAGCGGGGCTACACTGGGCCTCGCCCGGCCCGCAGACCCCCTCACAGGGGGCGCCGACCCCCAAGCCCTCATCGATCTCGCCGTCGCAGTCATCATCCAGCCCGTTACAGATCTCCCCGCGATCTTGCGCCTGCGATCCGCCGGGATCGGTGGAGCAGCGACGCGCCTCAGGCCCGGCGCAAGCCCAGACGCCCGCGCCGCACTCACCCACGCCATCGCAGGGGGCGCCCAGCTCAAAGTCCTCATCGGCCAGCCCATCGCAGTCATCATCGGCCCCGTTGCACAGCTCCTCGACCGGCCACACGGCGCCCTCGCACGGCCCCCAAGCGCCGCGCTCACAGACCCGCGTCCCTTGACGACAGCGCCCCCGGCGCTCCTCTGGCCCGCAGGCCTCAAAAGCGCCGTTGAGGCACACGCCCAGATCCGCCATCGCGCCCAGATCCGCCATCGCGCCCAGATCCGCCATCGCGCCCAGATCCGCCATCGCGTCTGCGCCCAGATCCGCCATCGCGTCCGCGCCCAGATCCGCCATCGCGTCCGCGCCCAGATCCGCCATCGCGTCCGCGCCCAGATCCGGCGCCATGTCCAGGCCGCCCTCATCGATGATCACCACATCAGGCCAGACAAGCGCCGCGTCGCGGCGGGTGGAGGGCGCGGCGTCGCGTGGACCGGCCTCAAGGAATTGACGACAGACCTGGGCCACGCAGAGCTGCGCGCCGGGGCAGTCTGCGTTGACCTTACACTCGGGCGGGGTGCTGGGCTCGGCGCAGGCGAGGAGCCCAAAAGCGAGGGCGAGCCGCGCGTAGCCGGGGCCATCGGCCCCCACACTCAACCGCCCGCGTCGGAGGATGGACGCGCGCATATATATCTCGCTGGGCTTGATGATTTGAGAGTCCTTTTGCCTCAAATACACGGCTCAGCGCCAGGGCTGGGCGTCGGGGGCTGAAAAAAACGCGCGCGGCGCTTTTCTCAATTGACGCCTCAGCGCGGCTTTGATAATTTCCGCAACCGCTGGTGGGTCTGCGCCGATATAGCTCAGTTGGTAGTAGCGGCTCATTCGTAATGAGCAGGTCGTCGGTTCAAGTCCGACTATCGGCTCTCCCACCAGCGCCTCCTCCCCTCCCCGCATCCAAGCAAAAAAACCAAGTACAGATGACCTACACACGCCCAGATGGCCGCGCGCACGCTGACTTAAGACCGATCTCCTTTGAGCTGGGCGTACAGCCTGGGCCACAAGGCAGCGCCTTGATCCGCTGGGGGGGCACCCATGTGCTGTGCGCCGCGACCTTTGAGGAGCGCGTCCCCCACCACTGCGCGCCGGGCCAGGGTTGGCTTACGGCGGAGTACAACATGCTCCCGGGCGCCTCAGACCGCCGGGTTCGCCGCGAGCGCGCGCGGCTGGGGGGGCGCACCGCCGAGATCCAGCGCCTTATTGGCCGCAGCCTGCGCGCGGCGGTGGATCTGCACCGGATGGGGCCGCGCACGCTCCTCATCGACTGCGACGTCATCCGGGCCGACGGCGGCACGCGCTGCGCCTCGATCACGGGCGCCTATGTGGCCACGCGCTTGGCCTTCAAGGCCCTCGGTCTGGCCCCGCCGCGCCCCGTCGCTGCCGTCAGCCTGGGCTTGATCAACGATCAAATCCTCACGGACCTCTGCTACGTCGAGGACGCGGCGGCGGAGGTTGACTTTAACTTCGTGGCCACGCGCGAGGGGATCGTGGAGGTCCAAGGCACCGCTGAGGGTCGGCCCTTCTCACCCGCGCAGCTTCAAGAGATGACCCAGCGTGGGCTCAGCGCCGTGGCCCAGCTCTTCGCGCTGCAAAGCGCCGCCTTGGAGGCCCGATGATCGTGTTGGCGACGGGCAACGCCCACAAGCTCCAAGAGTTCCAAGGGCTGCTGCCGGGCGTCGCGCTGCGCCGCCTCAGCGACTTCCCCGGCGCGCCCGATCCCATCGAGGACGCCCCGGACTTCGCCGGCAACGCCATGATCAAGGCGCGCTCCGCCTGGGCGCACACGGGTCAGATCGCCCTCGCCGATGACAGCGGCCTGGAGGTCGAGGCCCTCGGCTGGGGGCCGGGCGTCTACAGCGCGCGCTACGCGCCGGGCTCGGACGCCGATCGTGTCACCAAGCTCTTAAGCGCGCTCCAGGGCGTCACCGCGCGGCGCGCCCGCTTCACCTGCGTCATCGCCGTCTGTGGGCTGCCCCCCGAGCTGCCCTTAGCCGAGGGGCTGCGCCGTGACGGCGACTGCGTCTTGGCCGTCGGCCAGGTCTACGGCGAGATCGCGCACACGCCTACGGGCGAGGGGGGCTTTGGCTACGACCCTGTCTTTTTGAGGCCTGATGGGCGTAGCTTGGCGTCGCTGCGCCCTGAAGAGAAGGACGCGGTGAGCCATCGGGGGCGCGCCGCCCGAGCTATCCTGCCGTTATTACAATCGATTTCTTAGATCAATTTTAACCAACAGGAAAAAGACCGCGCCTCACCTTTTTCTTCTTGACCCCAGCGGCGGATATGCTTAATTTTCCGCACCCCGGCCCCGAAGACGGGGTGTAGCGCAGTCTGGTAGCGCACCAGTTTTGGGTACTGGTGGTCGGAGGTTCAAATCCTCTCACCCCGACCGTTGGGCCGGGGGCGTTCTTTGAAATATATGGTCGGTATTTCAAGCACAAGGCCTCGTCGTTCAAGCGCTCGTAGCTCAGTTGGATAGAGCAGCGGCCTTCTAAGCCGCCGGTCAGTGGTTCGAGTCCACTCGGGCGTGCATGTGTGGGAGTAGCTCAGTTGGCAGAGCACCGGGTTGTGGTCCCGGTTGTCGCGGGTTCGAGCCCCGTCTTCCACCCCAATGCGCTCGTAGCTCAGTCGGATAGAGCGTCGGACTTCGAATCCGCAGGTCGCAGGTTCGAATCCTGCCGGGCGCGTTTTTTTGTGGGCCATTAGCTCAATCGGCAGAGCAACGGACTCTTAATCCGCAGGTTGAAGGTTCGATTCCTTCATGGCCCACTCTGTTTAGATTTCACAGACGAGGACTTGCCCATCTTACTTTGGGCCATTAGCTCAATCGGCAGAGCAACGGACTCTTAATCCGCAGGTTGAAGGTTCGATTCCTTCATGGCCCACTCCTCCTCACCGAAACCCCTCCGACCCCCCACGACGAGCATCATCCGCCCTCTCCGCGCCACACGGCGCGAGCGAGGGTAGAACATGAGCACACCACCTGGGCCATTAGCTCAATCGGCAGAGCAACGGACTCTTAATCCGCAGGTTGAAGGTTCGATTCCTTCATGGCCCACTTCTTACTCGACCCTGCTCGGGTTGAGGCTGTGCGAGGGTGGCGGAATTTGGTAGACGCACTGGATTTAGGTTCCAGCGGTTTCGACCGTGGGGGTTCGAGTCCCCCCCCTCGTACCCACGTTGTCCTCGGGGAGCGACGCGCATGATCGCCCTAACACGCTGGGGACGCGCCTTCGGGCGTGGCGCCCCGCGTAGCGCCCCGACCACACCCCCAATCCCCTCATATCGGGCGATGCAGGCGACTGCTGCCTCAGAAGAAGAGCAAAATGCACCTGGAGATCGAATCCCTTGAGCTGAGCCAGAAGCGCGTTCACGTGACGGTCCCCGCCAAGCGCGTGGATGCCGCGCTCGCTTCGGCGTTCAACCGCATCAGCCAGACCCTCAACCTCTCTGGCTTCCGTCGCGGTCGCGTCCCGATGTCTCACCTCAAGAAGCGCTACGGCGCCCAGGCCGCCGCTGAGGCCACTGAGCAGCTCGTCGATCAGGCTTGGAGGCTGGCCATCAAAGAGCATGGCGTGCAGCCCGTCGCCCAGCCTCAGTTTGACTTCAAGGCCATCGAGCAAGGCCAAGACTACATCTTCGACATCACCGTCGAGGCCGCCCCTGACTTCGATCTCCCGGTCTACGAGAGCCTCCAGCTTGAGAAGACCGAGTGGCTGATCAGCGACGAGATCATCGACCACGAGCTTGAGCACGTCGCCGAGCAGGTGCCCACGTACGCGCCCATCGAGGACCGCGACGAGGCCCGCGACGGCGATCGGGTCCACTTCAGCTACCTTGGCCGCGTCGCGGGCGAGCCCTTCAAGGGTGGCGCCGACGAAGACGCTCACCTCGTGCTTGGCAGTGGGCAGTTCATCCCTGGGTTTGAGCCTCAGATCATTGGCCGCAAGGTCGGCGAGAAGTTCGACGTTAACGTCACCTTCCCCGCCGACTACCACAGCGACGCGTTAGCGGGCGCCGAGGCCATCTTTGAGTGCGAGCTCAAGGGCTTGGAGTCGGTGACGTTGCCGGAGATCAACGACGCGTTGGCCGCGCAGGTTGGCGCCGAGGACCTCGCGGATCTGCGCGAGAAGATCAAGACCCGCGTATTAGCGCACCACGAGGAGCGCAACCTCTCCGAGATGAAGGACGCCATCAAGGCGGAGTTGAGCACGCGCTACAGCTTCGAGCTGCCGCCGACGCCCCTCAAGGCCCTGATTGAAGAGAAGAAGCAGCAAGCCGAAGAGCAGCTCGATGAGGACAAGATCGCCGCGCTGACGCGCGAGGCAGAGGAGGAACTGCGGCTGGAGTTCATCATAGACGCCATCGCCGACGAAGAGGGGCTGGAGGTCACCAGCCAGGAGCTCAACGCCTTCTTCGCGCAGATGCTCCAGCAGATGGGGCCTTACGCCCAGCAGCTGATGCCGCTCTACCGTGAGCCGCGCCACCAGGCCGCGATCCGGGAGCGGATTCGCCGCGATAAGGTGCTTGATTTTCTCATCTCAAAGGCTAACGTGACGCTCGTGTCGGCGTCTGTCCCGGCCCATAACCACGATCACGAGTGAGGAATCACTGAATGAAGTACCCCGAGTGGGCCGAGTTTGCGCCGAGGAACATCATCCCCACGGTCGTAGAGAGCACCCACCGTGGCGAGCGGGGCTGGGACATCTACAGCCGGCTCCTCAAGGATCGCATCATCTTCCTCGGCAGCGCCATTGACGATCATGTCGCCAACACCATCGTCGCCCAGCTCCTCTACTTAGAGAGCGAGGACGCCGACAGCGACGTGATGGTCTACATCAACTCACCCGGCGGCGTGATCACCAGTGGTTTTGCGATCTACGACACGATGAACTACATCAAGTGCCCGATCACGACCATCTGCATGGGTCAAGCGGCGAGCATGGGTGCGTTTTTGCTCTCCAGTGGCCAAAAGGGGCGTCGCTTTGCGTTGCCCAACGCGCGGATCATGGTGCACCAGCCACTCGGGGGCGCCCAAGGCCAAGCCAGCGACATTGAGATTCAGGCCAAGGAGATCCTGCGCCTGAGGGACAAGCTCAACAACATCCTCTCTGAGAACACCGGCCAGCCGCTGGAGCGCATCGCCATCGACACGGATCGCGATCGCTACATGACCTCCGATGAGGCCCTTGAGTATGGCCTCATCGACAAGATCATGACCTCCTCCGCGAGTGTTGGCTGAGAGCCGGGAGCGTATGGGCAACCGTAAAGATCACCTCAGCTGCTCCTTCTGTGGGAAGTCGCAAAAAGAGGTCAAGAAGCTGATCGCAGGCCCCAGCGTCTACATCTGTGATGAGTGCATCACCTTGTGCAATGACATCATCTCAGAGGTGCTCGACAAGGGGGCGCAGGGCGAAGCCGTCTCGGTGCCCAAGCCATCAGAGATCAAGCGCGTCTTGGACGACTTCGTCATTGGCCAAGAGCAGGCCAAGAAGGTCCTGGCCGTCGCCGTCCACAACCACTACAAGCGCATCGAGAACCGCCTGGGTGGGGATGTAGAGCTACAAAAGAGCAACATCCTGCTCATTGGCCCGACGGGCAGCGGCAAGACCTTGCTGGCGCAGACCTTAGCGCGGATGCTCGACGTCCCCTTCAGCATCGCCGACGCCACCAACCTCACCGAGGCGGGCTACGTCGGCGAGGACGTCGAGAACATCATCGTCAACCTGCTCCAAGCCGCCGATCATGACGTAGAGAAGGCCCAGCGGGGCATCATCTACATCGACGAGATCGACAAGATCGGCCGCAAGAGCGACAGCGCCTCGATCACCCGCGACGTCAGCGGCGAGGGGGTCCAACAGGCGCTCCTCAAGATCATCGAGGGCACGACGGCGGCGGTGCCGCCCAAGGGGGGGCGCAAGCACCCTCAACAAGAGTTCTTACAGGTAGACACCACCAACATCCTCTTCATCTGTGGTGGGGCCTTTACGGCGCTGGAGGACATCGTTGAGAAGCGGCTGGGCAAGAGCTCGATTGGGTTTGGCGCCACCGTCTCCAGCAAAGAGAAGCGCAAGGTCGGCGAGCTATTCGCCGCCGCCCAGCCCGAGGATCTGATCAAATATGGGCTCATCCCGGAGTTCATTGGCCGTCTACCGGTCATCGCGACCTTGGAGGAGCTGACCGAGGACGCCTTAGTGGAGATCCTCACGACGCCCAAGAACGCATTGATCAAGCAATACCAGCGGCTCTTACACCTCGACGGCGTCGCGTTGCGCTTTGACGACGAGGCCTTGAGGGCCATCGCCCGCAAGGCATTGGGCCAAAAAGCGGGCGCGCGTGGCCTACGGGCGATCCTCGAAAAAGCCATGCTCGACGTGATGTATGAGATCCCCACCACCCAAGCGGTCCGCGAGGTGGTGATCAGCGAGGGGGTGATCCTCAACGGAGACAAGCCCCTCCTGATCTTCGAGGAAAGCTGCTAAGCCCAGACGCTCAAAAGCTGCTCGGCCCAGACGCCCAGAGGAAAGATGCTCTTTCACGACGACGCCCAGTCCCCCCGGACGCGTACGCTCCCCTTACTGCCGCTGCGCGACATCATCGTCTTCCCTCAAATGGTCGTGCCGTTGTTTGTCGGTCGAGAGGCATCGATCAACGGGCTTGACGAGGCGATGAGAGGGGACAAAGACATCCTCCTCGCCGCGCAGCGGATGGCGAAGGTCAACCACCCCAAGGCCGATGACATCTTCGAGGTCGGCACGATTGGGACGATCATCCAGCTCCTGCGGCTCCCTGACGGCACCGTCAAGGTGCTCATCGAGGGCAAGCAGCGGGCGAAGATTGATCGCTTCCTTGAAGAAGACAAGGCGCTCTTCCGGGTGGAGGTCAGCCCGCTCAAAGAAGAGCGTGTTGAGGGCACGGTGGTTGAGGGCTTGATTCGCCAAGCGCGCGAGGCCTTCGAGGCCTACGTCAAGCTCAACAAGCGGCTCCCCCCCGAGGTCCTTGTCTCGATCAACACCATCCACGAAGCGGGCAAGCTGGCGGACGCCATTGTTGCCCACCTCAACCTCAAGCTCACGGACAAGCAAGCGATCTTGGAGCTGACGCACCCGCTCAAGCGCCTTGAGCGGGTCTTTGAGTTGATGCAAGCGGAGGTAGAGATTCTGCAAATTGAGCGGCGCATACGCAGCCGGGTCAAGAAGCAGATGGAGAAGAACCAGAAGGAGTACTACCTCAACGAGCAGATGCAAGCGATCCAAAAAGAGCTTGGAGATCGCGACGAGTTTAAGAACGAGCTACAAGAGCTTGAGGATCTGATCGCCAAGAAGAAGCTGCCCAAAGAAGCGGGCGAGCGGGTTCAAAAAGAGCTTAAGAAGCTCAAGATGATGAACCCGATGAGCGCCGAGGCGGCGGTGGTGCGCAACTACATTGACTGGATACTCTCGCTGCCTTGGGCGGAGTACACCCAGGACGCCACCGACATCAGCGCGGCGGCGCGCATCCTCGACGAAGATCACTACGGGCTGGACAAGCCCAAGCAACGGATACTGGAGTACCTCGCCGTCCACGCGCTGGTGGACAAGCTCCAGGGGCCGATCCTCTGCCTTGTTGGCCCGCCGGGGGTGGGCAAGACCTCACTGGCGCGGTCTATCGCGCGGTGCATGGACCGCAAGTTTGTGCGGATGAGCCTGGGGGGGGTGAGGGACGAAGCGGAGATTCGAGGACACCGCCGCACCTACATTGGCGCGTTACCGGGCAAGATCATCCAAAACCTCAAAAAAGCGGGCAGTGGCAACCCTGTCATCCTGCTTGACGAGATCGACAAGATGAGCTCGGACTTCCGGGGCGACCCCTCCTCCGCCTTACTGGAGGTGCTTGACCCGGAGCAGAACGAGTACTTCAACGACCACTACCTTGACCTTGACTATGATCTCTCGCGGATCATGTTCATCACCACGGCCAACAACCGCCATGAGATCCCGCTGCCGTTACAAGACCGCCTGGAGATCATCGAGCTATCGGGCTACACCGAGGTCGAGAAGCTCAAGATCGCCCAGCGTTACTTGACGCCCAAGCAATCCCAGCGCAACGGCGTTGGCGAAGCGCGGCTGACCTGGGCGCCTGAGGCGCTGGAGATGATCATCCACCGCTACACACGCGAGAGCGGGGTGCGCAGCCTGGAGCGTGAGATCGCCTCCGTCTGCCGCAAGATCGCCAAGGACGTGGTCGCGCACCGGGCCGAGGGGGGAGAGATCGAGGCCTTCACGTTAACGATCGACGAGGCGCGGATAGAGGCGGACTTAGGCACGCCGCGCTTCAAATATGGGGTCAGCGACGTCACCAGCGAAGTGGGATTGGTCAACGGCCTGGCCTACACCTCATGGGGGGGCAACCTGCTTCAGACGGAGGTGACGATTGTCCCGGGCAAGGGCAAGCTGATCATCACGGGGCGGTTGGGTGAGGTGATGAAGGAGTCGGCGCAGGCGGCGCTGACCTATGTGCGCAGCCGGGCGGCGCGCTTAGGCTTAGAAGAGGACTTCTACCAAAAACTTGATCTGCACATGCACTTCCCGGAGGGGGCCACGCCCAAGGACGGCCCCAGCGCGGGTGTCACCATGGCCACGGCCTTAGTCAGCGCGTTGCGTCAGATCCCGGTGCGCCATGACGTCGCCATGACGGGTGAGATCACGCTACGAGGGCGTGTATTACCGATTGGTGGGCTCAAGGAGAAGCTGTTAGCGGCCAAGCGAGGGGGGATCAAGCTGGTGTTGATCCCGGAGGAGAACCGCAAGGACATCGCCGATCTCCCGGAGGAGGTGCGCGAGGCCATCGAGCTGGTCTGCGTCAAGAGCGCCGACGAGGTCTTAGATCGGGCCTTAGCGCACAACGGCATGCTGTGGCTGAGCAGCCCAGCGCCCTAACCCAGCCCCCTCGCCCAGCCGCTCTAAGGCGCCTCAATCGGCGCGGGCTTACCTGTGCGGCCTGCCTCGCGGGGCTGATAAAAATACCGCGCCGCCGCCTCCTCCTTATCCTCATCCGTTAACACATGCAAACAATCCCCCGCCTGAATCACCGTCTCACCGCGAGGCACCACGATATGCCGACCGCGCTGAATCGAGTTGATGACAAACTCAGGCGGCAGCGCGATCTCCCTCAAACTCTTACCCACCACGGGATCACCCGCCTCGATATCACAGCGCACCAAGACGGTCCCTGACTCATACTCCAGATCCATCATCATCGAAGAATGCGCGCGCACGATATCGCTCCAGCGCAGCATCCCCACGAGCTTGCGCTTATCCTCACGGCTAACAACGGGGATACGCCCCACGTCCAGCGCGCCGAAGATCCGCAAAACATCATCCAGCGTCTCATCAGGGTAAGCCGTGACCACCTTGGTCACAGCCACATCGCGCACGGTCAGGCCGTTGAGCTGCCCCACGCGCATCACGCGCTCCAGATCCTTAAGGGTGATGATGCCGAAGAAGTGCCCCGAAGACTCCTCCACGGCGAAGCCATGATGAAAGCTCTGGCGAAAGACACGCGCCATCTCATTTAAAGACAGATCAGGGTTGATCGTGGTCAGCTTATCCACCGGCTTCATCGCGTCGCCGACCCGCACGCCCTCCAGCACGCCGAGATCCTTACGGCGCATCAGATCAATCCCGCGCGCCTTGAGCTTAACGGTATAGATGCTCTCGCGGCTCATAAACTGCGACAGGGTCGCGCTGACGGCGGCGGTGAACAGCAAGGGCAAGATCATGGCGTAGTTCTGAGTCATCTCGAAGAGGATCATCACCGCCGAGATGGGCGCCCGCCCCGTCGAGGCGAAGACGCCCGCCATCCCCACCAAGGCATAGGCCCCGCTCGTGCCCGCCAGCTCAGGCCACACCGCGCCCACCCACTGCCCGTAGAGGCCGCCGATCATCGCCCCCATAAAGAGGGAGGGGGCGAAGACGCCGCCTGAGCCGCCGCTGCCGAGGGTGAAGCTCGTGGCGATCAGCTTGGCGACGACGAAGAGGGCCAGCGACGCGGCGCCCAGCTGCCCCACGAGGGCCAGATCGATGCTCTGATAACCAACACCGAAGACCTGCGGGACATAGACCCCGATGAGCCCCACGGCGACGCCGCCCAGGCCCGCCTTGAGATAGTCGGGGATCTTGATCTGCTCAAAGAGCACCTCGCTGGTGTGCAGCAGCTTGATAAAGAGGGTGCCCGTCACGGCGCTGAAGACGCCCAGGCCCACATAGAGCAGCAGCTCCCAGTGACTGACGAGCGTGTACTTGGGGACGAGGAAGGCGATCTCCTCGCCCACGAGGGCATGGCTGACCACCGTGGCGACCACGGCGGAGACGACGACGGTGCTGAAGATCTCGGCGGCGAAGGCCCCCAAGAGGATCACCTCCATGGCGAAGATGACGCCGCCGATGGGGGTGTTGAAGGTGGCGGCGATGCCCGCCGCCGCGCCGCTGGCGACGAGGCTGCGGGTGCGGCGATCCGAGAGGTTGAGAAACTGGCCGATGGTGGAGCCCAGCCCTGAGCCGATCTGCACGATCGGCCCCTCGCGCCCGGCGGAGCCCCCTGAGCCGATGGTGATGGCCGAGGCCAGGCTCTTAACCAGGACCACGACGGGGCGGATGCGCCCGCCGCGCAGGGCGATGGCGGCCATCACCTCGGGGACGCCGTGGCCTTTGGCCTCCGAGGCGAAGAAGTAGACCAAGAGGCCGACGATGAGGCCGCCGAGGATGGGCAGGGGCAGCACGCTCCAGGCGCCCAGCCCAGAGAAGAGGCCGTCGCCGAGGGTGTTGAAGAAGAAGCCCTGAAAGGCGCCGATGAGCCAGCGAAAGGCCACGGCGCCGAGGCCGGTGATGGCGCCGACGATGAGCGCCAGGGTGAGCATCGTAGCGGCCTCAGAGGAGCCGAGGAGGCTACTGACGCGCTCTAACCTGAGCCGGGGGAGTTTCCAGCGCATAACACACCGAGGGTCCACGCGCCCATCATCGAGGGCACGGCTGGGGTAAGGGGCCAGCGGCAGCCGCCCCGAGTTCGGGGGCTCCCCTATGCCCCTTGGCGCGGAAAGTAAAGCTGAAGATGTTGAGAACGGTGTGGTCGTGGCCTTGTGCCGCTCACGACGGGCTAGACGTGCTTAAAGGCGCGCTCCAGATCGGCGATCAGATCGGCGACGGCCTCACAACCGACGGAGAGACGCACGAGGCCATCGGTGATGCCCGCCGCCACGCGCTCATCTGCGGGGATGGCGGCGTGGGTCATGGAGCCGGGGTGCTGGATCAGCGTCTCGATGCCGCCCAGGGAGACAGCCAAGGTCATCAGCTCCAGGTGATCCAACAGCTGACGCCCGCCCTCTAAGCCGCCCTCCACCTCAAAGGACATCAGCGAGCCAGGCCCGCGCTGCTGGGCGCGACCCAGGGCATACTGTGGGTGGCTCTCCAAGCCGGGATAGCGCACCCACTTGACCTTGGGGTGATCCTCCAAATAGGCGGCGATCTGCATCGCGTTGGCCTCGGCCTCCTTCACGCGCATCGCCAGCGTCTTGATCCCGCGCAGGACCAACCAAGCCTGATGGGGGTCCATATTGGCGCCGAGGTAATGATGAGCGCGGGTCAGCGGCGCGCGCAGGGCCTCATCGCCGAAGACGATCATGCCCGCCACCACATCGGTATGACCGTTGATAAACTTGGTCATGCTGTGAATGACCACATCGGCGCCCATCGCCAGGGGGTTTTGATTGATTGGCGTGGCGAAGGTGTTATCGACGAGCAAGAGCGCGTCATGGGCATGGGCCAGCTCGGCGAGGGCCTTAATATCGGAGATGCCCATTGTCGGGTTAGCGGGGCTCTCCAACATCACCACGCGGGTGTTGGGCTGCATCGCCGCCGCCGCCGCCGCCAGATCGGTGGTGTCGATAAAGGTGGAGGTGACGCCGAAGCGGGCGAAGTCGCGCTCGACGATCATCCGCGAGGGGCCATAGAGCGACTCATGACCCACCACATGATCACCGGCCTTGAGCAAGCCAAAGAGGGCCGTGGAGACAGCGCCCATGCCCGAGGCCGTTGAGAGCGCGCCCACGCCACCTTCCAAGGCGCACACGGCGTCCTCAAGCCGCGCGATGGTGGGGTTGCCCATCCGGGTATAGATAAAACCCTCCGCCTCACCGGCGAAGCGCGCCGCGCCTTGAGCGCAGTTATCGAAGGCGAAGGTGGAGGCTTGGATGATCGGCGCCGAGCAGGCACCCGAGGCGGGATCGGGGTGTTGCCCCGCGTGAATGGCGATGGTGCGAGGGTCGAGATCCTTGAAATTACGCATATTTCCTCGGAATTAAGCGGGCGTCTGATTATACGACGTCACGCTCAACGCACAAGGATGCTTGCTAACGGGCCTCGACGTTGGGGGCCTCGGGGCTGGGGGGCTCGGTGGAGGGGGTGGGGCGAGGCTGACGGGCTGCGGCGACCATGGCATTGACGCCCTGGATGGCCCGCAGCAGCGCGGCGCGGGCCTCGGCGCGCTCGGGGGCCTCATAGCGCAGCACGACATGGGCGATGACGCGGGTCATCGCGTCTTGATGGGCGACGCGGGCGGCGCGCAAGGCCTCGAAAGCCACGGGCGTGATGGTGGTGTTGAGGCGCGCGTCGAGGGCCTCGATGCTGGCCTCCAGGGGGGCGCGGAGGTGTTCGAGGCGCAGAGTCGCCCAGCGGGGCGCCTCATCGCGCATAGAGGCCATGAGGGTGGCGGCGTAGCTGCGCAGCGCCTCGGCGCGCATCTGCCTCAACTTGAGATCGCAGAAGAAGTGCTCGCTGAGCGCGCGCGCTTCGATGTGCATGGGGTCTTCGCTGTGATGAATCATCATGGCGCCATCGAGTTGAGCGCGCGTCACCTTGAGGAGTTGCCGCACCTGACTCATCGGTGATTGGATATCGTTCTTCAGGTTATTCCGATTAAACCAGCGCGCCTCGATCTTTTGCGTGTGCTTCGCCTTCTCCTCGATCTCACTGATCATGATGTGCAGCGCCTCATCCTCGATCAGCGCATCGATCATGGCCTTGCGCAGCTTATGGGCGAAGGTCAGGGCTTCATTCCATGTGAAGATGTAGAGCGCGAACAGCTCTTGGAGCAGGGTGTGATTCATGGAATCAAAACTCCTCTCTGGGTTGTGATTGCGTGGTTCGTCCACTTTGCGCCGTTTCGGGACGCGCAGTGAGCAATCGGCCCTTAGAAAGGCATGGCCCCAAAAAGTTCCCTCGATTGATCTTTTTTTTTGTTGTCGATGGATTTCGATGATTTAGCGCGCACATACGGTCAAGCGACGACCGATTTTTTGACGCCACCCCGCCAGCACAAGAGGTCGACGACCGATTTTTTGGCGCCACCCCGCCAGCACAAAAGGTCGACGACCGATTTTTTGGCGCCACCCCGACAGCACAAAAGGTCGAC
>JAHJCH010000199.1 GCA_018813065.1 Myxococcota bacterium
GCGCTTGCATTCCACGCGGGGGACTGATGATCTGCTGGCTCGCCTTAGCGCTGCTCTCGGCGCCGCCCGTTGCGCGGGGCTTTACATTGGAGATGACGGGACCGGGGACGCCCTACGCGCAGGTCACTTATGAGATCGCGCCGCAGCGAGGCGTCATCGTCGCCAGTATCTCCAAGGTCTTTACCGCCGACTTTGGCCACCGCGAAGAGGTCAGCGTGCTGGACGAGGGCGCCTTGAAGCAGATCACCGCCATCCTCGACGCGCTCGGCGCCTGCCAGCTCCCCGACGCTCGGCGCGAGGCGGCGCGGCGCGCCTATCGGCTCCGCTGCGGCGCAAGCGGCGGCTTCCAGGTGGACGATCCTGCCCAGCAGGTTGATCCACGCTACGCCCAGGCCATCTCACGGCTGCGTGGCTTTATTGAGCGCCGGGTCCCGCCCATCCACTTCCGCGATCCGCTCCTGCGCCCAGGGGAGTTTGGCTGGCTGAGGGTGGAGGCGACGCCCACGGCGCGGGTCTACATCGACGGGATCGCCTTAGAGGGCGAGACGCCCTTGGCGGCCCCCCTCCCGGTGGGCGCGCGCGTCATCGAGCTTGAGCCCGCGCAGGGCGGCGCGCGCCAGCGCTACGAGGTTCGAGTGGAAGAGGGGCGCACGACATCGCTGGTGATTGAGCTGGGCTGATCTGATGAGGAGAGCGTGATGGAGAAGGGGCGAGAGCTACTAGAGGCGGCGCGGCGCGCGCGAGATCCGCGCCTCGCCGACGATCTATTGATACGCGCGATTTGGATCGCGCCGGACATGGGCGAGGCCTACGCGGCGCGCGCCAAGCTGGCGCTGCATCAAGGCGACGTGCGTCGGATCGCCTACAACCTCCGTGTCGCCTTCGCGCGTGGCGCGCGCACCCCAGAGGTGCGGGTGCTCTTAGCGATCTGCCTTCATGCGGTCGGCGAGGTCGAGATGGCGCGGCAGATTAAAGGCGATCTGAGCGTGCCTCATGCGCTGGCGAGCTTCGCCGAGGCCGCCGCCAAGAGCGCGGGGGAGATCGAGGAGGTGCTCTCTCACCCCTTGCCCAAGCCCGGCGTGCCTGCGCTCCTGCCCGGCGAGCGGCTGCCCCGCCCGGCCCAAACGGAGGCGTCATCCACGAGCGCGCCGCCTGCCAGCGGGCCGCCTGCCAGCGCGCCGCCTGCCAGCGCGCCGCCCAAGCCCCGCACAGATCCCATCCAATCGCTTGAGCCCAGCCCCAGAGAGCCCAGCCCCAGAGAGCCCAGCCCGAGCAAGATCAGCCTCGACGCGCCGGGGCTCGCCCCCGTGGGTCTGGGCGCGCTGCCGCCCAAGCGCGCGCCTGTCGCGCCCTTTGGAGACGGCCCGCCGATTGAGGATCTCTTTGGCGCTCCGGGTTCGTTCTTGGGGCACCCCGCGCCGGTGGTGAGCCGCAGCGCGCCGCCCGCTCGGCGTGACGCCTCCCCGCCGCCCGCGCCGGTGGTGAGCCGCAGCGTACCGCCGGTGGATCGCTCACCCGCGCCAGCCTCATCCCCGGCGTTGCCCCAGCGAGCTGAGCCGCCGAGCCTTGACAGCGCGCCGCCGCGCAAACGCCACGCGCCGATCTCCGTCGAGCCCATCGCGCTGCCGCCCTCAGCGCCGCCGCCGCCTCAACCCCTCAGCGAGCGCCCCGCCCCCTTCAGCGCGCGCCCTACATCGCAGCCCGGCGCCCCACAAGATCGCGGCAAGGTGGAGACGATCCGCCGCAAGAGCCAGCGGCCGGAGTGGCTTGAGACGCTGGACGCAGGCCCCTTCAACGCGGAGATCGAGACAGAGAGCTGGGTGGAGGACAACCAGGCCTACATCAACGAGGTGCGCCCGGGCCGCTTCGACGGCACGCCCTTGGCGCTGGCCGCGCAGCCCGCCATGGAGGCCCCCGCCGCCATCTCCCCGGTCACGGGCCAGCGCATCCAAGCGGAAGACTGCCCCAAGCCGCAGCTCGATCTGGCCCCCGTCGATGATCTGGAGGCCGCCCACCACATCGACCCTGCGCTCATCCCTCGCAAGGCGCTGCGCTTGGCTGTGCGCATCCCCGGCCCGGTGGTGGCCTTACCTGGAAAGAACCCGCGCCAGCTCTGTAAGCGGCTGGCCCTCGCCGTCACGGAGGATGAGATCGTCCTCAAGGACACGGACAACCCCAAGGTGCCGATGATCCGCCTCTCGCGGCGCAGCATCACGCTCTTTGAGGTGGTCAACGACGGCGCCCAGCTGACCTTTTACATGCTCGATGGCCGGCAGATGCACCTGGATCTGCGCCCGCTCAAGGCCCGCGCCTTCAAGCTCTCGCTGCGGGTCATCCGTGAGATCACGCGGATCATGGAGGCGTAAGCGGCGGGTCGAGGGCGATGAGGCGGCGCCTCATCTGCGGAGAAGATCTGATCTGCTTAGAAAATTGCCAGCTTGAGGGCCTTGGTTTAACTTGACCACGCCGCAAACCCAGGAGGGAGGGCGATACACATGACACTGATCACGCGGACATTCTGCGCGCTGAGCCTTTGGATCACCATCAGCTGTGGTGGCCCGCCGCCGCCGCCGC
>JAHJCH010000200.1 GCA_018813065.1 Myxococcota bacterium
CGGAGAGGAGCGCCCCTCAGCCACGGTTACATAAGCGACGGATTTTTCGAGTTACAGTATAGGTGTAATTTCAACAAAAACGCCCGCCGCTGAAAAGTGACCGCGAGGTCAGGCAGGATCTTGTAGCAGGGTCGGCGCGCCGCTCTCTTGATCGTGGGCGCGACGCTCGATGTGCAGGGTGGCGTGCTCAAGGGCTTGATCAATGTCGTCAAAGGCGTGGTGCTGGCCGACTCGCGCCAGGAAACCGGCGCGGGTCAGCGTCGCCAATGGCTGGGCGTGGACGCCCGAGAGGATCAACGTCACGCCCTCACGCGCGGCGCGCGCTTGGACCTCCTCTAAGGCGATCAGCGCCGTGGCGTCGATGGCAGGGACACGCCTCAACCGCAGGATTAACACCTTGGGCGGCGCGTTCACCTGGGAGATCGCGTCCTTAAACTTGTCCGCCGCGCCAAAGAAGAAGGGGCCGTTGATCTCAAAGACCTCAACCCCATGCGGGATGCGCCGCCCACGGATGTTCTTGGGATCGTCCTCTCGCTCCTCGTCGCCCAACAGCTGCCGGGCGTAGCCCACCTCGGTGACCTTGGCCATGCGCCGCATAAAGAGGATCGCGGCAAGGACAACCCCCACCTGGATCGCCACGGTGAGATCCACCAGCACCGTTAAGGAGAAGGTCAGGAGCAAGACCAAGATGTCTTCCCGAGGGCCGCGAAAGAGCTTCACGAAGAGGCGCCACTCGCTCATGTTGTAGGCCACCACCATCAGAATCCCCGCTAATGTCGCCATGGGGATCAGCGCCGCGAGCCGACCAAAGATGACCATGATCAGCAGGAGCACAAGGGCATGGACCATCCCCGCGATGGGGGTCGCCCCGCCGCTCTTGATGTTGGTGGCCGTCCGCGCGATGGCCCCCGTCGCCGGGATGCCGCCGAAGATCGGTGAGGCGATGTTGGCGATCCCTTGGGCGATCAGCTCCGTGTTGGAGCGGTGGCGCTGCCCCGTCATCCCGTCCGCCACCACCGCCGATAAGAGCGATTCGATCCCCGCGAGGATCGCGATGGTCACGGCAGGGCCAATCATCTCCATGATCAGCTGCCAGCTCATGTTGGGCAGGCGCGGCATGGGCAGGCTGGAGGGCACCTCGCCAAAGCGACCCCCAATCGTCTCCACCGGCAGCCCCATCAGGTGTACCAGGGCCGTCGTCAGCAGCAACGCCACCAAGGAGCCCGGGATCTTGCGGGTGATCCGCGGCCAGTAGATCATCAGCGCGATGGTGAGCCCGCTCAGCAGCAGCGCGTAGGGGTTGGCGGTGTGCAGGCTGTGGGCGTAGACGCTCAGCTTGTGGATGAACTCGCTGGGGACCTGGGCGATGTCGAGCCCCGCGAGATCGCGCGCTTGGCCCGTGGCGATGATCAGCGCGATCCCCGCCGTAAAGCCCACCGTCACCGGGTAGGGGATGTACTTGATCACCGCACCAAGCCGGAAGATGCCCATCAAGATCAGCATCACCCCCGCTAAGAGCGTCGCCGTCGCCAGCCCGTCGTAGCCGTAGCGCTGCACAATCCCATAGACGATGACGATGAACGCCCCCGTCGGCCCCCCAATCTGTACGCGGCTGCCGCTGAAGGCCGAGATCAAGAAGCCCGCGATCACGGCGGTGGCGAGCCCCTGGGCAGGCTGCACCCCCGAGGCGATGGCGAAGGCGATGGCTAAGGGCAGCGCCACGATCCCCACGATCAGCCCCGAGGTGATGTCGCGGGCGATCTGCTGGCGGCTGATCTTCTCCCGAAGCACGGTGAGGAGCTGTGGTTCAAAGGCGAACCTGGTCTTCATTTTTACTTCTCTTGCTTTGTTTAGGTGGTTTTTTTGTTTTATTGTGTGCGTATTTGCACACTTAATGGGTACTTATTGATCTAATTTGAGCCTAAATGGCTCTTGAATTCTGCAAAATTGAGGCTGCCTTGTAGCGATCTGCGCGCCGCGCGTCCATCTTTTTTTTGCAGGGGTGGCTTGGCGGGGGGGGGCTTGGCAGGGGGGGGGCTGATCAGTCCTTGAGCAGCGCGCAGTCAAAGTCGCTGATAAAGCGCACGTTGATCGCCTCGTAGCCCGAGGGCTCCTCGGCGGAGACGTAGCCCGTGTGGTACTGATAGTCCGCCTCGATCTCCGCCATGTCTGCGCCGTTGATGCACTTTTGAAGGACGCCGTAGATCATCCCGCTGCGGTGCATCCCCCCACCACAGTGCAGCAGGACGTTGCCCTTGGGCGGCGCGCCGCCCGGCTTGAGGATCAGCGCCTTGATCAGCCCCGCGACCTCACGCATGGCCGCCTCGCGGTTGGCCTCGTAGTGGGCCTCGTCGCCGACCAGCTCGCGCCATGAGGGTTTGCTGAGATCCACATGATCCATGGCGTTGTAGTGCGCCCCGCCTGCGGCTTGGGTCTGGGCGGCCTCGCGGGCGATGAAGTCATGCAGCGGGAAGTCGCCCGTGTAGAGGTTGATGACGTGCTTGACGCCCCCCTCGCCCAGCAGGCCGGTGAGGCAGGAGCTGGGGCGCCCCGCGTCGGTGAAGATCCCCGAGCGGTAGATCAAGAGCGGCGCGCCGTCGGGGCGGGCGTGGCCTTTGAGCGCCATCACCCCCAGGTTGTCGCCGCCGAAGGCCTCGAAGTTGACGCGCACGAGGTAGCCCAGGATGATCCGCGCCGCCGCCCGCTGCTTGTCCTTGTCAACCTCGACGCCCCAGGCCGCGCCGATCCGATCCGCCGCCGCCTTGCTCTGTGTCCAAAAGCCTTCGCCGTAGAGGACGCCGCTGTTGCAGCCCCAGCCCCGAGGGTTGAGGCCCGCAGCCTTCAGCGCGCTCTCCGCCTTGGGACGCAGGGCTTGGTTTGACCAGCGCGGCGCGAGGTTGATGTCCGCGCGCGCGGCCCCAATCAGGAGAGAGAGGAGGAGGATAAGGCGCATCATGCGCTCCTTATGTCTGGAGTAGACCTGAGGAGAGTGTGCGCTGATGCGTGTGCGTTTTCTAGGGTTGTCAGTCTGGCGTGAGGAAGTTCTTGAGCAGATCCCCGAAGGTGCCCATGCTCTGGTTGGTGTCACGCTGCTGCTTGCGGTACTCGGAGAAGGCCTCCTCCTCCGCGTGGTACTTCAGCGCCTTGCGGGAGAGGCGGATGCGGTTGCGCTGGGTGTCGATGTCAATGACTTTGACCTCCAGCTCGGTGCCAACGGGGAAGAGCTGGGCGTGGTTGGCGCCCCGCTCGGTGCCCATCTCGCCGTTGGGGATCAGGCCCACGACGCGCGGGGCGATCTCCAAGAAGACGCCGTAGCCCTCCACGCGCGAGACGGTGCCCTTGACCAGCTCGCCGACCTTGACGCCCGCGCTGCTGGGCGCCGGGGCGCGCTGCTCGCCGACCTCAACACTCATCAGGCCGATGCGCTTCTTGTCCATCTCCACGCGATCGACGATGACCTCGATCTCTTGGCCGACCTCAAGCACCTCCTTGGGGTGCTCAATCCGGCGCTCACGGGTGATGGCCGAGACGTGCAGCAGCCCGTCAATGCCTGGGGCGATGTTGACGAAGGCGCCGAAGGGCTGGAGCCGCTCGACCTTGCCGCTGAGACGCTGGCCGCGCTTGAGGCTCTTGGCAAAGGTGCTCCAAGGATCGTCCTCAAGCGCCTTGATGCTCAGGGCCACGCGCTCGCGCTCAGCCTCGACGCGCACCACCTTGACCTCGATGGCGTCCCCCACAGAGAGGCGCTCCTTGGGGTGGTTGATGCGCTCGTGGCTGATCTCGCTGATGTGGATGAGGCCCTCAAGGCCACCACCCAGATCGACGAAGGCGCCGAACTCGGCCAGGCGCGTGACGGTGCCCTGGCGGCGCTCGCCGACGCTGACCGCCTCGCTGATGGCGCCTTGACGCTCCTCGCGGGCCGCCTCCAAGAGCACCTTGCGCGAGACGACGATGCTCTTGCCGTCGCCGAACTCAATGATGCGGAAGTCGTAGGTCTTGCCCACGACGCCCTTGGTGTCGCGGACAAAGCGCTCGGCGAACTGAGAGGCAGGGCAGAAGGCGCGGTGGCCTTGGATGCGCACCTCGAAGCCGCCCTTGTTGACGTTGACGACCTCGCCTTGGACGGGCTCGCCCGCCTCGAAGGCGGCCTTGATCGTCTCAAGGACCTGGTTGGTCTTGATCTTCTTGGCGCTGAGGCGGATGGCGCCGCGCGTCTCGACGACGGCGGCCTCAATCTCGTCGCCCTCGGCGAGGGTCAAGGCACCGGAGGCGTCTTTAAACTCCGACAGCTCGATGTACCCTTCGCTGGCGGCGCCATAGTCGATGAAGGCGACGTTGCCGGTGATCTTGACGACGCGCCCTGTGACGACGTCGCCCTCGGCGACAACGCGGGCCGGGAAGCTCGCTTGGACTTCGTTCTTCTCGGCGGGATTTTGGGTCTGGATGGTATCGGTCATGGGAGTTCTAAGGCGGGGTGTGCGTTTTTGCGATGAAATCTCTACTCTTGGGCCTCTTGAGCCCAAGGCCAGCGCACTATAGGCGGTGGCGGGGGGAGAGGCAAGGCTTCTTTTGAGCCAAGAGAGATAGTCTCCAATTCACCGACTTTAAAGGATTATCGGCCTTCCATAATCGCCGCGACGTCCGCCGCGACCTCGCCGATGGGCGTGATGCCGAAGCTCTCGACCAAGACCTTGGCGACGTTGGGCGAGAGGAAGGCGGGCAGCGTCGGGCCAAGGCGGATGCCCTTGACGCCGAGGTGGAGCAGCGCCAAGAGCACCGTGACGGCCTTCTGCTCGTACCAGGCGATGTCATAAGAGATGGGCAGATCGTTGATGTCATCGAGGCCAAAGGCCTCCTTGAGCTTGAGGGCCACGACCGCCAGTGAGTAGGAGTCGTTGCACTGGCCTGCGTCAAGCACGCGCGGGATGCCGCCGATGTCGCCCAGCTCCAGCTTGTTGTAGCGGTACTTGGCGCAGCCCGCCGTGAGGATCACCGCCTCTTGGGGCAGCGTCTGGGCCACCTGGGTGTAGTAGTCGCGGCCCTTGTGGCGGCCATCGCAGCCCGCCATGACCACGAAGCGCTTGATCGCGCCGCTCTTCACCGCGTCGATGACCTTGTCGGCCAGCTGGAGAACCTGGCGATGGGCGAAGCCGCCAATGATCGCGCCGTCCTCAAGGGCGGTCGGCGGCGGGCAAGCCTTGGCTTGCTCGATCAGCGCCGAGAAGTCCTTGTGGCCATCGGCGCCCTCGGGGATGTGCGGGATGCCCTCGAAGCCGACCTGGTTGGTGGTGTAGATGCGGTGGGCGTAGTCGGCCTTGGGCGGCGTGATGCAGTTGGTGGTCATCAGGATGGGGCCGTTGAAGGCGGCGAACTCTTTGTCCTGCTGCCACCAGGCGTTGCCGTAGTTGCCCACCAGGTGTGGGTAGCCCTTAAAGAGCGGGTAGGCGTGGGCGGGCAACATCTCCGAGTGCGTGTAGACGTCCACGCCCGCGCCCGCCGTCTGGTCGAGGAGCGCCTTGAGGTCGCCGAGGCTGTGGCCTGAGATGAGGATGCCCGGCCGCGCGCCGACGCCGGTCTTGATCTCGGTGATCTCCGGGGCGCCGAAGGTGGCGGTGTGGGCGGCGTCGAGCAGCGCCATGGTGGTCACGGAGACCTCACCGGCGCGCATGACGTAGTTGATCATCTCCGCGACGCTGAGATCACGGGTGGTGGAGGCCAGCGCCTCGATGATAAAGGCCCAGATCGTCTCATCGACGTGGCCCAGCGCGGCGGCCTCCTCGGCGTAGGCGGCCATGCCCTTGAGCCCGTAGACCAGCAGCTCACGCAGGGAGCGGGTGTCCTTGTCCTCGATCTGAGCGAGGCCGATCTCGTGGGCCTTCTGGTGATAGGTCGCCTCGTCGCCTTGCCAGCGCGCGGCGTCGGGGAGGTGGGCGACGTCCCCGCTCCAGGCGGCGGCGAGGGCCTCGCGCCGCGCCATGGCCTGTTGGATGTAGCCCTCAATCACGCCCGCGTCGAAGTTGACGTTGGTGACGGTGGTGTAGAGCATCCCCGTGATGAAGCGGCCCAAGTCGGCGTCCACCTCGCGCCCCTCGGCGAGGACCGCGATCCCCTTGAGCGTGTGGATCAGCAGGTCTTGAAGCTCGGCGATGTCAACGGTCTTTCCGCAGACGCCTCGGACCACACAGGCCTCGTTTTTTGAGGCCTCTTGGCACTGAAAGCAAAACATCTCGGTCATGGTCACCTCCTTGGCGAGAGAAAAATACCTGCCTCGCCGGAGGCGTCCTTGATATAAATCAAAGGCTCATTTTTAACGCAAGCAAGTATAAGCAATTATGAACATTTTAGATCTCAGCCCAGAGACACTTCAAAAGCTCTTTCAACTCGATGAGGTTGTTCTCGCCGCGAAGGATTTTAGCGTTTTCATTGATACCGCCAAATCGATTATGTCAAGTGTCTTTGGATTTAAAGAGATTTTTTTTGTTTATTTAATGCCAGATGAACGAAAAATCAGGAATGTCTGCACAAATCGGGTTTGTTCGATCACAGTGGCGCAGCTTTTTGAGTATAATCAAGTAATTATCGATGATGGTTGTATTTTTAAGTCAGAGGGTAAACTTAGATCATATTTAAAAACAAATACACCTTATCATGTGTTTTTTGAGTCAGATGTTGTTGATGGTTTAAATATTGACGTTTTTTTAATTTTTATCAATCGTATTACTTGTGGGTTTAATATGTTCAATCAAATTGCTAAAGCAGACAGCTATTGTATACAGCTTCAACTCGCCTATAATGTCGCAAAAATCGGGTATTGGAGCTATGACCTTCAAAATGAAAAATTTTCATCATCTAAAGAGTTTAAAGAGATGTTTCTATTGCCATCTAACGGAAAAAATGAAATCAATCTATTAAAATCAATCGTTAATCATCATGATATTTTATCATTTGAAGGTATTTTTGCTGAACAATTTAATTTTTTTGAACAAAATGAGCGCATTATTCATTTTAACGTAGATGGAATAATAAAAAGAACAATATTTCGATATGTTAGCATCTTTGATGCTGATCATCTTGAGATCAAAAGGACGGGGGTCGTTCAAGATGTTACAAGTGAAATCGATGTAAATAACCAGTTAGAACGGCTAGAATCAGAACTTTTTCGCGCGCAACGGCTTGAATCAATCGGTTTGTTTACCAGTAGCATTACTCATGATTTTAACAACATACTCTCATCGATTCAATCAAACATTGAACTTTGCATCGAAGATATAGACGACAGTGATTTAGATCAAAAAGATCTGTTAATTGAACAGCTTAACGCAGCTCTATATAGCACTGAATTTGGTACAAAAATCACCAAAAGATTGCTTGTCTTTACTCGAAGAGATGAACCTGAGGTCAGATTTGTAAATGCGTATAAATTAATCCAATCGATGGAGGATCTTCTTAAATTTCTCATCGGTAAAAAAATCAGATTTTTCTTATTTAGTATACCGAGCCTTTGGGATATTTATATTGATCCATCTCAATTTGAGCAAATCATCCTTAATCTTGCCATCAATGCAAAAGATTCTATTCGACATAGCGGTGATATCACCTTAACCACAAAAAATGTGACCATAGATGACGTTTTTATTGAAAAAATAACAAATTCAAGCCTCTTGAAAGATCGCAATACATCTTTTAAGAGAGGGAAATATGTTCAGATCTCGATCTCTGACACTGGATGCGGGATACCACTAGATGATTATGAGAAAATTTTTGATCCTTTTTTTACAACAAAGCCACCCACAAAGGGAACGGGAATGGGACTCGCGATTATCAGCCGAATTGTGAAAAAAGCAGAAGGATATATCCTATTTGAATCTCAAGTTAATGTTGGAACGACTTTCCATCTCTATTTCCCTGCTTATCAACCCATCTCAAACCTTTATATCAGCTCAAATTGAGCACACCTCTCTTAGAGCTAGAGAACGTCGTGGCGCCCTATGGGCTCTCTGCGCCGATCAGCCTGACCCTCAAGCACGGCGACGGCGTCACCGGGGTCTTGGGGCCAAACGGCGCGGGGAAGTCAACGCTGCTGAGGCTCTGCGCGGGGCTGCTGCGCCCCAAGGCAGGCCGCGTCCAAGCAGGGGGCCAAGCCCAACCCTCTCGCGCCGCCCTCGCCCGTTGGCTCGCCTATGTCCCCCAAGAGATCGGGCTGCGCTTTGACTTCACCGTCGAGGCGGCGGTGGCGATGGGCCGTCACCCTCACCGCCCCCGCCTGGCGGCCTGGCGCGAGGTCGATCAGGCCGCCGTGGAGGCCGCGCTGCGTCAAGCCGGGCTCTTGGCCCTGCGTGATCGCTCCGTTCAACGCCTCAGCGGCGGCGAGCGGCAGCGCGTCGCCCTCGCCCGCGCCTTGGCCCAAGCCCCCAAGCTGCTGATCTTGGATGAGCCCACCGCCCACCTCGACGTGGCCCACGCCGAGGCCACGCTGCGCCTCCTCGATGACGCCCAACGCGGCGGGATCACCGTGCTCGTCGCCCTCCATGATCTCAACCTCGCCGCGCGCTACTGTCGCGATCTCCTCCTCCTCAGCGGTGGGCGGCTCATCGGGCGCGGCCCCCCCTCGACCCTGATGACCCAGCCCACCTTGGAGGCCGCCTTTGGCGCGCCGCTGCGGATCATCGCCCACCCCGATGATGGTCGCCCCCAGGTCTTGGGCCGTCACCTCACGCCGCCCCCTGGGCAAGCCGACGCGGAGGGCCTATAAAGGGGCTCAATCAAGGTGGAGCCGATGCCCTCAACAGAGCGATATGAGCGACTTGAGCCGCTGGGCGCAGGGGGGATGGCCTCGGTCTTTCGAGGCCATGATCGCCTCCTTGATCGCCCCGTCGCCATCAAGGTGCTGCACCCCGAGCTGGCCCGCCGCGCGCCCCTGCGCGCGCGCTTCTTGCGCGAGGCGCGCATCTTCGCCCAGCTCAAGCACCCCCACATCGTCGATATCTATGACGTGCTCAGCGAGGGCGATGAGGTGGCGATGGTCATGGAGCTGGTGGAGGGCGATGATCTTAAGGGGATCTTGGAGCGCCACGCCCCCCTCATCCCCCCCTTGGCGGCCTTGGTCATCGAGCCCGTCGCTGAGGCGCTGGCCTATGCCCACGCCCGAGGCGTCATCCACCGCGACGTCAAGCCCGCCAACATCCTGATGGGCGCCGATGGCGTGGTGAAGCTCTCCGACTTCGGCATCGCCAAGGCCGCCAATCAGGAGGACAACCTCACGCAGACCGGTGAGCTGCTGGGCACCCCCGCTTATATCGCCCCCGAGCAGGCGCAGGGCGCGGCGATCACCCCCGCGGTGGATCAGTACGCCTTGGGCGTCGTGCTCTATCAGCTCGTGACCGGCGAGCAGCCCTTTAAGGCCCCCAATACCATGGCCGTGCTGACCCGGATCGTCTTGGGCAACTACACCGATCCTCGCCAACTCAGCCCCAACGTGGATGAGCCCCTGGCGCGGATCATCTCCCGCGCCCTCAAGCTCGATCCGCAAGCGCGCTTCCCCGACGTGGGCGCCTTCCTCAGCGCCCTGGCGGTCTATCAGGCGCACCTCGGCGCGGCGCGGCGCGCGGCCTTGCTGTCCTCCCTGGTTGAAGATCCTGCGGCGCTCGACGCGCGATTGAGCGCGTCGCTGCGCGTCGGCGGCTTGGCGGGGCCAGGCGTGGCCCTGCTGCGCCCCCCGTCGGCGCCGCCACCTGAGCGCCCAAGCGCGCAGCCGCCCGCCCCCGATCTGACCTCAAGCGATGTGTACGGCGGCGAGAGCAGCGGTGATGTCCACAGCGCTGATCGCAGCGCGTCTCTCAGCGCGTCTCTCAGCGGTGATGTCGCCTCGCGTCGCCCCCCGCGCTGGCCCCTGGCCCTGGGCGCGGCGGCGCTGCTGGGCGCGCTGGCGCTTTTCTTCGTCGCGCCTGCCCCGCCGAGCCCCACGGCGGTC
>JAHJCH010000201.1 GCA_018813065.1 Myxococcota bacterium
CGCCCGCGCCCGGCCCGAGCGCCCTTCGCGCGCCACGGAAGGCCGCGCGGAACGCCGCCGCGCCGATAAAGCGCCCCACCCACTCCGCGATAGGCTGGATGGGCGCCAGCTCAGACCAGAGCCACGCGCGCACCTCAACGCGCGGATCTGCGCCCCTGCGTCGCCGAGAGGCGGGCGCGGCCCCCGCCGCCTCGGCGTGCTCAGCCCACCAGCTCGCGATCCAGCTCGGGGGCGGCGTGGGGAGCCCCTCCTCTGAGGGCGGGCAGAGCCCCCAGGCGTCGGTGAGGCTGACCCGTGAGATCGCGACCGGCGCGGTGAGCCCCAGCTTGACCGGGAGGGCTGAGAGGGCGCGCAGGTGCGCCTCGACCTCACCTTGAATGACCTCATCCGCGCCCGCGCTCGTGAGGAAGGTCGCCGCGCGGAGGTCATCAAAGAGCGCGCTGAGCGCGGCGTGCCTCGGGCCCGCCAGCTCAAGGAGGCGCGCCTCACCCAAGGCGTCGCGCAGCTCGGGCATATGAAAGAAGCCCCAAGCGGCGAAGCCCGGCGCCTCCAGCGCGGCCTCTTCGAGCGGCCCCTCTAGGGACAGCCGCCCCCCGCGCGCCTCAAGCCAGCTGATCCCCTCCGCGCAGGCGTCGCGAGCCCGCAGCGCCTCAACGTTGAGGGCGCGCTTCATTTATCGAGGCCCAGCGCCTTGAGGAGCTGCGCGCGGGCCGCCCCCTTAAGGCGCTTCTCCACGAGGCCCGTCCACTCCGACTTCATCTCTGGCGCTTGGAGGGCCGCCCGATCCGCGGCCTTGAGCTGTGAGGCCAAGCTCATCAGCTTGTTCGCGTCAGGCTTAGAGCCCTGGAGCATCTCATAGATCTGATCGACCACCGCCCACTGCACGCCCGGCGCGCGGGGCTTGAGCCCCACGGCCCCCAAGACTCGGGTCCGCGTCGCGCCCTGAAAGCTCTTGTTGATCAGCGCCTCCCACTCCGCGCGCATCTCGCCCGCGGCGATCGCCTTGAGATCGGAGGGGGTCAGCTTGCTCGCGGCGGCCATCACCGCCTCAACGCCGCGCCGCTTGGAGAGCGCGAGGTAGACATCATCGATGCGCGGCGAGTTGACGAGGTTGGTGCCCGTGGGGCTCTTAAAGGCTAAGACGCGCTGACGATCCGCGGCGCTCTTCCAGAGCTCCTTCACATAGTCATAAGAGCCTGAATCCCACAGATGCTTAAAGATGGCCTGCTGCCTTCGGTTATCAAAGCCGCTCAACGTGACGCCATCTTTAGTCTTTAAGCGGGGGTCTGCGCTCCCAGATGTCGCCTTATGACGGGCGTTGGATTGATCGACCCAGTAGGCGCGAAACTCGGTGATGAAGCGCTCCATCTTCGAGGCGCCGTGGTGATCTGCGTCGTGCTGGACCTCGTGTACGATGATCGCCCGTAGCCTCGAAGCGTCGCGGGTGCGCGGCTGAATGATCGCGATGGTGCTGGTGCCGCCGCCGCTGCGAAACCCACCCCATGTGGGCTTCGCGCAGTAGATATTACTCTTGTCCTTCAGGTTGTCTTGAGCGTAGCCAGAGTCGGTGGGCGTGACCGCGTCGATCCCAAACATCGCCACCTTATCCGGCTTCCCGAGCGCCTTGGCGCGGGCCGCCCCATCGTGAGTCTGAGTCAAGGCCACGAGCTTGGTCTTCCCCGCGCGGAGCCAAGCGGCGGCGTTGGGCCACGCCTCGCCGTACTTCGTCGAGTGCTCATTGAGCCCCACGGCGATGGTGTCATCGAGCTTCTTGAGATCCTCTCGGTGCGCCTCGCGTGCTCGGCTGTAGCTGCCTGGGTTGGCTCCAGCCCCTGAGGTGGTGGCGGCGTCAGTCAGCTCCTCGCTCTGCTTCGTGGCGGGGTTAAGCTCACCCGAGAGCGCCTCTGAGGCGCCCTGACTTGATGAGCCTGTGTCTTTGGCGTGCGCGTCTCGTGTCGCGTGCTCGGACATGCCCGCGCTCCTTCGTTGTTTTTGCTGTGGGCAGGATACCTCAAACGTCAGAAGAGTCTGCTTAAAACCTCACTCAACGTGGCTCACGGGGAGAGGCAGCGCGACGTGGCGTTAAGGGGCGATTGATCCTTGACAGATGATCTATCGTGTTTCTTATAGGACTTACGCACTTGGCTTTGGATAACTCACCTTGAGCAACCTTGAATAATTAGGAGATTGGCGCTCCATAAAACAGGGCTCAGAGCGCCGCTCTCCTGAGCGGCATTGCGGTTCATTGATTCAAGCGCGTAAGCCCTATCTTACCTGAGATTACCGCTCTGAGGATTTCTCTCGACATTTTTTGATGATCAGCTTATCTTTGACTTCTTATTTTATGGGATGTTTGATGTAAAAGTATAAAGTAGTAGATAAAAAATCTAGATAAATATTAACTCATAATGGTTTTATAATATAAAAGACGTCACCTGTTTTTACTCGCGAACTTATCGTATAAATGAAGCAAAATCTTTTAAGAAATCTGCGAAAGGAGCTTCTAGATGCATCGCTTAATTAACTTCTGGAGCGCTTTACCTCCATGGCTGCGCTGGGTGTTCGCGATCCTCGCGCTCGTGCTTGGGTTTATGTGGGAGGATGGACTTACTTTAGGTGTTGGTATGATGTTCTTAGTGTTTAACCTGTTTTTTGGCGACGACGATTAATCGCTCACTCAAGGGTCGCGTGGGCTACGCCCACTGGAGGACGTGAGCGGGGCGAGCTCAACGCGCTCCTCGCCAGCAGCTCACGCGTCCTCGATCCTCCCTCGCGACCCCTCGGTCAGTGGTGTATCTTCTCGGCGAATCTCCCTGAACTTTTGGAGGGGCTTATGGCCCAAGAGCGTCTAGAGATCCGCGGCGCCTGCGAGCATAACCTCAAGGACATCGACCTCAAGATCCCTAAAAAACGCTTGCGTATAGGTCGTTCAAGCGACCCCCCCCAAGTATGTGTTTTCCGAACACTTTCCCAAGATCAGCTCCCGTTGGACCTGCTGAAGATACAGCAGCCCCTACCCCGCGAGCGAGGAGAATCCATGAGTGGTGCTTTGGCGC
>JAHJCH010000202.1 GCA_018813065.1 Myxococcota bacterium
CCTCGGAGGTTCCGAGAGGCTGCGCGACGCAACGATTTTTAACCTCGGAGGTTCCGAGAGGCTGTGTGACGCAACGGTTTTTAACCTCGGAGGTTCCGAGAGGCTGCGCGACGCAACGATTTTTAACCTCGGAGGTTCCGAGAGGCTGCGCGACACAACGATTTTTAACCTCGGAGGTTCCGAGAGGCTGCGCGACACAACGGTTTTTAACCTCGGAGGTTCCGAGAGGCTGCGCGCGGCCTCAAAACACGATATCCCCTGTGTTGGACAGGCCCGCCAAAAGACAAGGGGACAAGGCGCCGTGATTCGACTCCAAGACATCAAAGCCGGTGTGCGCCTCCAAGGCATCGAGCCCGATCAGGCCATCACGGTGATCGCCACGCAGCCGCTCGATGAAGGCTCGCTGACGATCTATTACAAGCGCGCGGATGGCGCGCTGGGGGAGCAGCTCCTTCAAGACGCGACGCTCACCGACGTGTACTTGGCGACGACAAACCGCCCTTGGAGCTTTGAAGGGGACGGCGCGACCTTGAAGCGCGTGATCGAAGCCAAGCGCATCGAGCTGGCCTACCTCTTTGATCCGATGATGGCCATTCACGCCGCCAACGTAGAGCCGCTGCCTCATCAGATCACCGCAGTGTATGAGTCGATGCTGCCGCGCCAGCCCCTGCGCTACGTCTTGGCCGATGATCCCGGCGCGGGGAAGACGATCATGGCGGGGCTTTATCTGCGTGAGCTGATCATGCGCGCGGACGCGCAGCGCATCTTGGTCATCGCGCCGGGGAGCCTCGTTGAGCAGTGGCGAGATGAGCTTTATGAAAAATTTGGCCTTGAGTTTCGCGTCTTTGGCCGTGAGCTTGAGGCCGCCTCGCCCAGCGGCAACCCCTTTGAGGATTACCCGCAGATCATCGCGCGGCTGGATCAGATCTCACGCAGCGAGGCGCTGACATCGCAGATCACCGCGTTGACATGGGATGTGGTGATCTTTGATGAGGCCCATAAGCTCTCGGCCCATTTCTTCGGCTCGGAGATCAGGCGCACCAAGCGGTTCCTTCTCGCCGAGCAGCTCAGCGCGCAGTGTCGTCACCTCTTGCTGATGACCGCGACCCCGCACAACGGCAAAGAGGAGGACTTTCAGCTCTTCCTCTCGCTCTTGGACCCCGATCGTTTTTATGGACGACATCCAACCGGCGTCGGCCCACACATGGACGCCTCGGATCTGATGCGGCGCATGGTCAAAGAGGAGCTGATCAAGTTTGACAGCACGCCGCTGTTCCCTGAGCGCCGCGCCTACACCGCCAACTACGCGCTGTCGGAGAGCGAGGCGGCGCTCTATGAGCGCGTCACGACCTATGTCAAAGAGCAGATGGGCAAGGCCGACGCGCTCGAAGGCCGCAAGCGCAACGCGGTGGGGTTTGCGCTGACCACGCTACAGCGGCGCTTGGCCTCCAGCCCCGAGGCGATCTTTCAATCGCTCAAGCGGCGCAAAGCGCGCTTGGAGAAGCGCCTGGAGGAAGCGCGGCGTGGTCTGGGTGATCTTTGGGCCGAGGTCAATCTGCCCCTGATCGCCGAGATCGATGAGGACGACGAGGACGCGTTCGACGCGGCGGAGCTGGAGGCGCTGGAGGCGCAGGTCTTGGATGAGGCCTCCGCCGCGCAGACCATCACCGAGCTTGAGGCTGAGGTGCTCATCTTGGGCGCGCTTCAACAACACGCCCAGGCCCTCGTCCACAGCGGGCAAGATCGCAAGTGGGATGAGCTGTCGCGGATACTCCAAGGCACGCCACAGATGCGCGACGCGGAGGGGCGCCAACGCAAGCTCATCCTCTTCTCTGAGCACCGCGACACGTTGAACTACCTCCGCGATAAGATCGCGGGCGTCTTGGGTGATCCCGAGGCCATCGTGACGATCCACGGCGGCACGCCCCGCGAGGCGCGGCGACATATCCAGGAGATGTTCCGCGCCGATCCCAAGGTGCGTGTCTTGATCGCCACGGACGCCGCCGGGGAAGGCGTCAACCTCCAGGTCGCCAACCTGATGGTGAACTACGATCTGCCCTGGAACCCCAACCGCCTTGAACAACGGTTTGGTCGGATTCACCGGATCGGCCAAGTCGAGGTGTGCCATCTCTGGAACCTCGTCGCCAAAGAGACGCGCGAGGGCGACGTGTATCATCGCCTCCTCGACAAGCTCCATGTGGAGAGCTTGGCTCTCCAAGGGCGCGTCTTTGACATCTTGGGCGAGGTCTTTGAGGGGCGCAGCCTGCGCGACTTGCTGATTGAGGCCATCCGCTATGGGGATCAGCCCCAAGTGCGCGCGCGGCTCTATGAGCGCGTTGACAGGGCGTTGGATCATACGCGGCTTGAGGCGTTGCTTCAGCGCGAGGCGCTGGCGCGGGAGACGCTGAGCCCTGAGCGGCTGTTTGCGGTGAAGGCCGAGATGGAGAAGGCCGAGGCGCGGCGGCTTCAACCGCACTTCTTACAGTCATTCTTCACCTCTGCTTTTGAGTCCTTGGGGGGCACATTCTACCCACGCGAGCTGGGCCGCTTTGAGATCACCTATGTGCCGCCGACGCTGCGTCAACGCGGCAAAGGGACCGCGCAGGTCGGGCGCGCGCCTGTCCTTCAACGCTATGAGCGTGTGTGCTTTACCCGCGAGGCCATTCGCCCCACGGATCGCCCAGGGCGCGCGCTGGCCGCGCTGCTCCACCCAGGGCATCCGCTGATGATGGCGCTGACGGGTGATCTCTTGGCGCGTCACGGCGCGCTCCTGCACCAAGGCGCGGTGTTGATTGATCCACAAGAGGACGGCGAATCCGCGCGGCTCCTCTTCTTGCTGATCCACGAGATCAAGACCGGCGCGGGCGAGGTGTTGAGCAAGCGCCTTCAATTTGTCTGGGTGGATGAAGCGGGCGCGGCCACCCCCGCAGGATGGGCGCCGCATCTTGATCTCGATCCATTGGAGGATGAAACGCGCGCCCAACTTGAAGCGCCTTTGAAGGCGCTGCTCGACGCGCCCTGGCTTCAACAAAACCTGGAGCAACACGCGCTGACGCTGGCGGCGCGCGCGCTTGTCCCTCAGCACACCCAAGAGATCAGCGCCCGCCACATGGAGTACGCCGACAAGGTGATGGCGGCGGTCAACGCGCGGCTCACCGTGGAGATTGATCGTTGGACGCGCGAGTGGGAGCGGCTGCGTGATCAGCCCTCTCCGGGCAAAGAGATCACGCCGCTACAAGAGCGCGCCCGCCGCACCGCCTTGGACTTGGGGGGGCGCTTAAACGCGCGTAAGGCGGCGCACGCCGCTGCGCGTCATGTGATCTCGATGACGCCCAGGGTCGTCGGCGGCGCCCTGGTCTTGCCCCAAGGGCTGCTGCG
>JAHJCH010000203.1 GCA_018813065.1 Myxococcota bacterium
AGGCGCTGGATCTCGGCCCCAGCCCCTCGCCCGGCACGCGCCGCGTGCTGCGCCGCGCCTTCGTCGAGGCCCAGCTCAAGCGCGCGGGGCTTAACGTCAAGGTGCGGGGCGCCGCCAAGGTCACCCTGCGCCGCCCCGCTCAGACCCTCTCCGCCGCGCAGCTGCGCGAGGCCATGCGCGAGGCCGTCGAGGCGGCCATCCCCCCCGATGTCGAGATCGCCAGCCTGCGCCTGCCCCCCATCTCCGATCTCAAGATCCCCAAGGCGGCGCGCTTTGAGGTGGAGGCGTATTTCGCCGAGGGGGCGCAGCTCCCCATCGAGGTGCGGGTCATCGAGGGCGATCATGTGGAGGTGCTGCGCCGCCTCAACGCCCAGGTGGATCTCTGGGGCGAGGCGGTGGGGGCCAAGCGCGCCCTCCTGCGCGGCGAGATCCTGGAGCCCGAGGACCTGGTGCCCCTGCGCGTGCGCCGCTCCCAGCTGCCCCCTGATGCCTTGGGCTTAGACTTTATGGGCGGCGTCGCTCGCCAAAACGTGCGCCCCGGCGTGCCGCTGCGGGCGGCCTCTTTTCAGCCCCCTAAGCTGTTCGCGCGGGGCGATCAGATCAACCTGGTGCGGCGGATGGAGGGCTTGGAGATCATCGCCAAGGCCGAGGCCCTGCGCGATGGGCTGCGCGGCGCCAGCGTGGCCGTGCGCGTCCTGGCCACCCGCCGCGTGGTGCAGGGGCGCGTCATCGACGCCGACACCGTCTTGATGGGGGACTGAGGATGGACGCTCGACGCCTGCTCTGGGCCGCGCTGGCCCTCTCGGTCCTGGCCCTCTCGGTCCTGGGCTGCGTGCGCCAAAACCATTACCGCCACGCGCCGCGCGTCTTCAGCTTGCCCCAGGCCCCCGAGGTGGATCGCAGCCCGGATCGCTTTAATCCCAATGGCCTGCTCGCCCAGCTCGCCACCGATCAGCGCGCCTACGCCGTCAATGATGTGGTGGTCGTCTCTGTGGATGAGCAGTCCACCGCCAGCAGCGCCAACAGCACCGAGGCGAGCAAGAGCGAGAGCTTTAAGAGCGAGCTGACCGCCTTTTTTAAGCTGGCCAAGCAGCTGGGCGAGGATAACGCCGTGGAGTTCTTGACCGAGAGCGGCTTTAAGGGCGCGGGCAACACCAAGCGCTCTGAGGAGGTTAAGGCCACCGTGCCTTGTGTGGTGCGCCAGATCTTGCCCAACGGCAACCTCTTCATCGAGGGCGAGCGCAGCCTCAACCTCAATGATCAGATCAGCTATTTTTATCTCAGCGGCATGGTCAGCCCCGATGACATCGATGGCAAAGGCAACGTGCGCTCGGATCGCATCGCCTTCGCCGAGGTGGTCATCAGCGGCGACAAGGTTGATCGCGGCTGGGCCTCGAAGATCCTCGATTTGATTTGGCCGTTTTAAGGGAGCTTCGTGATGCGCCTCACCCTCGTTTGTTGTTGCTTGTTGTCCCTGGCTCACGCGGAGCGGTTGAAGGATCTGACGCGCTTGGAGGGTGAGCGCGCCGAGCAGCTGGTGGGCTATGGCGTGGTCATCGGCCTGGCCGGGACCGGCGACTCGGATAAGACCTTCTTCGCCCAGAAGTCCATCGTGCAGGCCATGGCCGCCCTGGGCCTGACCATCCCCAACGCGCAGGTCAAGCTCAAGAACGTCGCGGCGGTGCTGGTGACGGGGGAGCTGCCCCCCTACGCGCGGCGCGGTCAACGCTTCGATGTCAAGGTCAGCTCTGTCGGCGATGCCAAGAGCCTCCACGGCGGCACGCTGCTCTTCGCCGCCCTCAAGGATAACCACAGCGAGACGCGGGCGACGGCCCAGGGGGCCTTGCTCGTCGGCGGCTACTCCGTGGGCGGGCGCGGCGGCGGTGAGACCAAGAACCACCCCACGGTGGGCATCCTCCCCGATGGCGCCCAGGTCCAGGTGGCCCGCCCCCACAGCGTCCTGCAAGGGGGCGTCGTGCGCCTCCTCCTTCAAGATCCCGATCACACCACGGCGGGGCGCGTGGCCATGGTGATCAATATGAACCTGGGTGAGCCCCTGGCGACGGCCCTGGACGCGGGCGCCGTCGAGGTTAAGCTGCCCGCTCTCTATAAAGAGGACCCTGTGGCCTTTATCGGGATCATCGAGCGCCTGGAGGTGACGCCCGATGTGGAGGCGCGCGTGGTGATCAATGAGCGCACCGGCACGGTGGTCATCGGCCAGGACGTGCGCATCGCCCCCGCCGCCATCGCCCACGGCAGCCTGATCATCCGCACCCAGCGTAAGGAGAAGGCGGTCCCCGGCGTCATCGCCGAGACGGTCAAGGAGATGAACGAGGAGGTGGGCGTGCAGGAGAAGGGCGGGCCGATCATGCTGGTGCGCCCCGGCCCGCGCTTGGGGGATCTGGTCAACGCGCTCAATCAGCTCGGCGCGCAGCCGCGTGATCTGATCTCGATCCTCAAGGCGCTTAAAGAGGCGGGCGCGCTGCGGGCCAAGCTGGAGGTGATTTAATGGACGCCCTGGGCTTGGCGCGGTTTGAGGGCCTTCAAGCGCCACGCGCGCCGGGTGAGGGCGATAGCCCCGCCCGTATCCGTGAGGCGGCCAAGGCGTTTGAGGCCGTCTTCGTCCATCAGATCTTAAAGTCGATGCGCGCGACCATCCAAAAGAGCGCGCTGACCGACGGCGGCTACGGTGAGGCGATCTTCACCGATATGCTCGATCAAGAGTACGCGGGCATCATCGCCCAGCGCGGGTTGGGCCTCAGCGCCCTGTTGGCCTCGCAGCTGGGCGCGGCGGAGGAGGCGGGGGCGTCGGGTGAGCTTGATGAGCTTGATGAGGCCGCTGTACAGCCCCCCGCCTTACAGCCCGCCGCCTCACAGCCCGCCGCCTTACAGCCCGCCGCCTTACAGCCCGCCGCCTTACAGCCCGCCGTGATCACGGCCCTGAGCGCGCGCCCGTCGATGACCGAGGGCGCCCAGGCCGCCGCGTCGCTGCGCGCCCCCACGCGCGGCCGCGTCACCCAGACCTTCGGCCTCAATCGCCACGGCGCGCGCCATGAGGGCCTCGACATCGCCGCCCCCGAGGGGCAGCCGATCCACGCCGCGCGCGCGGGCGTGGTCCGCTTCGCCGGGGCGCGCGGCGCCCAAGGGCAGGCGGTGATCGTTGATCACGGCGAGGGGTTGACGACCCTCTATGCCCACGCCTCCCGGCTGCTGGTGGCGCCCGGCGCGCGCGTCGCCGAGGGCCAGGCCATCGCCCGCGTGGGCTCCACAGGGCAGAGCACCGGCGCTCATCTGCACTTCGAGGCGCGCCGCGACGGCCAAGCCCTCAATCCCGCCCACCTCCTGGGCCAGCCCGGCCTTCAGGTCGGCGAGCTGCTCAAGCCCGCCGCCTCGACCCGCGCCCTGGCCGCCTATGGGGCCGCCCGATGAGGCGCGCCGCGTCCATCTGGGCGCCGTTTTCGGCGCGCGCAGGATTTTCCGTTCAAGTGCGCGGGGCCTCGGTCGATGGGGGGTGTGCGACCCTAAACCGGGTAAATCGAGGTCAAACATGGCGGTTAGAATCAGTGGTAACTTCTCTCCCTCCAACCTCGGGCGGCCCAGCCGCCTGGAGGGGAAGAAGGCGGACGAGAAGGCCACGCTCCGCGCGGAGCACAGCGCCGCCGAAAAGGTGGAGCTGGCCCATGAGGAGGCCGCCTCTGTGGTGCGCGCGTCTGAGCCCGGCGGCGTGGATACGGCCCGCATCGCTCAGCTCCGCGCGGCCATCGCCAACGGCACCTATGAGGCGGATCTCAAGTCCGTCGCGGAGCGGATCATCCGCGAGGCGGCGCTCCTTAACGGTTAACCCCTTCCGCGCCGCGCGCCTCTTCGTGGTTCAACATGAGGCGCGATCATGAAGGCGCTGCTGTCCAACCTTTCAGCGCAGATCGACGCCCTGGGCGTCCTCAACGCGGCCCTTGAGGCGGAGCATGAGGCCCTGCGGTGTCTCGACGCCTCGGCCCTTCAGCAAGCCACCATGCGCAAGCAGGCGGCGGCCAGTGCGTATCAGCGCGCTCAACGCGAGGGCCGCGCGCACCTGAGCCGCTTGGCGCCGTCGTCGCCGAGTCTGCGCGCCCTGGCTGCGGCCCAGCCCGCCCACGCCGAGGCCCTTGAGGCGCTGCGGCTGGCCCTCCAGGCCGCCGCCGAGCGCGCCGCCGCCCTCAACGCCCAGAGCCATCGCGCCGCTCAAAGCGCGCGGCAGATCGTCAGCGCCACCCTTAATGATCTGGGGCGCCGTCAAGAGGGCGGCACCTATGGCCCACGCATCGGAGGTCGTCGATGACCCTCAGCCGCGCCTTCTTTACCGGCGCCTCGGGCCTGCGCGCCTCGCAGATCGGCATGGCCACCGTGGGGCATAACATCGCCAACGCCGACACCGAGGGCTATAGCCGTCAGCGCGCCCGCGTCTCGGTGATGGACGCCGTGTATCTGGGGCGGCCCGGCTACTTGGGGCAGGGCGCCCGCGTCGATGCGGTGCAGCGCGCCCATGACGCCTTCTTGGAGCGCCAGGTCCTGCGTGATCGCAGCCAGCTGGGCTTCTCCGCCTCCCAGACACACACGCTGCGCGCCGCTGAGCGCCTCTTCAGCGAGGGCACCCAGCCCGATCTGGGGGGGTCGATGGGCGCCTTCTTCGACGCGGCGCGGGAGCTGAGCTTGTCGCCCAGCAGCCTGGGGCATCGCCAAGAGCTTTTGGCGGCGGCGGGGCGCGTCGCCCGCGCGTTTACGACCTTGGATGGCGACGTCGCCACCCTCAGCGCGGGGATCGACGCCGATCTCAATGGGCGGATCGAGGACATCAACGCTTTGATCGAGCGGGTGGCGGGCCTTAACGCGCGGATCGCCTCCGATGAGGCCGTCGCCGACGCCAATGATCTGCGCGATCAGCGCGATGAGGCGGTGCGGTTATTGGCGGATCAGCTGCCCATCCAGGCGATCTATGGCGAGACGGGGCAGGTGACCCTTCAGATCGAGGGGGGCTTTACGCTGGTGCAGGGGGATCGGGCGCGCGCCTTGGCGGGCGTGGCCGGGCCTGCGGGGCTGGAGGTGCATCTGATCGGTGAGCACGGCCCCTCGGATCTCACTGATCGCCTCCACGGCGGCGAGGTGGGCGGCTTGCTGGCCGTCCGTCAGCGCCTCAACGATGAGCGCGACGCCCTCGACGCCCTGGCCTTCTCCTTCGCCGCCGAGGTCAACGCCGTGCATCAGGCGGGCTTCGGCCTCGATGGCCTCAATGGCCGCGATCTCTTTATCGCGCCCGCCGCCGTCGCGGGCGCCGCCTCGCAGATGGGCGTCGATCCCGCCCTGACCACGGCCCAGGTCGGCGCGGCGGCGGTGGGCGGCGCGCCGCATGACAACGCCAACGCTCAGGCCCTCGCCGATCTGGAGCGCGCCACGCACGCCGCCTTGGCCGGGCGCACCTTCGCCGATCAGTTCACCGATCAGATCCACGGCCTGGGGCGGCTGATGGCCGATAACCTCAGCGCCCAAGCGCAGCTGGAGGTCCGCCGCGATCAGTCCGAGGCGCTGCGTGAGTCCGTCGCGGGCGTCAGCGTGGATGAGGAGATGGTGGATCTGACCCGCTTTCAGAAGCACTTCGAGGCCAGCACGCGCGTGATCCAGACCGTGGATCAGATGCTCGATGAGGTCTTGTCCCTGGTGAGGTGATCCATGCGCTTGACCGAGCGAATCCGCTATCAGCGACCCGCACAGCAGATCGAGCGGCTGCGTAACCGCGCCGAGCGCGCCAATGAGCAGCTGGTCTCCGGCGCGCGGGTCCTGCGCCCCTCCGATGATCCCGGCGCGACGCTGCGTATCCGCGCCTTGGAGCGCCGCTATGCCCGCCTGGAGCAGCATGAGCGCGGGGCCGATGTCGCTGAGGCGCGCTTGCTGCGCAGCGATGCCAGCTTGAGCGAGGCCCATGACACCCTGGGCCGCGTCCATGAGCTGACCATCCAAGGCCTCAACGCCAGCCTCAGCCCTCAAGACGCTGAGAACATCGCCCTGGAGATCGAGGGGCTGCGCGATCACCTCCTGAGCCTGGCCAATACGCGGGTGGAGGGGCGCGCCCTCTTCGGCGGTGATGGCGCGGCGACGCCCTATGACGCGGCCCTGGGCTTTCAAGGCGACACCGGCGCGCTGCGCTTGGAGGTGGGCGAGGGGCTGCGATTGGAGGCGAGCCTCCCCGGCGGCGCGGCGTTCGGTGATGGCACGCCCGCCACCGTGGATCTCTTTGCCAACCTCAATGATCTGGCCGCGGCCATCCGTGGGCGCCTGGAGGGGCCGATGCAGGACGCCTTCGAGGTCTTGGAGGCGGGTCAAGAGCAGCTCAACACGGCGCGCGGGCGGCTGGGGATCGCCCTGGAGACGCTGGGGCAGGCCCGCGCGGTCAATGAGGCCCTGCGCGCGCGCTTGCCTTCGGAGATCAGCGACTTAAAGGACGCGGATTTCACGGCGGTCGTCGCCGATTTAAGTTTGACAGACAATGCCTTGCAGGCCACATTGGCCACGAGCAGCCGCCTCATGAGCGGGGCGACCCTGCTGGATTTTCTGCGCTAAATCCTGCGCTCAATGACTGCTAGGAGGGCGGTTTGCTGACGTTGACCCGCAAGGTGGGCGAGTCGATCTGCATCGGTGATGGCATCCGCGTCGTGGTCAAAGAGATCAAAGGCAAGCAGGTCCGCTTGGGGATCATCGCGCCGCGTGAGGTCTATGTCTGCCGCGAGGAGCTGTATGACAAGATCCATGAGGCCAACGTCGAGGCGACCGGCGCGGATATGAACATCCTCGACGCGCTGAGTGATCTCTTCTCCACGCCCGACACGGAGGATGAGTGATGCGCGTCGAGACGGCGCGCTTCGGCGCCTTGGAGGTGGACCCCAAGACCTCGTTTCATTTTCCTATGGGGCTCCTGGGCTTTACTCACCTGACCGATTATGTGGTCATTGACCACGGCGACACCCCCTTTAAGTGGCTTCAGTCCATTCAAGACGGCGCGCTGGCCTTTATCACCACCGATCCCACCTACTTCAAGCCCGATTATCAGCTGGAGCTTAAGCGCCGCGAGATTCAGATCATCGCGTCTGAGACCCAGGAGGACTTGATCATCGAGGATTTGATCGTCTCGGTGATCTTGACCATCCCCGGTGATCCCAAGCGGATGACGGCCAACTTGCTGGCGCCGCTGATCTTTAACCTGGCGACACGCCGCGCCATGCAGCTGGTCCTGACCTCGCCGCGCTATCCCGTGCGCTACCCTGTCTTTGGCGCAGGACAAACCCTGAAGCCCAGCGCGAGATCACAGCCGTTGACGCTGAGGTGAGCCTTGGCCGAGAAACCACGAGGGTCAACCTCTGCGGCGCCAGAGGCCGCCCCCCCACCACGCCGCGCGCCGGCGGTGGACTCGGTGGCGGGCTGGCTGCGCAGCCTCGATGATGAGGCGGTGCGCTGGGGGCCCGCGGAGGATCACAGCGCCCCGCCCCCCCCCGCCCAGCTCGGCCCCCTGGAGCTGAGCCCCGCCCCCGAGGCGGAGACGCCCTCCGATGGCCGCCCACTGGCCGAGGCGTTCTTCGAGGCGGCCCTGCGCGCCAGCCGTCATATGCCTCAGCAGCCCCCCGCCATGTTGACGCTGGCGGGCAACCTGCGCCGCTATCTGCGCTTCACCCGCGAGAAGCTGGCCCACCTCTATCAAGCCCTCAAGCCCAAGGAGCGGGCGGCCTTCTCGGCCATCCCCTATCTCCTGCACGTCAACCTCTCGGGTCTGCCCGGCTATATCAAGCGCGCGCCGTGCGGGATCGCCTGCTTTGATCTCAACTTGACCATCCGGGGCGCGGCGGAGGAGCTGTTGGCGCGGCGCGGCGGCGTGGGGCACGCCGTGGCGCAGCCCGCTATCCGCGCCCTGCTGGCGATGGGCAGCGTCGGCACCATCGGTCAGTCCGGTAAGAGCGACGTGGATTACTGGGTGCTCGTCGATGAGGGCAGCCTCAACCCCGAGGCCATGCGGTTGCTGGGGCAGAAGGTCAAGGCCATCGAGGCTTGGGCGCACGCGCGTGGCCTCGACGCGCACTTCTTCGTCATGGAGACGCAGCGCACCTATGACAATGACTTCGGCGGCGCCGAGGAGGACGTGGACTCCTCGGGCAGCGCCCAAGGCAAGCTCTTAAAGGAGGAGTTCTACCGCACGGCGGTCTTTATCTCCGGGCAGATCCCCCTGTGGTGGATCGTGCCCGTGGGCCTCGACGCGGCGGGCTATGCGCGCGTCGGTCAAGCCCTGCGCCTGGCCGCGCTGCCCGCAGAGATCGCGTTTATCGATCTGGGCTTTATCGGGCAGATCGATCAGGGGGAGTTCTTCGGCGCGGCGCTGTGGCAGATCAACAAGAGCCTGCACAGCCCCTTTAAGAGCCTGCTCAAGATGGCGCTCCTGACGCGCTACCTCGACGCCACCCGGCCACGCCTCCTCTGCGATGAGCTGAAGTCCCGCGTCCTCAGCCGCCCCGAGGACGCCGATGAGGCCACGTCGAGCGCCTTCACCGATCCCTATGTCCTGCTCTTTGACGCCATCAGCGAGTACTTCTCCTCTCAAGGCGATTGGGCGGCTTTTCGCCTCGTGCAGAAGTGCTTTTATCTCAAGGTGGGGATGAAGCTGTCGCGGGAGCGCGTGGATCGCACCAAGTTCCTGCGCCGCTTTCGCGTCATGCAGGCCTATATCAATCGCTGGGGCTGGGACGCGGATCTGATCGCGGAGCTGGACACCATCGAGTCTTGGTCGGCGGAGAAGGTGGATCAGATCGGTCAGCAGATCCGCACCTTTATGCTCTCGCTCTATCGCCGCTTGACCCAGCGGGTGCGCGCGGCGACGGTCCACATCAATGAGACAGACATCACCCTCCTGGGCCGACGCCTCTTCGCCGTCTTTGGCCGCGAGTCGGGCAAGATCCACCACCTCTTCACCTATTTCCTCAAGGAGCCCCGCCGCGAGGAGCGGCTGGCGATCTTGGAGGTCCACGACGCGCCGCCTCAGCGCCGCTGGGAGATCCACCGCGAGCTGCACCGCGATCGCTTGAATCAACGCGCCGAGCCCATCTGGGCGGGGGACACCGTGGCCCGCGTGGCGGGCTGGCTGACCTTTAACGGCCTCTTCTACCCCGGCACCGTCGTGGGGCTGATCTCCACACACTCGCGGGTCAACACCGCCGACTTTCGGCATATGCTTGAGCGCTTCCACGCGGTGTTTCAGAGCCCCGATCCCTTCAGCATCCCGCCGCCTCACTTCCTCGCCCGCCGCCGCACCCTGCGCGTCGCCTTGGTGATCAACTTCGAGCAGCCGAGAGACCCGGCGGATGTCTCCGATATCGCGGGGGTGCATTACCTGCCCGAGAACTGGGACATCCTTAACTATGGTCGCCGCCGCGCCTGCCAGCTGACCGATATCTCCACGCTGACGCTCAACTCTTGGGGGGAGGTCTTCTGCCATCGGGATCTCGGCCCCAAGGCGCTGCTGGCGGTGATGCGCACCATCTTTACGCGGCTGGAGGCGCCGCTGGAGGAGGAGCCGGTGATCTTGGCGCCCTCGGATCGGATGCTGCCGGCCATCCGTAACCGCCTCGGCGGCCTCCTCAAGCTGGCCTCCACGGTCCTGCTCGATCCGCTGCGCCCCCGCGAGAGCCGCATCTTCGTCTATGAGGTCGGCGGCCGCTTTCAGATCATCCAGCGCAACGCCGATGGGCCGCTGCTCTGCGGCGCCCCCTCCCTGCGCGGCGTCCTGCGCCTCCTGGGCAACGCCCGCTATGACAAGCAGGTGGTGTTCATCGACCGCCTCTCGCCCTCCCTCAGTGATTTGCGCGTCCTCGCCGCCCGCCACGCCCGCGACCAGCACAAGGGGATCTACGTCGCCTGGCGTAAGGAGCCCGAGATCGGGCGGCTCATCGTCTGTGATGAGCTGCGCCGCCTCTATGCCCGCGAGGTGCCCGTTCAGGATCTGGATCGCGTGCTCCTCAGCCTGCTGCGGCGCACCCTGCTGCGCCTGCGCATCAGCGTGCAGTCCACCCGCGATCTGCGCCGCACCTTGAAGGTCTTTGAGCTGGTGGGGGGGCGGCAGCTGGGGGAGCAGTCGCAGCTGGTGGATGAGACTGGGCGGCTCTTGGCCCAGCTGAGCCAGCCGCGCGAGGGGCACCGCGAGCTGTTCTTGGTGGGCAAGCTGGAGGCGGGGCGTCAGGGCTTGGGCTTTCGCTTTAACGGCGTGGAGTTCAGCCCCGCGCTGCATGGGCGGGCCTATCTCTATGAGCTGGTCAAGGCGATCCTCAAGGTGCGCAGCCCCTATGATCCCGGCGCCCTGGAGATCGACGGCTCGGCGGTGGATTTTGGCCCCGGTCATCGCTGGGAGGGCTTTGATCGAGGCGTCGTCAAGCACCTGCGCCTCATCGATCTTTATGAGCGCCAGCTGCGGCGCGCCCTGGCGGCGTATCGCAGCGGCGGCGGCGCCATCTATCGCTCCCGGCGCGGCTTTGGCCGAGAGAGCGCGTCGTGAGGCGGGCGGCGTGGCGCCTGGCCTTGGCGCTGAGCGCGGCGCTGCTGGCGTCGCGCCGACGAAATCACCACGGGTTTCGGAAGAACCGGCAAAATGTTTGCTTGTGAGCATTTTGGTATTG
>JAHJCH010000204.1 GCA_018813065.1 Myxococcota bacterium
CGCCCTGGCGGCCCCGCTGGGCTCTGGGCGCTCCTCTGCGCGCTGCTGATGGGCGCGGCGGGGCTGCGCGTGGGTCGATAGCGCGGGGGACGGGCGCGCCGTGGGGCTGGCCGTGCTGCGTGGTTCGCGATAGCTTCACGCTCTATGCTGCGCGCCGCCAAAGACTTCGATCGCCTCCGCCAGATCGCCGTGATCCTCACACGCCACGGCCTCTCGCGCCTCGCCCAACAGCTGCTGCGCGGCGACGGCGGCCTTGATCCGAGCGCCTTCGAGGAGGCTCGGGGCCTCAGCGCCCCTGAGCGGCTGCGTCTGCTGCTCCAAGACCTCGGCCCCACCTTTATCAAGCTCGGGCAGGTGCTCTCCAGCCGCCCGGACTTGATCCCCACCGCGTATCAACGTGAGCTGGCGCGGCTGCAAGACGAGGTGGAGGCGATCCCCTTTGAGGCCGTGCGGCGTCGCCTGGAGGCGGCGTGGCGGGCGCCGCTGGAGACGCACCTGGATTGGATCGACCCGATGGCCTTAGGGACGGCCAGCATCGCCCAGGTCCACCGCGCGCGTCTGGTGGATGGGCGAGAGGTCGTCGTCAAGGTCAAGCGCCCGCACCTCGACGGCGTCCTGCGCGCGGATCTCGATCTCCTCCACCTCCTCGCCCGGCTCCTCGACGCCACGATCAAGGAGGCGGCGCTCTTTCGGCCCACCGACATGGTCCGCGCCTTTGAGGAGGCCCTCCTCGACGAGCTGGATTTTCGCATCGAGGCCCGCAACGCCCGCGCCATCGCCGCCAACTTTGCCCATGATCCGCGCGTCTGTGTCCCTGCCACGATCGACCACCTCTCCAACCAAGACGCCCTGGTGCTGGACTACATCGAGGGCGTCAAGATCACCGACGTCGCCGATCCGGCGCTGATCGAGGGCGCGCTGCGCACGCTCCTCGACGCCTTGTTTCAGATGGGCTTTAACCACGGCCTCTTTCACGCCGATCCGCACCCAGGCAACCTGCTGGTCTTGCCCGATGGGCGGCTGTGCTTCCTGGACTTCGGCCTCGTGGGGCGGCTGACGGCCAATATGCAGCACAACCTCATGCAGCTGTCCGTGGCCGTGGCGATGCGCGACGCCGAGAGCGCGGCGCGGCTGCTGTATCGCATTGGGCGGCCCACCGAGCGGATCTCCTTGGCGCAGTTCCGCGACGAGATCGCCGATCTGCTCAACCGCTACCTGGCGCGGCGGCTCGACGAGGTGGACACCGCCAGCCTCATCAGCGCGCTGCTCGACACCACCCAGCGCTTCCGCATCCGCTCCGCCCCGGACTACGCCCTCTTGGGCAAGGCCGCCGTGACCGTGGAGGGGATCATCCGCCAGCTCAAGCCTGATCTGGAGATCGTGCCCACGATCACGCCCTACATTCGCCGCTTGATGGCGGATCGTTACAGCCCCGAGGCCATCTCGCGCTTGGCGATGCGCAGCGCCGTGGGCTTCCTCGACACCGCCCAGGAGCTGCCCTTGATGGCCCATCAGCTCCTCAATGATCTGGAGGCGGGGCGGATCAGCATCCATATCCACAACGAGGGCATCGACACGCTCAATGATCGGCTGGTGGATCTGGGGACGCGCGTGGCGCTGGGGATGGTCGCCAGCGCCCTGCTCCTCGGCGCCGTGCTTCAAGGCGCCGAGGGGGGGCGCCTGGCGATCTGGAGCGGCGGGCTGGGCGGGGCGCTGACCCTGTTGATGATCGCTTGGCACCTCGCGCAGCGGGCGGGGAAGCTGAGCTTGAGTCGCTTTATGAGGAGGAAGAGGAGATGAGACGAGGCCATCGATGTTAGCGGGGCTCTTGACGCTCTCTGGGCTGCTGATCTTGGCGCCCAGCCCCGAGATGAGGCGCTATATCGACGCGCAAGGGCGTGTCCACTACACCCGCGATCCACGCAGGCTGCCTGATCCGCGTGTTCAGCCGCCCTCGCCGCCGCCCAGCTTAAAGAAGCGCGCGCGCCGCGCGACGCACAGAGGCCCAAGGTCACCCAAGGGCAAAGCGAAGCCCATCAAGGAGAGCCTCAGCGGCGGCGTGAAGCTCAAAGGCAAGGCCGATCCCAAGGGGACACCCCCGCCCAAGGAGAGACAGAACACGCCAATTGAGCCCAAAGACGCCAAGCCTGAGCCCAAAGACGCCAAGCAAGACCCTAAATCTGAGCCTAAAGACCCTGCGCCTGAGCCCAAAAAACCTGAGCCTAAAAAAACTGCGCCTGAGCCCAAAGACCCTAAGCCCGAAAGCGCTCAGCCTGAGCTGAAGACAAAAAAGATCGAGGATAAAGCGACTCAACATCAGCTCAGAGACATGAAAAATCAGGAAAAATCGGCAACATTTGAGCGAAAAGACGCCAAGGATGAGCCCAAGGCGGCCTTATCACGAGAGGCGCCGCGCGCCATGGACGTAAAGCCCGCCGCGCTTCCTCGCCCCCAGCCCAAGGAGATCCCATGAGCGCCGACGCGCCGCTGATCCTCACCGAGCGCCTCGGCGGGGTGATTCGCCTGACCCTCAACCGACCCTCGGCCCGCAACGCGCTGTCTTTGGCGCTGATCGAGGCCCTCGACGACGCCTTGGCCTCCATCGCTGAGGATCGCGCCGCCCGCGCCGTGATCCTCGCTGGCGCGGGGCCGACCTTCTGCGCCGGTCATGATCTGCGTCAGATGCGCGCCGACCCCAGCCATGAGGCGGCCTCGCGGCTCTTTACGCGCTGCGGGGAGATGATGACGCGCTTGGCCCGCCTGCCACAGCCGACGATCGCCCAGGTGCGTGGGGTCGCCACGGCGGCGGGGCTTCAGCTCGTCGCCAGCTGCGACTTGGCGATCGCCGAGGCGGGTGCGCGCTTCGCCACGCCTGGGATGAAGATTGGCCTCTTCTGCGCCACGCCCATGGTGGCGCTGACGCGGGTGATCGCGCCGCGTCACGCCATGGAGATGCTCTTGACGGGGGATCTCTATGACGCGGACTACGCGCTGCGGGTCGGGCTGATCAACCGCGTGACCGCGCCGGAGGTCTTAGCCGAAGAGGCGCTGGCTTGGGCGACGCAGCTGGCGGGGCTGAGCGCGCGCGCCGCGCGGACGGGCAAGGCCGCCTATCACGCTCAGCGGGGCTTGGATCTGGAGGCGGCCTACGCGCGCTGCGGCGCGGTGATGGCGGAGGGGATGATGTCGGCGGAGGCCATCGAAGGGATCGACGCCTTCTTACAAAAACGACCGCCGCGCTGGGCGTAAGCGCTAAGAAACGCAGCTAAAAAACACAGCTAAAAAACACAGCTAAAAAACATAGCCAGCCATCAAGCGAAAGTTCACATATTGGTCCTCGGCCTCAGCGCCCGTCCGCCCGTGCTCTGGGGCCAAGCCCTCCGCTCCTGGACCATACTGCCGACCATGCCCAGCCACGGTCTGCTTGAGGAGCGTGTACTCCATGCCCAGCTTGAGGCTCAGCGCGCCGAGGATGCGCCCGGCATAGCCAAGATAAAAGCGATAGCCAAAGGTATTGGCGGCCCCGCCCAGCTCCTCAACGGTGTCACCCATATCGGCTTGAATCACACCCAAATCTAAGTCCAACCCGGCGAAGGGTGTCCCAAAGGGAATATAGCCGCCGATGTGCTCTCCAAAATAGCCATATTCAGCGCCGTTATACTCAGGGTTATCTTCAACGACAAAGCTCAGGCGACCATAGGTCAAGCCACCCTTGATATAAGGCGCCAGCCCCTCTCCGAAGGCGTGCTTATAGAAGAGGCGCGCCTTGAAGTGCGCGTGCTGTGTCTCAAGCGCTTGGATCTCCGACGTCCCGTCGGCGTACTCCACCGCCTGCTTCGTCTCCAAAAAGACCTTCTCGAAGGAGACGCCCAGGCCCAAACCTCGCCCAAAGCCCGAGAGGGCGCGGGCCAGCGGATAGACCTCGCCGTCGATGACGAAGCCTGGGACGAGGGTTGAGTTGTAGTCGATGTCCGCCGCGCGCGGCTCGGCGTCCCCGGGGCGGCTGTACTCCAAGGCATAGGTGAAGTGGCGCGCTTGGAAGGCGAGGCCTGTGTGTACCTCGAAGAGCGGGTAGGCCGCGCTGCTTGAGGCGCTTGGGCTGGGGTCATCGCGGCGGTCATCGCGGCGAGCGTCATCGCGGCGGTCGTCACGGCGATAGTCATCGCGGCGGTTGTCCTGATATGCATCGCGGCGATCATCGCGGCGATAGTCATCGCGGCGAGCGTCATCGCGGCGGTCGTCCTGATACGCATCGCGGCGATCATCGCGGCGGTCATCGCGGCGATAATCATCGCGGCGATCATCATCGCGGCGGTCGTCCCGATACGCGTCACGGCGATCATCACGGCGGTCATCGCGGCGATCATCATGCGCGGTCAGCCCTGTGTCGGGCGGCGTGTCCACCGGCGCGCTGATCGCCGCGCCTCCGCCCAGATCCGCCCCCACCAGCCCGGCGACCTCCTCCCAGATGGCCGCCTTGAAGTGCCCCCCCTTCACTTTCAGATCGTGGCGCGCGATCACCGAGCCATCCTCGCCGGAGTAGACGGTGACGTTGAGCATACGATCGCGGCGCTTCTTGCGGCTCGTGAGGTAGATGACCGCCTCAAGCTTGAGGGCCTTGGTCACCTGACTCAGGGCCTTGCGGTTCTTGGGGATCTTCCACTGCACCTTGAGGCGCCGCGCCGTGCGGGTGAAGCCGCGCGTGCTCTTGATCTTGAGGCCCTCGATCTTACGCAGCGCGCGTTGAAGCTCGCCTATCTCGCGCTTATGCGCTCCCGGGCCGGTAAAACCCGCGATGACGACATCGATCTCACGGGCGAGGCTAGAGGTCGAGAGGCTGAGGAGAAGGACGACAAAGAAGAGGCGGGTCACTCAAAGGACTCCCAGTTCCCCCCCGCGCCCTCGACGCCTTGGAGCCGGAGGAGGAAGTCATCGGGGTTAGAGGCGTGCTTGAGGGCCTCTTCTTGATCAATCAGGCCCTTCTTGAGCAGCACCATCATCGCTTGATCAAAGGTCTGCATCCCATAGGTCGTGTGACCGGCGGCGATGGCCTCTTTCAGCTCAAAGACGCCGCGCTCATCCATCAACAGCTCTCGCACGCGCGCGGAGGCGATCATCACCTCGATGGCGGCGACCCGGCCTCGACCATCGGCGCGCTTGAGGAGGCGCTGGCTGATGACGCTGCGCAGGGTCGCGGCGAGGCCGACGCGGATCTGCGTGTGCTGATGAGGGGGGAAGACGTTGATAATGCGGTTGATGGTGTCGGCGGCGTCTACGGTGTGCAGCGTACTGAAGACCAGGTGCCCCGTCTCCGCTGCGGTCATCGCCGTCTCGATGGTCTCTTGATCACGCATCTCACCGACGAGGATCACATCGGGGTCTTGGCGCAGCGCGGCGCGCAGGGCGCGGGCGAAGCTCTGTGTATCATCACCCACCTCGCGTTGATTAAAGATGCTGCGCCTGTCCTTGAAGACAAACTCGATGGGATCTTCAACGGTGATGATGTGGCTGGAGCGGATCTGGTTGACGTGCTCCAAGAGCGCCGCCAGCGTGGTGCTCTTGCCTGAGCCCGTCGCGCCCGTGACCAAGACCAAGCCGCGACGCTCTAAGGCGATCCGCTCAAGGACCTTGGGCAACATCAGCTCATCGATCGTCTTGATCTCGGTGGGGATGACCCGCAAGACCAAGCCTGGCTGCTGGCGTTGATAGAGGGCGTTGACCCGGAAGCGACCCAGCTCCTCCAGCTGATAAGAGAAGTCCAGCTCGCGATCACGTATCAGGCGCGCGCGCTGCTCTTCGCTGATCATATTGGACAAGAAGTCGATCATGTCCTGCGCGGTGAGGCGCTCGCCGTTGCGCAGAGGCACGATGCTGGAGTTGAGTCGGAAGAGCGGCGGCAGCCCCACCTTGAGGTGGACATCAGAGGCGCCGCCTTGGACCGCGATTTTGAGGATGGCGTTGAGATCAATCACGGCAGGGAGCCTAGCACAGCCCCGCGCGCTTGTGATCTCCCTAAATGATCAGTCTTCGCTCAGCTCAGCCTTCTCCACATTGGCGGGCGCCTCGCCGTCATCCTCATCGTCCAAGACGATGCCATGGTGCTCCATGATGCGTGTCTTGATCGCGCTCATCAGCTGAGGGCGCTCATTGAGGAAGACCTTGGCGTTCTCACGCCCCTGGCCGATGCGCTCGCCCTCATAGCTGTACCAAGCGCCCGACTTGTTGATGATGTCCAGGTCTGAGCCCATATCAACCAGCTCACCCGCCAAGCTGATGCCCTCGCCGTACATGATGTCAAACTCGGCCTCGCGGAAGGGCGGCGCCATCTTGTTCTTGACAACCTTGACCCGAGTGCGGTTACCCAGCACGGTCTCATTGCCCTTGATCGAGCCGATGCGGCGGATATCGAGGCGCTGACTGGCATAGAACTTCAGCGCGTTGCCCCCGGCGGTGGTCTCGGGGCTGCCGAACATCACGCCGATCTTCATGCGGATTTGATTGATAAAGAACACCGACGTATGGCTGCGATTGATGCTGCCGGTGAGCTTACGCAACGCCTGTGACATCAAACGCGCTTGGAGGCCGACGTGGCTATCGCCCATGTCCCCCTCAAGCTCGTTCTTGGGCACCAGGGCCGCCACCGAGTCCACGACGAGCACATCAATGCCGCCGGAGCGCACCAGCATATCGGCGATCTCCAGGGCTTGCTCCCCCGTGTCGGGCTGGGCGATGAGCAGATCCTCGATCTTGACGCCCAGCTTACGGGCGTAGTTGATGTCGAGGGCGTGCTCAGCGTCCACGAAGGCGGCGACGCCGCCGAGCTTCTGGGCTTCGGCGACGACGTGGAGGGTCAGCGTGGTCTTGCCGCTGGCCTCGGGGCCATAGATCTCGATGATGCGCCCGCGGGGGAAGCCGCCGATGCCCAAGGCGATGTCCAAGGAGACGCTGCCGCTGGAGATACAAGGCACGCTCTTCTGCGCCGCCTCATCTTCGCCCAGGCGCATGATGGCGCCCTTACCAAACTGCTTCTCGATGGCGCTCATCGCCAAGGAGATGGCGCGCTCACGGTGCTCGGGGGCGGCGAACTCGACGTTCGGTTTCTTACCCTTAGCCATGGATCAAGCTCCTCTATTGACACGCAGCGTGGCTTACCCAGCCTCGCTCGCGAGGATCAGCGGTCTGATGTTGAGCGCAGCGGCTGAGGCCAAGGCCCCTCTCGCTGCGCGCTCTGCGCGTTGAACTCTGCCAGCCGAGCGTCAAGCTCAGCCTTGAGCGCCTCATCTGAGGGCTCCGTGATCTCTTGAGGGCGGCGCGTCAAGGCGCGCTGCAGCCCAGGGACGAAGCGCGCCCCTCGACGCTTGCGTGAGGGGACGAAGAGGGCGATGTGATCCACCCTGATCCGCCCCAAGCGGCGGCGCTCCAAGGCCAAGGCGCCGAAGCCAGAGGGCGCGCCAGCCAGGGGGATATGCGGGACATAACACCCCGCCGCCAAAGGGAAATCATAGCGCCTCAGCTGCGCCGTCAGCGCGGCTTGCAGCGCCGTCAGGCGACCCGCCTCATCGAGCAGGCCCGCCCAGATGATCTCGGGCTGCGCCTCATCGGGGAAGGCGCTGACGCCCTCGATGACGAGGCTAAAGGGGGCGTGACGGGCGCTGATCCGATCCAAGGTGACCTCGACGGCCTCCAGGGCGGGCAGCGCCACCTCGCCCAGATCCACCAACGGCAAGGAGAGGGCGCCCTTCTCCAGGTTGGTGATCGAGGTGCGCCGCGCGCGGGCCAGCTGATACAGCTCACGCTGCGCGCCGCGCAGACCATTGAGCGCCTCCGCCGAGAGCTGGACGCCGATAAAGCAGCGCAGCGTGGTCACGAGCGCGCGCCTTCGAGGCTGGACCAGGGCCGCCGCAGCGCGCCCCAGAGCCAGGAGAGGGCGAAGGCTGTCGCCCGGCGTTGGATCTCCGCCCGCGCCGAGGGGAGGAAGTCAACGCGCTGGGTCAAGGTCCCCTCGGGGCCGCTGAGGCCAAAGCAGACGAGGCCGACGGGCTTATCGGGGGTGCCGCCCCCAGGCCCCGCCACCCCGGTGATGGCGAGGGCGTAGTCCACGCCCAAGGCCCGGCGCGCGCCGAGGGCCATCTCACGCGCGCAGGCCTCGCTGACGGCGCCCTCGCGGGCCAAGGTCGCCTCGGAGACGCCCAGGAGGCCCACCTTGACGGCGTTGGCGTAGGAGACGACGCCGCCGAGGAAGGCGCTGGAGGCGCCTGGGATGGCGGTCAGGGCGGCGGAGAGCCCCCCGCCGGTGCAGCTCTCGGCGGCGCCGAGGGTGAGCCCCGCCGCCGTCGCCGCCTGGATGATCGCCTCGGCGATCCCCACCTCGCCGCAGCAGGCGTCCCCTGTGGCTTGGCGCGCTTGGGCCACGGCGGCCTCAAGGGCGACAAGCGCTGTGTCACTGCGCCCCAACGCGCTGAGCCCCAACGCGATATCAAAGGGGCGCACCCGCCAGCTGACGCCGACGCCCTCGCCCAGCGCGCCGACGCGCTCGGCCAAGCGGGACTCGCCGAGGCCCGTAAAGTAGAGCGCGCGGCGGTGGATCTCACGCGCGTAAGGGCGCAGCGCAGGCGCGACGTGCTGATCGAGGTGCCAGCGCAGCTCGGCGGGGACGCCGGGCAGCGCGTAGAAGCGGCAGCGGCCGATGCGCAGCGCCACGCCGGGCGCGGTGCCGACCTCGCTGGGGAGGATCTCAGCGCCCTCGGGGAGCATCGCTTGGCGGCGGTTGATCTCGCTGGGCGCCTCGCCCGTCCGCGCCTTGATCCGCGCCTCGATCCGCGCCCAAGTCACCGGGTCAAAGCGCAGCGCGACGCCCGCCGCTCGGGCCAGCGCCTCGAAGGTGAGATCGTCGCAAGTCGGCCCCAACCCCCCCGTGATGACGCACAAATCTGCCCGCGCGGAGACGGCGAGTAGACTTGTTACGATCTCATCGAGCTGATCGGGAACACTTGTATGGGTTGAAACTCGGCGCCCCAGCGCGTCGATGAGCGCGCCGATTTCTCTTGAGTTTGTGTCGATAACTCGACCGTCCAAGAGCTCATCGCCGATGGTGAGGGTTTCAAATCTCAAATCAACCTCCGCAGAAAGAGTCGCACTTCTCTGGACAAATGTCGAGAAAATTCTTCCATTTTTTTTAAAGAAAAATTTTCCCCCTGCTCCCCCCCCTTTAGAGCACCTCTAGGTTCAAAAAAAGGGGCTTGAGTGTCCTTAAAATGAAAAACACGATTTTTGAGGTGTCCGTAACGGGACGAAAGGCGATCAATCCGAGCCCAGGCATCGGGGGCGGCTGGGGGCCATAAAGGCGCCTGCTTCTGAACACGTTTTATCCCACGCGCTTTGAGGATAGGATGTGCCCGGCGCGGAGTCTGAGAGCGAGCCCATGGCGTTCCCCCAAAAGTTTGGCAAGTACACACTCCTTAAGCGGCTGGCGACAGGCGGGATGGCCGAGATCTTCCTCGCACGCCAGACCGGCCTTGATGGCTTTGAGAAGGACGTGGTCCTCAAGCGGCTCCTGCCCTCCCATCAGGGCGAGGAAGACCTGGTGACGATGTTCCTCGATGAGGCTCGCATCGCCGCAAATCTGATTCACCCCAATATCGCTCAGATTTATGATCTCGGCAGGGAAGAGGGTGACCATTTTATTGTGATGGAGCATGTGCGAGGTGTAAACCTCAGCCATCTCTGTTTAAGGAGCATCGACGCGGGGAGCTTTCTCCCGCTGAATCACGCGGTACGGATCATCATCGAGGTCTGTGATGCCCTCGCTTATGCTCATTCTCAAACGCATGAGGATGGCCGCCCCCGTGAAATCGTGCATCGTGATGTTTCTCCAACAAATATCTTGGTGACATATGACGGCAGCGTAAAGCTCGTTGACTTTGGCATCGCCAAGGCCACGCACAAGGCAGGCATTACGCGTGTGGGTCAAATCAAGGGTAAGTTCGGCTATATGTCCCCCGAACAGACCCAGGGCGTCGAGGTTGATCATCGCACCGACATCTTCGCCTTGGGGATCAACCTCTATGAGATCACCTTAGGGCGCCGCCTCTTCCAAGGGGAGAATGAGGTGGAGATGCTCGACGCCATCGAGGCGTGTCGGGTCACGCCGCCGCGTGAGCTGGAGCCACAGTACCCCGCGTCCCTTGAGCGTGTGGTGCTGCGTGCCTTGGCGCGGGCGCCCGACGCGCGTTATCAGAGCATCCGCGATATGCAGATCGATCTTGAGGCGTTCATGGCCGAGGCGGGGCTGCGCTCCGCCTCGGGGATGCTCTCGGTCTACATGAACAACCTCTTCCACGCTCAGATCGAGGCGGAGCGGGCAGAGGAGAAGGCCCTGATCGAGATGGCCCGCGCGGGGCAGACCTACGCGGGGCAGACCTACGCGGGGCAGACCTACACTGCGCAGGCGGAGGCTCCCGAGCCCTTGGCGGGGGAGGTGTCGGAGGTCATCGAGCTGGACGAGAGCGCGCTGCGGGAGGTGCCGATGGCGCCCACCCCCTTGGCGCAGGCGGTGATGCGCGCGGGCCGCCCCAACCCCCTCGCGCCGCC